>CAZZZI010000194.1:0-8640 GCA_964658415.1 uncultured Sphingomonas sp. | reverse complement strand
ACAGCGACCGTCTGAAGGACAGCCGCGTCAAGACCGAGCAGGAAGACACGATTCTTGCCGGCGTCGGCAAGCTGCAAGGGCTGAAGATCGTCGCCGTCGTGCACGAGTTCAATTTCATGGGCGGTTCGCTCGGTCTTGCGGCCGGCGAGGCGATCGTCAAGGCGTTCGAGCGTGCGATTGCCGAGAAGTGCCCGCTGGTGATGTTCCCGGCCTCGGGCGGCGCTCGCATGCAGGAAGGTATCCTGTCGCTGATGCAGCTGCCGCGCACGACCGTTGCCGTCGACCTCCTGAAAGAGGCCGGCCAGCCCTATATCGTCGTGCTCACCAACCCGACGACAGGTGGCGTCACCGCCTCCTACGCCATGCTCGGCGACGTGCATCTGGCTGAACCCGGTGCCGAGATCTGCTTTGCCGGCAAGCGCGTCATCGAACAGACGATCCGCGAAAAGCTCCCCGAGGGCTTCCAGACGTCGGAATATCTGCTCGAGCATGGTATGGTCGATATGGTCATCAAGCGCCATGACATTCCGGAAATGCTGGCGCGGTTGCTGAAGATCCTGACCAAGCAGCCGGCGCGCAAGGCGCTGGCGTCGAGCGACGTTGCCTTGCCGATGGCCGTCGGCGCCTGAGCCGATCAACAGAGCGGAGGTGCGGAATGAACCCCATGGATCAATCCACCACGAGCCAGGCCGAGCAGGTGATCGATGAGCTCTTGGGTCTTCATCCCAAGGGCTTCGATCTCTCGCTCGACCGCATCACCCGCCTGCTGGAGATCCTCGGCAATCCGCAGACGAAATTGCCGCCGGTGATCCATGTCGCCGGCACCAACGGAAAGGGCTCCGTCACCGCCTTCTGCCGCGCGTTGCTGGAAGCGGGCGGCAAGAGCGTCCATGTCCATACATCGCCGCATCTGGTCAATTGGCATGAGCGCTATCGTATCGGCGTCAAGGGCGGTCGCGGGCAGCTCGTTGATGACGCCGTTTTTGCCGATGCCTTGCGCCGCATCGCCGACGCCAATGCCGGACAGAAAATCACCGTCTTCGAAATCCTGACGGCCGTTACCTTCCTGCTTTTTTCCGAACATCCTGCGGATGCGGCGATCATCGAGGTTGGCCTCGGCGGTCGCTTCGACGCCACCAACGTCATTCCCAACCCTGCCGTATCGGTGGTCATGCCGATCTCGCTCGATCACCAGCCCTATCTCGGCGACCGTGTCGAACTGATCGCGGCCGAAAAGGCCGGCATCATGAAGCGCGGCTTGCCGGTTGTGATCGGTCATCAGCAATATGATGCAGCACTCGAGGTGCTGATGACGACAGCCGAGAGGCTGAACTGCCCGACGGCCGTGTTCGGCCAGGATTTCTCGGCCCACGAGGAATACGGGCGGCTGGTCTATCAGGATGAATTCGGCCTCGCCGACCTGTCGCTGCCGCGACTGCCGGGACGCCATCAATACGCCAATGCCGCCGCCGCCATTCGCGCCGTCAAGGCAGCCGGCTTCGACGTCACCGACGCGATGATGGAAAAAGCGATGATCTCGGTGGAATGGCCGGGTCGCCTGCAGCGCCTGACCGAAGGCAAACTGTTCGCCCGCGCGCCGAAAGGTGCCGAGATCTGGGTCGATGGCGGGCATAATCCGGGTGCCGGAGAGGTGATCGCGGAGGCCATGGCCGGTTTCGAGGAACGCCAGGCGAGGCCGCTGTTCCTCATCACCGGCATGATCAACACCAAGGATCCGGTTGGATATTTCAAGGCATTTGCCGGTCTGGCGGAAAAGGTGTTCTGCGTGCCGATCGGCCATAGCGACGCCATGATCGATCCCGTCATCCTCAGCCACGCTGCCTATGACGCGGGCCTGGTTGCCGAGCCGATGTCGTCGGTCGGCGAGGCGCTGGACGCTATCGTCCAGGCCATGGGCCCCGAGAGCTTGCCACCGCGCATCCTGATGGGCGGATCTCTCTATCTTGTCGGAGACGTACTCGCCGAGAACGGGACGCCACCCCAATAAAAAAGCCCGGTCGAGGCCGGGCTTCTTCACAAATACATTGTCTGCGAGCAGGATCAGGCGGCGTTGGAAATCCAGCTCGACAGAGCGGACTTAGGCGCCGCGCCAACCTTGATGTCGGCAACTTCGCCGGCCTTGAACAGAGCCAGGGTCGGGATCGAGCGAACGCCGAACTTGGCGGCAAGCTCGGGATTTTCGTCGATGTTCAGCTTGACGACCTTGACCTTGCCGGCCATCTCGATGGAGATTTCCTCGAGGCTCGGTGCAATCATCTTGCACGGGCCGCACCATTCAGCCCAGAAATCCACCACGACTGGTTCTACAGAATCCAGAACTTCTGACTGGAAGTTCGAGTTATCGACTTTCACGGTAGCCATAAAATGCTCCTTCACCGGAATTTATTGTTGAACCACATGTGATGTTGCGGTGCCGAATTTCAAGCTTTGATATTTCACTTTGTCTTGAGTTCGGCAAGCGCAGATCGCAACGCAGCGTCCGTCAGCATGTGGACAGTTGCGGTCTCGGAGTAGACGAGGACACAGTCTATGCGCTTTCCCGGATAGAGGGGGGCGAGAATCTCCCGGTAGATAGCCAGCTGCGCCTTGTGGGCATAGGGAATTGCTTCCGCCGTCGTCGGCGGCACGCGATTGGTCTTGTAGTCGAGAATGACGACGCGATCGTCGAGCACGGCCAGCCGGTCGATGCGGCCCGAGACGGCATAGGTCTGCCCATCGAGCGCAAGGGTTCCCATGATCGAGACCTCCGCCTGGGCATGGGCGGTGAAAACGCCCTGCAGTTCCGCATGGCTCAACAGCGCGAGGACCGAGGACACCAGCGACTGCCGTTCCCCGGAAGGCCAGTAACGCGCGGTGCGCTCTGCATAGCGCTGGGCCGCCTCCGCCCGTTCCGCTGGCGGGATTTCCGGCAGCATCTGCAGCATCCGGTGGACCAGCCGCCCCTTTTCCAGCGCGCGATCGGAGGCGCCCTTGTCGCCGAAAAGCGGCGATGCAACGGCAAGATTTCCGGCCTCGTCGTCGATAATCGTACCAGCGCCCGAGGGGCTCAGCGGACGCGGCAGGTGCCGCAGCGCCGGCAGCGGGCGCAGCAGGGCAGGCGGCAGCGATGTCGTTCCCGACCTGATCTCGACGGGAGCCGCGCTCTCGAATTCCTTCGCCATGCCGCCGACCCGCCAGCGCAGGCCGGTCCATTCGCCGTCCGGACCCGTGAAGGTCGCTTCGGTGCAGCGCTCCGGGTGCTGACCGAGCGCGGTCGCAATCATCGTGTGCCAGATGTCGGGGTTCTGGCGCACGCCGCGATAGCCGCAGACGGTCAGCCTGTCGGCGGCCCGTGTCATGCCGACATAAAGCAGACGCCGATATTCCTCTTCCGCCTGGCCCTGGATACGGGTGGCGTTGGCCTGGGTCAGCGTATTGCCGAGCGCGCTCAGCGGCAGCCAGGCCGGCATCGGCACTTCGTCGCCAAGCCCCTCGAGCAGCCGCAGTTTTGGCAGATGGCTGGCGGTGAAGGATTTCGAGCCGCCATCGACGAGGAAGACGATCGGCGCCTCCAGCCCCTTGGCGGCATGCACCGTCATGATTCGAACCTCGTTCCGACCCTTGTCCTGCTCGCGCTTGACGACCGGCGCTTCCAGCTCGAGCGTCGAGACGAAGGACTGCAGGCCCGGCAGCCCGGACGTCTCGTGGTCGAGCGCGAAGGTCAGGAATTCGTCGAGGATGTCGCTGACTTCGCTGCCGAGCCGGGCCAGAAACTGCCGCCGGCCGCCATGGCTGCCGAGAATGCGGGCGAAGAGGTCGTGCACGGAATAGGTCTTCGACAGCGCCATGAACAATTTCAGGCGCTCGACCGCAGCCGCCAAGGTCTCGTTGCCATCGGCCGCATAGGCCTGCAGGTGCTGCCAGACGCTGGTGCCATCGCCGCGCAAGGCGGCCACCATGAAGACGTCGTCCTCCGTGAGGTCGAACAACGGGCTCTTCAACACCGCCGCGAGCGACAGGTCGTCTTCCGGCAAAAGCAGGAACCGGCCCAGCGCCAGCAGGTCCTGGATGGCGATATGGCTGGTCAGCACCAGTCGGTCGGCACCGGCCACGGGAATGTTTCCGCGTTTCTTCAGGGCGCGTGTCAGCGCGTTGACGAAGGCGTCGCGCTTGCGCACCAGCACGAGAATGTCGCCTGCCTCGATCAGGCGCCTCTTTCCCTTGTCGACGATGCTTTCCCGGCCGACCAGCGTGTCCATCACATGCGCCATGCGCCGGGCAAGAATGGCGGCCGGAGCGCTCTCGGGCGTCGAATCGAAGGGCGCTGTCCAGTCTTCTTCCTTGGCGGCAGGCTCCGGTGCAATCATGTGCCAGAGGTCCACCTCGCCGGGATGGCCGAGCCGGCTGGAGCGATGGACGACCGCTTCGTCGGTGGCGCTGAGGCCCCTGGCATTGCCGGGCGTCGAAAACACATGGTCGACCGCGGACAGCACGTCGGCCGTCGAACGGAAGGATAGCGGCAGCCGTACCGGCGAAAACGCCTGGCCGCTGGCGACAACCCGCCGCCGCGTGCGATCGCTCTCCTCGGAAAAACGTTCCGGTCGCGCGCCCTGGAAGGAATAGATCGACTGCTTCTCGTCGCCGACCGCAAACAGCGTCCGCAGCGTCGGCCTCGCGCTGGCCCCGGAGAAGAAATCCTCCGCCAGCGACTGGATGACGCTCCACTGGATAGGGCTGGTATCCTGCGCCTCGTCGACGAGAATGTGGTCGATGCCCTGGTCGAGCTTGTAGTGGATCCACGGGCCGACGCCGCTGCGCGTCAGCAGGTCGGCGGTGCGGGTGATCAGGTCCTCGAAGTCGAGCTGGCTGCGCTGCTTCTTGAGTTCGGCATAGTCGGCGTTCAGCCGGTCGGCGAGCGTCAGCGCCGCCCGCGTGGCGCGGTACATCTGCATGCGTTTCAGCCTGTCGCGGCAGGAGACGACGTGCGCCCTTGCGATTGCGATAGCATCCGCAAGTTCCGGCGCTTCCGCCAGCATCGCCTTGACCGTGAACTGGCCATCCGCCTTCGGCTCGCCCTTGGCGGTCAGCATGACTTTCTGGAGAATATCGACCCGCTCCTGCGGGTCCGACGCGCGCATGGCCAGCCTGAGGCCGTAGGCGACTTCGAGTGCCTTGGCGCCGCCTTTGCTGTCGGCAAGTTCGAGGTATCGGTCGAGCATCGCGCCCGACAACCCCGGCAGCGGCCAGAATTGCTGGGCGATCCCGGCCTCGGTCTCGGTGGCGGATAGTCCGAGCCGCTGGCGCATCACCGTATCGAGGCCGCCGCGCAGCTCGGCATCGAGGGCGAAGCGGCGGATGGCGTTGCGGTGGGCAATGATTTCGCCGAGCAAGGTCTCCAGGCCGGATTCGTCACCGAGATCGAGGACATGGGCAAAGGCTTCCGCCAGCGCCGCATCGTCCTCCGGCGTCGTGGCCGTCAGCAGCGAACGGCGCGCATCGGCCAGCAGCGTCGTGGCGGCACGGTCGTCCAGCACCGAGAAATGGCCGGCGACATTGGCTTCGAGGGGAAACTGGTGCAGCAGCGCTTCGCAAAAGGCGTGGATGGTCTGGATCTTCAGCCCGCCCGGCGTCTCCAGCGCCTTGGCAAACAGCCTCCGCGCCTCCGCCAGCTTGAAGATATCGGGCACCGCGCCCTCGACGTCGGTTATGCGCTGGATCAGTGCCTCATCCGGCAGTGTCGCCCACTCGGCCAGCCGGTCGAAAACGCGGTTGGACATTTCGGAGGCCGCCGCCTTGGTATAGGTCAGGCAGAGGATGGCAGAGGGCCGCGCGCCGGCAAGCAGCAGCCGGATCACCCGTTGCGTCAGCACATGCGTCTTGCCGGAGCCGGCATTGGCCGAGACCCAGGCGGATCGGGTCGGATCGGAGGCCAGCGACTGCTGCACGGTCGTCCAGCCGATCCAGGTGCCGGCGTCGTCGCCTTCGGGAAGCTCTGCCAGTTCACTCATCGTCGCCAGCCTCTTCCGCTTCCGCCGTCGACCATTCCGACACCCGCGCCAGATGATCGTAGTCGCCGCCGAATTCGTTCTGCTGGGCCGGGATCAGCCGCGACGCAAAACCCTTCTCGCCGGAGCGCAGCAAAAGCACGAACTGGCTCAGCTGCTCGATCGATTCATGCCCGAGGTCCAGCGCCGATTTCGGCTGCGTCCGGGCGCTGGCCTTGGCGAGCTCGTTGTTGACCTGATCCTGCTGGAACCGGTCGCCGGGTCGCAGTCGCACGTAGAGAAGATTCTCCGGCACCAGCGTCCCGACATCACGAAAGGCACCGGCCTGCAACGCATAGGCCTCGAGGGCCAGCTGCGGATCGAGCAGCGCGCGCGCCTGCTGCGGCGTCGGATTGAAACCGGTCTTGTAGTCGATGATATCGGCCGCCTTTCCGCCCTTGAGGTCAATCCGGTCGGCGACGCCGGTCAGCCGGATACCCGCCGTATCGAGGTCGACGGCGGCGCGAACTTCCGTGTAGGTCTTGCGGATCTGTGGCTGCCGGTCCTTTTCCCAGTTGAGAAAGGCGCGGGCCACTTCCCGGAAGCGCGGTCGCCACACGGCGTCGATATGCGGCGGCAGCTGTTCGGCGTCGAACATATCCGTGAGGATGCGCTCCATAGCCTTCAAGGCGTCCGGCGATGTCGCCAGGTGGCCCTCGCGGGTGAAGCGGTCGACGATCCCGTGATAGAGCGTGCCGCGCTCGGCAGCGCCGGGGTCGCTGTTGAAGGCATTGACCGGGTCGAGGCGGAGGACCCGTCTCGCATAGATCGCATAGGGGTCGCGCCTGAGCCGCCCGACTTCGCTGAACGAGTAGCTTTTCGGCTGCAGCGCCGCCGGCGGCTTGGGCGAGGGGCGCTGGGCCGGTGCCTGGCGGTCTCCCTCGTCGATGAGAGCCGCCCAATCGCGAAAACGGTCGCCGCGTGTCTTGAGGTCCTCCGCAAATTCCTTGCCGCCCAGAGCCATCAGCCGTTGCAGCCAGCGCGAGGCAACCGTCGGCGTAGAGCCTTGGCGCATCGCCCGCGTATAGATCAGGTCTGCCGTGACGTTCGCCATCTCGAAGTCGTGGGCTAGCTGGCCGATCCGTCGCTCCGGCGGCTCCAGTCCCATTTCCGTCTTCATCATGCGCGACACGAACGGATTGTTCGCCGTCTGTCCCGGCCAAGACCCCTCGTTCAAGCCTCCGAGGATCAGCGTATCGACGCTCTGCAAGCGCGCTTCGAGAGTGCCGAAGATGAACAGTCTGGGATGGCTGAGCGCCCGCGGCTTGACGGCCTGGCCGGCCGACAAGGCCATCATGATGTCGATCCACTGCGGGCCGTCGGCTTCCATCTGGCCATCGGTCGCCATCACCTCGCGCAGGACAGTGGCCAGCGCGTCGCCTGCTTCCGACGACCACAGGGCCGACAGATCGCCCGTCTCGTCGGCAACCACGGCCTCCAGTGCCCTGCCGGTCCGCTCGGCCCATTCCGAAAGGGTGAAACTTGCGGTCAACCGGCGGTCTTCCGGTCGGCGTCGCACCAGTGCGCCTGCCAGCGGCTCGGTCGCGCGCCGGATCCGCTCGGCAAGCAGGGCCGCCCTGACCGCCGCCTCGAGCGGCAGGCTGTCGCGCCATTTAGGAGCGTAGCGATCGTCGGCCTGCTCACGCAGCCGCTGTTCCAGGAGCGGTTCGAGCGAATTGATATCGACTTCCCCGACGCCGCCGCGCAGCGCCAGCAACTCCAAGCCGCCGACAGCATCGTCCAGCACGGCACGCGACAGCCCGAACCGGGCGAGGGGATGCTTCAGCAGGCTGACGATGGCGACGGGATCGCCGGGGCGCAACGTTGCCTCGAGTAGGAGTGTCAGCAGGCTGCCCTGCGGCGTCGAAGACAGCGGCGTACCCGCCGAATCGTCGGCGATGATGCCGAAGCGGGCAAGCTCGGCGGTGACCCGTCGCGCCAGGTTACGGTCGGGCGTGATCAGCGCCGCCTGGCTTTCGTTGCCGTTGCGACCGGGCTTTTCCAGCGCCAGCCGCAGGGCAATGGCGATGGCCGTCGCCTCCTCGCGTTCGTTGGCAGCCTCGATCAGCGCGACATCGGCGAAGGCCGCGTGAAATGCGCCGGGCGGCAGCGTCTTTTGCCAGTCTCCCCAGCCGCTCGTCGCCTTGGCGGGCGCCAGCGCGCGGGACAGGATTTCGGCGCGCCGCTCGAGCTCGGCCGGTGCCGTCTCGACGATTTCCACCTCGTCGCGCTCGACGTTCAACTGCCGCAGCAGCTGCGCCAGTCCATACTGTGGATGGCTGCGGCTGGCTGGATCGATACGGTCGGCGATGCCGGCAAGGGGCGCAACCATGGCCCAGTCTTCGTCCGACATCGTCGTGTCGAGGCCGGGCAGCACGATGACGCCCTGGGGCAGGGCCGCGACGGCGGCGATTAGTTCGGCCGTGGCCGGCACCGAACCGGTGGAGCCGGCGATGATGATCGGGCCAGCCGGTTGCGCGGTGGCGAGCCTCTTTGCTTCCGCGCGCAGGATGGCGTTGCGATGCCGGGCTGGCGAGGAGCGGCCGAGTTCGTCCAGGCGGGCCGGCCAGAAGGCGCTGGCGATCTGCAGGAATTC
>CAZZZI010000193.1:0-8675 GCA_964658415.1 uncultured Sphingomonas sp. | reverse complement strand
TGGCGCATGGCAAGCGTCGCGCCGCGCTCGATGCCGGCCGGGCTGTCGCAGATGATCCAGTCGAAGTGGCGCTTCAGGTCGTTGATGACGCGCTCGACGCCCTCTTCCGTGAGGTTGTCCTTGTCGCGGGTCTGGGAGGCCGGCAGCAGGAACAGGGTTTCCAGCCGCTTGTCGCGGATCAGGGCCTGGGTGAGCTTGGCATCGCCCTGGATGACATTGATGAGGTCATAGACGACCCGGCGCTCGGCGCCCATGATGAGATCGAGATTTCTGAGGCCGACGTCGAAATCCACGACGACGACTTTCTCGCCGCGCGATGCCAGCGCTGCGCCAAGTGCTGCAGTCGACGTGGTCTTGCCAACTCCGCCCTTGCCTGATGTTACGACGACGACTTTCCCCATCTCGCTCTCCTTATGTCCCTGCCAGCTTCCGGCTTAATTCAGTTTTTCTGCCATGATCGTGTCGTCCTCGAGCCAGAGTTGCACGGCCTGCCCGTGAAGCTCTGGCGCGAGGTCTTCCGCCATCTTGTAGATCCCGTCGATCGCGACCAGTTCGGCCTCGAGCTTCCGGCAAAAGATCCGCGCGGAGGCATTTCCGACCGAGCCCGCCATGACGCGGCCTCTGAGCGCTCCGTAGATATGCACCGATCCGCCGGCGACGATTTCGGCGCCCGAGGCAACCGATCCGATGACGGTGACGTCGCCTTCCGGAAACATCACCGATTGTCCCGAACGCACCGGTTCGCGGATGATCAGCGATTGCGTCACCGGCCGTGGTTCGGCGACTACAGGCTTGCTCGGCTCCTCGACGCTTGCCTCTTTCGAGGAAACTTCGAAGTCGGCGACCGGCCGACCGCCCTTCAGCGCCGGCGGCATGCCGGGGCCGAGGATCGACGGGCGTCCGCCCTCGATGCCCATGATGCTGACATTGCGCGTCGACAGTTCGGCGATCAGCTCTTTCAGCTGTGCCCGGTCTATCGGCAGGTCCGTGACATCGAGCACCACCGGACGGCCGAGGAAAAATCCCGCCGAACGCCTGGCGAGGTCGTCCAGCCTGATCAACCAGTCGTCAAACGGGAGATCGGGGGATAACATCACCGCCAGAAAGGAGCGGCCCTTGATGCGTATCGAGCGGGCGTCTGTTAGCACTTTGGTCATCTGCGTTAAGAATTCGTTGCTGAGATCTACGGGTGATTTGGTTAACAGAAAGTTAATTTGCCCCTAAATGAGATGAACGGACACTGAAAATTCTCTGCCTGATGCAGGAAGGCCAGCTAGCGGAAAATTGCGGCGCCTGACGTCGGCGGCCGTATTCCCTGAGATCGGCGGAACTGCTTGCAAACGCCGCCGATGTCCCGCATCAAAAGACCAAGGGCCGTCGGTGCGCGGCTGGCAAACGCTGGTCGCGTGAGGACTGCGGTCGCCGCAAACGGCGTCACCAACGCTTGGGGATGGAATGAAATGACTAGAAATATCATGCTGTTGACTGGCGCAAGCCGCGGGATAGGACATGCTACCGTCAAGTTCTTCACGGAAAAAGGTTGGCAGATCCTGACGGTGTCGCGGCAATCTTCCGAGGACTGCCCCTGGCCGGCGGCGCGCGAAAGCCACATCCAGGCGGACCTTTCCGATCTCGACCAGATCGAGCGGCTCGCCGCCACCGTTCGCGAGCGGTTGCCGGACGGCGCGCTGCATGCGCTGGTGAACAATGCCGGCATATCGCCGAAGGGGCCTGATCAGTCGAGGCTTGGCGTCAGCGCCACCGATGCGACGACCTGGACCAAGGTGATGAACGTCAACCTCATCTCGATCGCGCTGCTGGCGCGCGAGCTGCGGCCGGAGCTGCAGCAGGCCAAGGGGTCGATCGTCAACGTGACGTCGATCGCGGGATCGCGCGTCCACCCCTTCGCCGGCGTCGCCTATGCCGCGTCGAAGGCCGGACTGGCATCCCTGACCCGGGAGCTGGCCCATGAGTTCGCACCGATGGGCATTCGGGCCAACGCCATCGCACCGGGCGAGATCGCGACCTCGATGCTCTCCCCGGGCACCGACGACATTGTCCGGCGGGATGTGCCGATGGGACGGCTGGGATCGCCGATGGAGGTGGCGGAGACGATCCATTTCCTCTGCACCGCCGCATCCTCCTACATCAACGGCGCCGAAATCCACATCAGCGGCGGCCAGCACGTCTGAGACGCTGGCCTTTTCCGTGGGCGGACTTACATGGGGAAGACGATAGACAGGTGCTGCGTCCGGTGGGTGCAGCGCCGGCTCCCTGGAGGAACACCATGCAGACATTCAAGATCGCCGCGATCCGCACCATCGAAGCCGACAGTGCCGAAGAGGCCGCGATGCTGATGTATCAGGAACTGAGCAAGGAAGCGGCGCCGCTTCGCTACACGGTGCTAAATGGCTCGGAAGAGACTACCGAAATCACTCTCGACCGCCGCGAGGCGGATGAATTCGCTTCTGTCGACCACACGGCCGATCCCGGCAACTGGTAGCAGCGAGCGGCCGCAAGCCTGCGCCGCAACGCTTGCGGTGCGCGTCGCGTCGCGTCGCCGTCAGTTGAGCGGTGCGGAGATCGCGTAATCCGGGCGTTCCGTCGGCACGACCACCTTCTGTGGCAGCACGAAGACGGTTTCGACCGGCTTCATCGGCTCGGGAACAAAGGCTGTGGCGGCGGTGAAGGCCGGGACGGGGCCGGTCGTCGGCAACAGGTGATCGAACTGCGGCGAGGTGATCTGCTCGGAAGCCTGCTGGCTGCCGACATAGTTCATGGCCACTTCATAGGCCGGCAAGGGCGGCGGGGTCTGCAGTGTGCCGTCCTGCGAACGCTTCTCGTAGAAAGCATTGCCGCCGGCGACCGCGACGTAATGCATGTTGCCGTAGGGATATTTAAGGCCCTGGGTATGGAAGAACATCGCGCTTTCCAGCGCCGGATGACGTTCACCGTGCAGGATGGCATCGGCTGCCGCATCGAGCGTCGGCTCGGACTGGTCGGCGATGCGGACTTTCATCACGCCCGGTGCGAACTGCTTTTCCTGGGAAACGACGCCGCAGATGGTCTTCGGATAGGCCGGCGAGGTCAGGCGGTTGGCAACGACGGTGCCGACGGCGAGATAGCCGTCCGGGTCGGAATGCAGCGATTCCGCATACATCGCCCGCTTGAGGCACTCGCGGTCTTCGCGGGTATAGTTGTAGGTCACCTTGACGCCGCCATTGGCAGTCTTCGTGCGCGTAACTGGCTTTGTCTCGGGCTTAGGCATGGTCGTGCACCCTGCCATCGTCAGTCCGACAACAAAAATCCCCACGAAGGATTTCATCCAATCACTATGCGTCCGCAACGGCAGGTGCCTCCTGTTTGGTATGGCCCACACTTGTATCGACGCAACGTATTAACAAAATCTTTGCGTATTCCAAATTCATTTTTTTAATGAACTCGATTTCGGGATTTTTCTTCCGGTTTTCCGGGCTTTTGGCAGTGCGGGTCCGATGTCGTCCGGCACGTCGAAGTGCCTCCCGGCGCACCGGAAGGCCGATGATTCCCATTTTTCGAAGCACGTCCGGCAGTCGCCTGCGGGACTCGCGGGGCGCTTGCGTTATTGCGCCATTTCGACTTCGCGCTGGCGTCCGAGCGAGTTCATCCAGGTGCCGACATCGGGCGTCGTCGCCAGCTGGATGCCATAGTGGCGTCTGAGGGCGGCGGTCAGCTTGCCGTCACGGTCGAGCTGGTCGTCGGCATACTGGATCATCAGCGAATTCGGCCAGGCCTGCGGGCGGATGCGGCGGAGCGTCTCGAAGATGTGATCCTCGTCCTCCTCCGGGTGGGCCTGGGCCATGATCGCCACCATGGCAGCGGTCGAGCGCGAGACGCCCATGTGGCAATGGACCAGCAGCGAGCCGAAGGAATTGCTCTCGGTCTCGACGAGATGGCCGAATTCGAGGATCGACTTCATGTGCGATTTCTCCGGCAGGACGAGGCCGGGCTTGGGCGCGATGATATCGTGCATCTTCAGGACGAGGCGGCGGGTGCTGCCATAGGCCTCGAAGTGCTCCATCTCCGGAAGCTCCGGATCGACCAGCGACAGGACATGGGTGATGCCATGCCCGGAGCGCGCCGCCAGCTCGTCGATGCCGCAGATATATCGCTTGGGCAGATTCAGGGTTTTCATGCGCAGTTCCTTTGCTGTCGAGGGGCGACGTTGCGGACGGTATCGCCGGGCACCCGATATACTTAGGCCAGTTTATCGCCGCCGCCGACCCCCCTTGTCCAAGATTTTGACATCGCCGCCGCCGGCCTCCGGGAACGGCCGGGCGATGGGCGCGGCGTCATAGAAACGGCAAACTCCGACTGATATAGGGGGCGACCTCACCGGCGGAATCTGGCATTGATTCCGGAAGCAAATCACCGAGACCGGCGTGCGCGGAAATCCGCCGTCCGCCGCTCCTCATTTTCCCGCTCTCGCGCAGTCGCCTTGAGCCTTCGCATGTCAATCGCAGATCTGGAATCATGACGGCACCCTATTCTCCCCTCCGCGGCGTGCTCGTCGCCTTCGCAGCCTATGCCGTATTTGCCTTCAGCGATGCGTCGATCAAGATCCTGCACGGCGCCCTGCCGTCCTACCAGGTGACCTTCATCGGCGCGCTGTTCGGGCTGGCCGCCCTGCCCTTCCTCAAGACCAAAAACGACACCTGGTCGGATATCGTCAAGACGTCCAACCGTCCGCTGTGGATGCTGCGCTTCGTCTGCGGCGCCATCGGGGCGATCTGTTCGGTTGTCGCCTTCACCAAGCTGCCGATGGCCGAGGCCTTCGCGCTGCTGTTCCTGCTGCCCTCCTTCGTCACCATCCTGTCGGTGATCTTCCTCAAGGAGGATGTCCGCTGGCAGCGCTGGACGGCTGTCACGATCGGCTTCGTCGGCGTGCTGATCGTGCTGCGCCCGGGCTTTCGCGAATTGTCGATCGGCCATTTCTGTGCTGCCGCCGGTGGCCTTTCCGCTGCCATCTCGATCGTCATCTTCCGGGCAATGGGGCCGACCGAGAAGCGGCTGTCGCTCTATGGTGCGGCGCTGTTCGGCGTGCTGATCATCAGCGGCCTGCTCATGCTCACCGAGATGAAGATGCCGACGGCGCGCCAATGGCTGTTCCTGACCAGCTACGGCCTGCTCGGCACCGCCGGCAACGTGCTGATGATGAATGCCGCCAAGATGGCGCCGGCAAGCCTGGTGGCGCCGCCGCAGTACAGCCAGATGATCTGGGCGATCCTGTTCGGCTACCTGATCTTCGAGGACCACATCGATGCGCCGATGGCGGTCGGCATCGTGCTGATCATCTTCTCCGGCCTGCTGACGCTGATGCGCGAGCGCAAGCGCAAGACCAGCCTGCCGACCGCTGTTGCCTCGGCCGACAGCCAGGCGGCGCTGGTGACGCTGGAAGATCCGGGCGATCCCGCCGCCAAGGAGGTCCACGCCGGCAATCTCTGAGGCCGGCGCCGGCGTCCACAGTTAGTCGGCTGTCTTGCCGACGGTATCGGCGACATAGGCGCCGCGCTCTCCCATCGGACGCGGCGGCCCGGTTGTCGAATCCTTGCGCGTCTGGTGCTCCAGCTCGGCGTTGATCTCTGCGCCGACGATGATGATGATCACCGAGATCCAGATCCACACCATGAAGCCGATCAGGGCGCCGAGCGTGCCGTAGGTGGCGTTGTAGTTGGCGAAATTGTCGAGATAGTAGGAAAACACGAAGGACGAGCCCAGCCACAACAGCGTGCTGAACACGGCACCCCAGCTCAGCCAGACGAGCTTGGCGCGCTCGCGGCTCGGGCCGTAATGGTAGAGCAGCACGATCCCCGACATCACCAGCGCCAGGATGATCGGCCAGCGCCCGATCCGCGTCAAAAGGTCCGTCCATTCGCCGAGCCAGAAATAGGCAAGGATGGCCGGAATGACGCCGATGGCGAAGATCAGCACCACGGCGAAGACAAGCAGGCCGAAGGTGAAACCCAGCGACAGCAGGTTGAACTCGACGATGCCGCGCTTCTCCTCCTCTCCGTAGGCGACGTTCATTGCGTCGCAGAGCGCCTTGACGCCATTGTTGGCGCTCCAGATGGCGATGACAAGACCGGTGACGAAGCCGAGGCTGAGCGTCCCCGGCTTCTGCTGCGTCAGAGCGGTGAGCTGCGACAGGATGAGATCGAACGAGCCGCGCGGAAAGATCTGCGAGAGAAAGCCGATATGGGTGGCAATCGTCGTCGGGTCGGCGACGAAGCCGTAGAGCGACACCAGCGCGCCCATCGCCGGAAACAGGGCGAGCAGCAGGTAATAGGTGACTCCGGCGGCAATCAGCGTCACCCGGTCTTCCATCACCTCGGCAACGACGCGAAACAGCACGTCCTTCAGACCCTTGGCCGGAATCTCGTGCGGCGCCTCGGCCTCCCGTCCCCGTCCCGCCTCTTCCGAGGCAGGACTATTCGTCAAAACCGCCGTCCCGTCCACTTCGCTCACGCCCTAGATCTCCTGTTCTTCAGGCGATCTAGGGCTTTTGCGGCATTCGTCGAGTCGCCTGGTTGCCCTTACGACTTCAACGCCCTTTCCAGCACGCGCGACAACCGGTCGGAGAAGGCGCGCGGATCTTCCGGCTTGTCGCCGTCGAGGATGCGGGCCTGGTCGAGCAGCAGCTGCACGGCGTCCGTCTGGAAGGCGCCGTCCGCGCCTGCGGTGCCGGCCAGCGCCGTGATCAGCGCGTGATCCGGGTTGATCTCCAGCACCGGCTTGGCCGCCTGATCCAGCCTGCCGCCGGCCTGCAGGATCTTTTCGAGCTGCCGGTCCGGGCCGTGCTCCGGCGCCACGAGGCAGACGGCGCTTTCCGTCAGGCGGTCGGAGGCGCGCACGTCGGACAGCGCCTCGCCGAGGGTGGTCTTGGCAAAGGCGATGAAATCGCTGACGAGCTGCGAGGTCTCGGGCTTCGGCTGGGTATCGCCATCGGTCTTCTTGATGTCGGCAAGGTCGGCCGACCCCTGCGACACGGACTTGAAGCTCTTGCCGTCGAAATCGGGCGCATTGGTTACCCAGAAGCTGTCGACGGGATCGCTGAGCAGCAAGACCTCGACACCCCGGGCGCGAAAACCCTCGATGTGCGGCGAGGCCGCCAGCTGGGCCGTGTTGCCGCCGGCGAGATAATAGATCGCCGTCTGGCCTTCCGTCATGTCCTTGACGTAGTCGGCGAGCGACCGGTAGCCGTCGCCCGACGCCGTCGACTTGAAGCGCGACAGCGCCATCAGCTGGGCGCGGCGCTCGAAGTCTTCGTAGATGCCTTCCTTCAGCACCGTGCCAAAGGCTTCCCACACCTTGACGAAGGCGTCGTTGTCGCTGTCGGCCAGCTTTTCGAGGCTGGTGAGGATGCGGCTGGTCAGGCCCTTGCGGATGGCGGCGAGAATCGGGCTCTGCTGGATCATCTCGCGCGAGACGTTGAGCGGCAGGTCCGACGTATCGACGAGGCCGCGCACGAAACGCAGGTAGCGCGGCAGCAGATCGGCATCGTCGGTGATGAAGACGCGCTTCACGTAGAGCTTGATGCGGCCCTTGCGGTCGGGATCGAAGAGGTCGAAGGGCTGCGCGCTCGGCACGAAGGCAAGCCCGGTATATTCATGGCGACCCTCGGCGCGGAAATGCACCGTGACGGCCGGCTCGTCGAACTGGCCGGAGAGGCCCCGGTAGAAATCGGTGTATTCTTCCGTCGTGATGTCGTTCTTCGACTTGGTCCAGAGCGCCGAGCCGTCGGCGATCTGCTTGGGCTCCTCGCCCGGCTTCTCGACGATCTCGATCGGGACAGGCACATGGCCGGACTGTTCCTTGACGATACGCTCGACGGTCCAGCGCGACGCATAGCTCTTGGCGTCGTCCATCAGCGCCAGCGTGATGCGGGTGCCGCGGGCCGGCGCCTGCTCGAGCGGCACGGAGGTAATCGTGTAGGCGCCCTTGCCATCCGACGACCACATCCAGGCCTCCTCAGATCCGGCGCGGCGCGACACGACGTCGACGCGGTCGGCGACCATGAAGGCGGAATAGAAGCCGATGCCGAACTGGCCGATCAGCTGCGCGCCGTCCTTGCCCTTGGCGGCCTCGACCATTTCCATGAAGGCGCGGGTGCCGGAGCGGGCAATGGTGCCGAGCGCCTCGATCATGTCGTCGCGGCTCATGCCGATGCCGTTGTCCTCGAGCACGAAGCCGAGATTGTCCTCGTCGAGCGAAAGCCGGATGCGCGAGGACGGATCGCCGGCGAGCAACTCGGGCGCGGCGATGGCCTCATAGCGCAGCTTCTCGCAGGCGTCGGCGGCATTCGAGATCAGCTCGCGCAGGAACACGTCCTTGTCGGAGTAGATCGAGTGCACCATCAGGTGCAGAAGCCGCGATACATCGGCTTCGAAGGCGTGATTTTCCACGGGGCTTTCAACGGCAGTCGTCATGGCGATCTCTTCAGGCGTTGTCGATGTCATTGGGGCCCCTGACTTGGCAAAGGTTCGGGCGGAATTCAAGAGGCGAGGCAACCGAGGCGGGAAGATATCCCCTCCCATGCTGTGCGGCGTCGGGCAGCATTTTCCCCTTGGCCGCGCCTTTGCAGTCACGCGGCCTGTTCGGTCCGTGTCTTCAGGAATTCAGTCGGCCGGGGCACATCG
>CAZZZI010000192.1:6212-8689 GCA_964658415.1 uncultured Sphingomonas sp. | reverse complement strand
GGGCGCAGTGTCACCTTCATGACGGCCTCCTGCTCCGTCGCGCTCCGATTGCCGAGGCTCAGCGCCGGCAGGAGCACGGCGAGGATGGCGACAGCCTCCATGACGGCGAAGGCGTTGCCGATGCAGACCCGGGGCCCCGCCCCGAACGGCATGTAGGCGTAGCGATGGCGCGCCTTGACTGCCTCGGGCGCGAAGCGCGTGGGATCGAAGGCCTCGGGATCGGACCAGAGCAAGGGATGGCGATGCACGGCGTAGATCGGAACGTAAATATCCGCCCCCGCCGGGATGGCGAAAGCGCCCAGCTTGAAGTCGAGGACGGCAGTGCGGGTGATGATCGGCGCTGGCGGATACAGGCGCATGGCCTCCGAGAAGACCTGCCTGGTGTAGGTCAGGCTGGCGATGTGCTCGGGGCGAAGCGGCTGGCCTCCGGTGACCGATGCGACTTCTGCCACGACTGCGGCTTCGCATTCGGGGTGACGGGCAAGAAGATGGAGCGTCCAGGCAAGGCCGAGTGCAGTCGTCTCGTGCCCGGCCGTGATGAAGGTCATGAGGTTGTCGACGATCTCCTGGTCACCCATGGTCCGGCCGGTTTCCGGATCGGAGGCGGCCAGGAGCATGGACACGAGGTCGTGCCGGGCACTGGGGGCGGCCCGGCGCTCGGCTATGACCTTGGCGAGGCTCGATCGCAGAAAGGCGACGGCCTCTCGCGCCTTGCCGCGGCCGGGAAACGGGACCCAATCGGGCGCGCCGAGCATGGCCAGCGCAAAGGTCCAGCCGGTCGGCTTCAGAAAATCCGTGATCCCCTGCTCGACCCTCGCCACGTCGATGCCGTGACCGCCGGACATCATCGTCTCGACGATGATGTCGAAAGTCGTTCGCATCATTTCGTGGCCGATATCGACAGTCCTTCCGTTTGCCGCCAGCAATCGGTCACGGGTGGCTTCTGCGGCCGCGATCATCGCAGGCTGCAGCTCGACAAGCCGGTCGTGGCGGAATGCGCCGGCAACAGCCTGTCTCTGCCACTTCCAGTGGGCGCCGTCCGCCGTCAAAAGCCCCTCGCCGAGGGCCGGACCCAGCGCCCTGCGCACATTCTCTCCCTTGCTCAACGCATCGGCGTTGCCAACGAGCGCCTCGTGAATGAGGGCGGGATCGGAAAGGTAGACATGGGTCTTGCCCGCCCGGCGCGCGAACACCACGCGTTCCCGGAACACTTCCGGCGGCAGCGCTTGCAGCGGATTGCGGATCACGGCGACAAGCACCGCCGCCATCGATCGCCGGCGGATGTAGGGCAGATTTTCCACGGAGGGCGTGTCGGTAGCGGCTTCCATGTCCGGCTCCTTGTTCAAACCTAAAAACTGCGGTAGCGTCACGCTAAGGTGAACACCTTAATCAGACTTAAGGTATTCACCTTATTTTTTCAAGGGACAAAGATGGCGGACGGTGAAGTGCTGGGAAAGAGCGTGAAAAAACGGACGCCGACACGCGACAGGATCCTGGTCGCGGCGCTCTCGCTTTTCAATGACAAAGGCCCGGGCCGGGTGACGACCGCCGAGATTGCCGGGATGGTCGGGATCAACGAGGGAAACCTCTATTATCATTTCCGGACCAAGGAATCGCTGATCACCGGCCTGTTTTCCAATTTCGAGGCGGCCGCCGCCGGCTTCGTCGCGCAGGCGCATTCCGCGCCTGCCGCCAATCTCGCGAGCTATCCGGGATTTCTGTGCCAGTGGTTTTCGCTCGTCTGGGCCTACCGCTTCCTGTTCCGCGACCTCATCGATCTTCTCGCGGTGGCCCCATCGTTGGCTGACGAGATCCAGAACGTCAGCACGTTGATGGGCTATGCGCTGGACGAGATCCTGAAGCGCATGGAAACCGAGGCGCTGATCAACGTGCCTGCCGAAGACAGGGCACCGCTGCTCGCCAATGTATGGATTGTCGCAACATACTGGGCTGTCTACCTCAACCTGCAACAGCGGGTGACCGATCTCAACGAGGAACACCTCGCCTGGGGGATCAACCAGGTGTCCGCGCTTTTCCGCCCATATCTCAGCCCGACAGCCAGACAGGCGTTCGAAGAGACCCACCCGACAAGCCTGTGAGGATCAGGCGGCAGGCGGCCCCTCGCCCTTCGGCTTGCGGTTGAGATTGCGGCGGATCATGCCGAGGTTGGCCCCGCCGATCAAAAAGGCCGTGGCGAAGTAGACGACCATCGAGATGGCGATCAAAAGGCCCAATGTACCGAGCTTGGTGGCCAGCGACGCGCCGGAGGCAAGTTCGGGTGCCCAGCGCTGCTTCAGGTAGAAGATGACGCCGCCCATGACACAAGCCGCGACCACCAGCAGCGCGGCGCGGCGCGCCAGTGCCCATTCCCAGACCAGATGGCCGCGACGCAGAAGCGTGCCGAACAGCAGCACGGTGCTGATCCAGCCGGCCGTCGCCTCGGCCACCGCGATCCCCGGTGCGCCCATGTGCGGGAA
>CAZZZI010000192.1:0-6112 GCA_964658415.1 uncultured Sphingomonas sp. | reverse complement strand
TCCAGCCGGCCGTCGCCTCGGCCACCGCGATCCCCGGTGCGCCCATGTGCGGGAAGAGCGTCAGCGCCGTGGCGCAATTGACGGCGACGGCAACGGCCGAAAATCGCATCGGCGTCTTGGTGTCCTCGCGGGCGTAAAAGCCCGGCTGCAGCGCCTTGATCATCACGAATGCCGGCAGGCCTATTCCGTAGATGGCAAGGATGGCCCCGACGACAGCCGTGTTCTGCGCATGGAAGGCGCCGCGCTCGTAAAGCAGCCGGATGATCTCGTCGGAGAGGATCCAGAGCGCGAAGGCCGCAGGGATCGTCATGAAGAGCACGAATTCGATCGAGCGGTTCTGCAGGTTGCCGGCTTCGCGCAGATTGCCGCTCTTCAGCGAGCGGGCCAATTCCGGCAGCAACACGACACCCACGGCCACGCCGACCACGCCGAGCGGCAGCTGGTAGATACGGTCGGCATATTGCAGGGCCGCGATCGCGCCCTCGCGCGAGGAGGCGATTGCCTGGCCGATCATCTGGTTGATCTGGGTGATGCCGCCGGTGATGGCGGCCGGCACGGCCAGGATGAGCAGCCGCTTGACGTTGGGCGTGATCTTCGGAAAGCGGATCCCGATCGAGATGCCGGCATGCAGCACGCCGAAATAGACCACGGCCAGCTGCAGGATGCCGGCCACCAGGACGCCCCAGGACATGTACCAGGCGGTCGACAATGGCGGCGCGCCGACATAGAGCGCATAGAGCAGCGCGCTGATCATCACCACATTGAGGAAGACGGGCGCGATGGCGGCGGCGAAGAAATGGTGCAGCGAGTTGAGCATGCCGCTCATCATCGCGGTCAGCGACATGCACATGAGATAGGGAAACATCACCGCCGCCATACGGACGGTGATCGACATTTTCTCCGGATCGTCGGCAAAGCCCGGCGCGATCACGAACCGGACGAGCAGCGGCATGCACAGCTCCATGACCACCGTGATCAGGAACAGCACGGAGAACAGAACGCCGAACACTTCCTCGGAAAACCGCTTGGCGCCGTCGATGCCGTTGGCCTCGATCTCCTTGGCAAACAGCGGCACGAAGGCGGCGTTGAAGGCACCCTCGGCAAATAGCCGGCGGAACAGGTTTGGAAAGCGGAAGGCCGCATAGAAGACGTCGGCCATCGGCCCCGTGCCGAGCGCTGCCGCCATCAGGGTTTCGCGGGCGAACCCGAAGAGGCGGCTGCCGAGCGTCGCGCCGCCGACAGTCGCAAATTTACGGACAAGACTCATGCTGCGGAACCGGCCTTTTCTTCGGGATCGTCGAGGGGCGTCTCCGAGGGGGCAATGATGCCCGACGGCATGCGCTGGCGCAGCTCGTCTTCCTCGCCGGCCATCACCGCCTTCAACCGTGCAATGATGTTGCCGCGCTTGTTCTCGTTGGAAATCTTCTGGCCGACGAGGTCGGTGACGTAGAAGGTGTCGATGACCTTCTCGCCGAAGGTGGTGATGCGGGCCGACTGGATGTCGAGCGACAGGTCGGAGAGCACCGCCGTCACTTCGGACAACAGGCCGGTACGGTCCAGCCCCTCGACCTCGACGACGGTGAACTTGTTCGACAGGCTGTTGGAGATCGTCGCCGAAGGCGGCACGACGAAGGCCTTGCTCTTGCGCTTCAGCTTGGTGCGGTTGGCGATTACCTCAGGCAGAAACTTGCGGCCGGACAGCACGTCCTCGATCATCTTGCCAATGGTGGCAGCCCGGCGGAGTTCATCGGCATCGTCCGGAAACTCGCGGCTGACATGGATGGTGTCGAGTGCCCGCCCATCGGCGGTGGTGAAAATCTGCGCGTTGACGATATTGGCGCCCGATGCCGCACAGGCGCCGGCAATCACGGCCAGAAGGCGTGGATGGTCGGGCGACAGCACGGTGATCTCGGTGATGGCGTGGAAACTGTCGGTGCGCACCATGGTCGCCAGCACCTGCCCGGCCTTGTCGGTCTGGCGGATGAAATCGGTGTGGCGGATCTGGTCTTCGAGAGACACGGACAGCAGATAAGGCTGGTAGTGCAGCTTGACGTAGGCCTCGCGGTCCTGCTCGTTCCAGTCCGAGAGGGCGTTGAACAGGGCTTCGGCCGCATATTTGGCGCGCTCGTTGCGCGACACTTCCGAAAAGCCGCCGGCCAGCAGCAGCTCGGTCTCATAGTAGAGCGTGCGCAGCAGCTGGCCCTTCCAGCCGTTCCAGACGCCGGGGCCGACGGCGCGGATGTCGCAGACGGTGAGGATGACCAGCATCTTCAGCCGTTCGAGCGACTGCACACGGGCTGCGAAATCGATGATCGTCTTGCGGTCGTTGAGGTCGCGCGTCTGGGCGACCATCGACATGGTGAGGTGTTCCTCGATCAGCCAGACGACGAGCTCGGTCTGCTTGGGCGAGAGGCCGAAGCGCGGTGCCAGCTTGCGCGCCACCCGGGCGCCCGCGATGGAATGGTCCTCCAGGCGGCCCTTGGCGATGTCGTGCAGCAGCACGGCGACATAGAGCGCATCGCGGTCTTCGACATAAGGCATCAGCTTGTTGACGAGCGGATGGATTTCCTCGGCCTTGCCCTTGTCGATCTCCGACAGGATGGCAACGGCGCGGATCAGGTGCTCGTCGACGGTATAATGGTGATACATGCTGAACTGCATCATCGCCACGATCTTGCCGAACTCCGGAATGAAGCGGCCAAGCACGCCCGCCTCGTTCATGCGGCGCAGGATCAGCGCCGGATCCCGGCGGGAGGTGAGGATGGACAGGAACAGCCGGTTGGCTTCCTCGTCCTCGCGAAGCTTGATGTCGATCAGCGACAGCGAGCGGGTCACACGCTTCAGCGCATCGGGGTGGAATTCCAGATTGTTGATGTCGGCGACATGGAACAGGCGGATCAGGCTGACCGGATCGCGCTTGAAGACATCCGGGTTGGCGAGCGCGATCCGGCCGCGGTCCTCGACGAATTCGAGCGAGCCGGCGATCTTGCGCGAGCGGTGGGTGAAGCGGCTGAGCACACCGGACAGCCCCGGCGTCGCCTTGGCCTGTTCGTCCTCGAGCGCCGCGCAGAGGATGCGCGTGAGGTCGCCGACATCCTTTGTCACCAGGAAGTAGTGCTTCATGAAGCGCTCGACCGCCGAGAGGCCGGGACGGGCGTGGTATCCCAGCGCCTCGGCGATGTCGCGCTGGATATCGAAAGACAGGCGCTCCTCGGCCTTGTTGGTCAGGAAATGCATGTGGCAGCGCACGGCCCAGAGGAAATCGTCGGCCTTTTCGAACAGCCGGTATTCGCTCTTCGACAGTACGCCGAGCTTGACCAGCTCGATCGTGTTGCGGACGTGATAATAGTATTTCGAGATCCAGAACAACGTATGCAGGTCGCGCAGGCCGCCCTTGCCTTCCTTGACGTTCGGTTCGACGAGATAGCGCGTATCGCCGGCCTTGCGGTGGCGCTCGTCGCGCTCGGCAAGCTTTGCGGCAACGAATTCCGGCCCGGTGCCGATGACGATTTCCTTGTCGAAACGCCCTTCCAGCTCGGTTGCCAGAGGCCTGTGGCCGCAGATGAAGCGCGTCTCCAGAATGGCGGTGCGGATCGTCATGTCCGATTTGGACAGGCGGATGCATTCGTCGATGGTGCGGGTGGCGTGGCCGACCTTGAAGCCCATGTCCCAGAGCACGTAAAGCACGAACTCGACAGCCTTGTGGGTGTCGTCCTCTGGCTTCGGCAGAAACAGGAACAGCAGGTCGATATCGGAGCCCGGAGCCAGCGTGTCACGGCCATAGCCGCCGACCGCCGCCACGGCGAACTTGTCCTTCTGGCCGGGATAGACCTGCGTGACGGCAACGTCGTAGAGAATGGTGATCAGCTGGTCCTGCAGCCAGGAAATCTCGTGCGCGCAGTCAAGGCCGCTGCCATGGGCGAACAGGCGCAGGCGGGCGCGCTCGCGCGCCTCCTGGCTGGCCCTCTTCAAGGGCGGCAGGAGTGCGTTGCGAAGCTCGCTACGGGTGCCGCTGTGGCTGGCGATGACAGCGTCGCATTCGGCCTTCAGGGCCGTGACATCCAGGATGCCCTGATAATCGATCGCGGCCATCCTGCGTCGGCTGAGGTGCTGTTCGTTGTCGGCCATCCGTTGCTGGAGCGCCTCACTTTTCGTTGCCATGCGCTATAGCCCTTCCGACCCGGCATTGACGGTCATCATAAAAACCAGAGTCTTTATATTTGACGAAGGCTTTCTGAAGACGGCGGTCGGAAACACCGGACGAGCCTCTAAGCTTCGCAGCGGCCTTCAGCGATGTTTTTCGCCTCGATAGCCTTGATTTCGTTGATATGATAGAGAATCTGACGGGACTGCGCGCCGATCTGGGCCAGCAGCTCGCGGTCGCATTCCCAATAGCCGGCGGCCGAAATGCGGGTGGAAATATCCGAGATGCGGCCGCAGGCCAGCACGATGTCGAGCAGGCCACGGGCCGAATGCCACTCGATCGGCGCTTCCGTCTTTGGCCGCGCCTCCGGCAAAGCGAAGCGGTCGGAGAGCATTCGGACTTCAGTCAGCAGATTCTCGATATGCATGGCACGATCCCGTTTCCGACCTCAGCCGGCCTCACTGAGCTTCTTCTTCAATTCGTAGAGCGCGTCAAGCGCCCCGCGTGGTGTCAGGTCATCGAGGTCAATGGCCTTCAACGCCTCCTCGACCTTGGACGTTCCCCGCGCACGCGCAGCTTCGTCACGGCGCACCGCCACCTGGAACAGCGGGAGCTCGTCGATCAGCGCGGAAGCGGGGTTCTTGCGGTCGGCATCCTCCAGCCGCGTCAGCACATCGCGGGCGCGGGCAACGACAGAGGCCGGCAGCCCGGCCAGCCGTGCGACCTGGATGCCGTAGGAGCGATCGGCAGCCCCTGGCCCGACCTCGTGCAGGAAAATGACCTCGCCGTCCCATTCCCGGACCCGCATCGTGGCATTGGCCAGACGGCCGAGTTTTTCCGAGAGGGCCGTCAATTCATGGAAATGGGTGGCGAACAGGCCACGGCATCTGTTGGCCTCATGCAGGTGCTCGACCGCCGCCCAGGCGATCGACAGGCCGTCGAAGGTGGCGGTGCCGCGGCCGATCTCGTCGAGGATAACCAGCGAGCGGTCGCTGGCCTGGTTGAGGATCGCCGCCGTCTCGACCATCTCGACCATGAAGGTGGAGCGGCCACGGGCCAGATCGTCGGAGGCACCGACGCGCGAAAAAAGCCGGTCGACGATGCCGATATGGGCGGATGTCGCGGGAACGAAGGAGCCCATCTGGGCGAGGATGGCGATCAGCGCATTCTGGCGCAGGAATGTCGACTTACCGCCCATGTTGGGGCCGGTGAGCAGCCAGATGGCACCGTCGCGCCCGCCGTCGCGGGGGGAGAGGTCGCAGTTGTTGGCAACGAAAGGCCCGGAGGACTGGCGTCGCAGCGCCTGCTCGACGACGGGATGGCGGCCGCCGCCGATGGCGAACATCTTGGAGTCGTCGACAACAGGCCGGCAATAGGCCTGCTCTTCGGCCAGCAGCGCCAGACCGGCCGCGACGTCGATGACGGCCAGCGCCCGGGCACCGGCCTTGATGGCCTCTGCCCTGCGAACGACGGAAGTTACCATCTCGTCGAAGGCCTTCAATTCGATTGCCAGCGCCTGGCCGCCGGCATTGGCGATGCGGCTCTCGAGGTCGGCGAGCTCCGGCGTCGTGAACCGCATGGCATTGGCCATCGACTGGCGGTGGATGAAGCGCCCCTTGGCTTCCGGCGTATCGGTCATCGGTCCGGCGCTGCCGGCGGTGACCTCGATGAAATAGCCGAGAACATTGTTATGCTTGATCTTCAGCGACTTGATGCCGGTTTCCTCGGCATATTGCAGCTGCAGCCCGGCAATCACCCGGCGCGACTGGTCGCGCAATGCCCGGACCGCATCGAGATCCGCATCGGCGCCCGGCCGCAGGAAGCCGCCGTCGCGCTTCAGCAGCGGCAACTCGTCGGCGAGCAGGCCGGTCAGTTGCGCCTCCAGCTCCGCCGGCAGTGTCTTCAGGCCAGCGAGCGCGTCGTCGAGTTCGGCCGGAAGCATCGCTGTGCCGAGCATCCCCGCGATAT
>CAZZZI010000191.1:0-8706 GCA_964658415.1 uncultured Sphingomonas sp. | reverse complement strand
CCGCCGGAACGCGTCGGCGTCATCATGACCCAGGAAGCCCTGGAGCAGAATGCCGGCCTCTTGGAAAACGTGCTGGAAGATTTCGGCGTCAAGGGCGAGATCATCCACGTCCGCCCAGGCCCCGTCGTCACCCTCTACGAATTCGAACCGGCGCCGGGCGTAAAATCCTCGCGCGTCATCGGTCTTGCCGACGACATCGCCCGTTCGATGTCGGCCCTGTCTGCCCGTGTCGCTGTCGTCCCCGGCCGCAACGTCATCGGCATCGAACTGCCGAATGCAACGCGCGAAACCGTCTACTTCCGCGAGATGATCGAATCGGAAGATTTTGCCCAGAGCAGCTTTAAGCTGGCGCTTGGCCTCGGCAAGACCATCGGCGGCGAGCCCGTCATCGCCGAACTCGCCAAGATGCCGCATCTGCTGGTCGCCGGCACCACCGGCTCGGGCAAATCAGTTGCCATCAACACGATGATCCTGTCGCTGCTCTACCGCATGACGCCGGAAGAATGCCGCCTGATCATGGTCGATCCGAAGATGCTCGAACTGTCGGTCTATGACGGCATTCCGCATCTGCTGACCCCCGTCGTCACCGATCCGAAGAAGGCCGTGCTGGCGCTGAAATGGGCCGTGCGCGAGATGGAGGATCGTTATCGCAAGATGTCGCGTCTCGGCGTCCGCAACATCGACGGCTACAATGCCCGCGTCGCCATTGCCCGCGAAAAGGACGAGACGATCCTCGTCACCGTCCAGACCGGCTTCGACCGCACCACGGGCGCACCGACGGAAGAGAGTCAGGAGCTCGACCTGTCGCGGATGCCTTATATCGTCGTCATCGTCGACGAGATGGCCGACCTGATGATGGTCGCCGGCAAGGAGATCGAAGGCGCCATCCAGCGCCTGGCGCAGATGGCCCGTGCTGCCGGTATCCACCTGATCATGGCAACCCAGCGCCCGTCGGTCGACGTCATCACCGGCACGATCAAGGCGAACTTCCCGACCCGCATCTCCTTCCAGGTCACCTCGAAGATCGACAGCCGCACGATCCTCGGCGAGCAGGGTGCAGAACAGCTGCTCGGCCAGGGCGACATGCTGCACATGCAGGGTGGCGGCCGTATCTCGCGCGTTCACGGTCCCTTCGTTTCCGACGAGGAAGTCGAGAAGGTCGTGGCCCATCTGAAGATGCAGGGCCGCCCGGAATATCTCGACACGGTCACGGCCGGCGAAGAGGACGAGGAAGTAGAAGAAGACGGCGGTGCCGTGTTCGACAAGAGCGCGATGGGCGCCGAAGACGGCGACGACACCTACGAGCAGGCGATCAAGGTCGTGATGCGCGACAAGAAGTGCTCGACCTCCTACATCCAGCGCCGCCTCGGCATCGGCTACAACCGCGCCGCTTCGCTCGTCGAGCGCATGGAAAAGGAAGGCCTCGTCGGCCCCGCCAACCACGTCGGCAAGCGCGAGATCATCTCCGGCAACCGCAACGCCCAGCCGCCGGTACCATCCAACGAAGACATCGACTGACAACCATCCTCTTCCCCGCAAGGGGAGGAGGCCACGGCCTTGCCCGGCGCTGCCAAACCCAGGCAGCGCCTGCGCCGAAGACCGCATCTCGCGGCGGCGCGATCCGGATGTAGAGCATCGGCGCACCGCCTGCTCCTCCGAAAAAAAACAAATCCACAACCGCAAAATTGTCTGCAACCGTTCAAAACGGCTGAAGCGCCTTTGTCGAGGCGATGGCCGCCTGTCCGTCGATCCGTGAAGGTTGCACCCGCGCGAAGGAGCGATCGACCATCGCGGCCGATCCCGCGCGACGCCAATATTTTCTCTCCAAAAACAATGTATTAGGGCTATCAATACTAATGAAGATGGATAATAAGCGAAGCTTATCTATGTAATGACTGATGATATTTTAGTGTAGATTTTCGCAACGAACTATAAATTAGAATAAGATTATAAATGGCATAATATATTAACCATTTTAATCAAATTCTACAGGAGGAAAGTGGCAAATTTTTCAGGAGCAATACCGTGAATATATCAGACCTTCTGAACTCCAATTTACGTGCAGTTTTTCGAGCTATGGAAGTCGTGCGGGCAAACATCATGGTAGCCGACGCCAAGCTCAATATCACCTACATGAACAAGGCCGTGACTGAGTTGCTGAAGGAAGCGGAGAGCGACCTGAAGAAAGAGCTGCCGAAGTTCAACGTTACTAGCCTGATCGGCAGCAATATCGATATCTTCCATAAGAACCCCGCCCACCAGCGCAACATGCTCGCTGCCCTCAAGGATAGGCACAGTGCCACGATCCGCATCGGAACGCGCAGTTTCGATCTGCTTGTGACGCCGCTGAAGGAGGGGGCGACTGTCGTAGGGTTCGTCGTCGAGTGGTCGGATGCAAAGGCCAGAATGCTCAACGTCGATTATGCAGCGCAGATCGCCGCGATCAGCCGTACGCAAGCGATCGTTGAGCTCAGCACAACCGGCGAAATCCTGACCGCAAACGAGAATTTCCGGCAGCTTTTCGGCTACCAGCTCGATGAAATCAAAGGCAAGCAGCATTCGATGTTCGTCGAACCGGGATATTCGGCGTCCGCCGAATACGCCCAGTTCTGGAAGGACCTGAATGCCGGTCGATACCAGTCGGGCACGTTCCGCCGCTCGACGAAGTCCGGAGAGCCTGTCCTTATCCAGGGTTCCTACAATCCTATCCTCGATGATAACGGCAAGGTGACGAAGGTCGTGAAGTTCGCGACCGACGTGACGCTGCGGACCCAGACAGTCAGCGGACTGGGAGCAGCACTCCAGCGGCTGTGTTCCGGCGATTTTGGTTTTCAGATCGACGAAGCCTTCGCCCCGGAATTCGAGAAGCTCAGGGAAGACCTGAATACATCCGTTCGGCAATTGCGAGACACGTTCGTCGAGATTTCCACGTCGATCGGCACGTTGGACACGGGCGTTCTGGAGATCAACCAGGGCGTCAACGACCTGTCCAAGCGAACCGAAAAACAGGCGGCCTCGCTCGAGGAAACCGCCGCTGCGCTCGATGAGATCACCTCCAACGTCACATCGTCTTCAAAGCGCGCCGAGGAAGCGATGCGTGTTGCCAAGGATGCCAATAGCAGCGCGGAACGCTCCGGGGCCGTGGTGGCCAGTGCGGTCTCGGCGATGAGCGGGATTGAAAAATCATCCGGCGAGATTTCCAATATCATCGGCGTCATCGATGAAATCGCCTTCCAGACAAACCTGTTGGCGCTCAATGCGGGCGTCGAGGCGGCGCGCGCCGGAGAGGCCGGGAAGGGCTTTGCCGTGGTCGCCCAGGAAGTCCGCGAGCTGGCCCAACGCTCGGCCGCAGCCGCCAAGGAAATAAAGGGACTGATTCAGAGCTCTTCAGTCGAGGTCGCCAACGGCGTGAAGCTGGTAAGCGACACCGGCGATGCGCTCAAGGACATCAGCGGCCTGATAGCCCAGATCAACGACCACATGGGGGCGATCTCCTCCTCGACGCGCGAGCAGACGGTCGGTCTGGCGGAGATCAACAAGGCGATCAACGAGCTCGATCAGACGACCCAGCAAAATGCTGCGATGGTTGAGGAGAGCAGCGCCGCCGCGAGTTCGATGGCGCTGGAAAGCCAGAAGCTCGGCGGCATGATCGGCCAGTTCAAGCTGGACCGCGAGCACCGTGGCGGAAACGTCAGCGCCTTCCGCAGGTCGGCATAGGCCGGCCTCAGGGGAAGGATGTGCTGCCAGGGGGGCGTCCGGCTGGATGGCAACGCGCAGGTCGAATGGCCTGTACCTGCCACCAGCCCGGGAGCCCCACAAGGCTGCGTCATTATCCGCCAGCATCGACTGCGACGACCTTGCCGGGGTTCATGATCCCGGCCGGGTCGAAGCTGCGTTTGATACGGCGCATCAGATCCATCTCGATCTCCGAACGCACCGAGGCCAGTTCGTCGCGCTTCAACTGGCCGATGCCGTGCTCGGCCGAGATCGAGCCTTCGTGCTTCATCACCAGCCCATGCACGATGCGGTTCATTTCCCGCCAGCGGCCGATGAAGGCGGCCTTGTCCGCCCCAACAGGCTGGGAAATGTTGTAGTGGATATTGCCGTCGCCCATATGGCCGAAGGCGCAGATCCGGGCGCCCGGCATGGCGGCCATCACAGCCGCTTCCGCCTCGTGCATGAAGGCGGGGATCTCCGACACCGGCACCGAGACATCGTGCTTGATCGAGCCGCCTTCCGGCTTCTGCGCATCGGACATGCTTTCGCGCATGTGCCACAGCGCCTTCTGCTGTGCCTGCGAACTGGCAATGGTCGCATCCTGCACCAGCCCCGCCTCGAAACCCTGTTCCAGCAGCGCCGTCATCATCCGCTCGGCGGTTTCGGCCGAATCCGAGGTCGAGATGTCGATCAGCACGTACCAGGGATGGACGGTCTCCAGCGGATCGCGCACGCCATCGATATGACGGGTGGTGAACTCGACGCCGATGCGGGGCATCAGTTCGAAGCCGGTCAATGCCGGGCCGCAGAGACCGGCGGCATTCCTGAACAGCGCCAAGGCATCCTCGACGGAACGGATGCCGGCAAAGGCCACCTGATGACCGAGCGGCTGCGGAAAGAGTTTGAGCACCGCGCCGGTGATGATCCCGAGCGTCCCCTCGGCGCCGATGAACAGGTCGCGCAGGTCGTAGCCGGTATTGTCCTTCTTCAGCCGGCGCAGCCCGTTCCAGATTTCCCCGGTCGGCAGCACCACCTCGAGGCCCAGGCAGAGCTGGCGCATGTTGCCATAGGCAAGCACCGCCGTGCCGCCGGCGTTGGTGGCGAGATTGCCGCCGATCCGGCAGGAGCCCTCGGATCCCAGCGACAGCGGAAACAGTCGGCCATGCTCTTCCGCCGCCTTCTGCACGTCGGCAAGGATGCAGCCCGCATCCACCACCATGATGCCGGCGACCGGATCGATATCGCGAATGCGGTTCATCCGCTCCAGCGAGACGATGACGTCGCATCCGTTGTCGCGCGGCGTCTGGCCGCCGACGAGGCCGGTGTTGCCGGTCTGCGGGACAATCGCCGTACCGGTCTCCGAGGCAAGCTTCAGGATAGCCGAGACCTCCTCGACCGAACCCGGCTTCAGCACCATCGGCGAGGCACCGTGATAGAGGCCCCGGTTCTCGACCAGGCGCGGTGCGATGTCGGAGGCCTCGCTGAGTACATGGGCAGGGCCGACGATGGCGGCGAAGCGGTCGAGCAGGGCGGGAGAGAGAGCGGCCATGCGTGCGGGTCCTTGTCTTGCGGAGTGAGCAGGTCTCCGGTGGAAGTGTCTTGCCTCAGTCGCGCGGTGCCGCCGCGCGGCGCAGCCGGTCGTTGATGGCTTCGCCGAGACCGTCGTTCGGAATGGGGGTAAACGCCAGACCGATAACGCCCAAGGCATCGGCCCGTTTCATGACATCGAAAAGATTGGCCGCCGCTTCCGCGAGGTCGCCTGACGGGCTGAGGTCGAAGACGACAGCCGCCTTGTCCTCGCCAGCCACCGGGCCGCTGCCGAAGCGGATCAGCGCCTCGCCGGCGGAAACCTCGGTGGCATCCAGCCGGACGGTGGCGTCTGGTGCATAATGGGAGACCATCATGCCGGGCGCCTCGATCGCCGCCGTGGCACCTTGCCCGCGCATCAGCGCCATGCCGGCCACCCGCTCGATATCCTCGGCCGCAAGGCCGCCCGGACGAAGCAGCCGCATCGTGCCGCCATCGATCTTGACGATCGTCGATTCGACCCCGACGTCGCAGGCCCCGCCGTCCAGAATGAGCGCGATCCGGTCACCGAGATCCGCCTCGACATGCAGGGCAGAGGTGGCGCTGATGCGACCGGAGGTGTTGGCGCTGGGCGCCGCCAACGGCCGGTCGAAGGCGCGGATCAGTTCGCCCGCAAAGCCTTCGGGCACCCTGATGCCGACGCTGTCGAGGCCGGCGGTCGCAAGAGTGTGGATGCCGCTACCGGGCTTCAACGGCAGCACAAGCGTCAGCGGTCCCGGCCAGAAGGCTTCGGCGAGCCGGCGCGAGATCGGGTCGAACACGGCATACCGCTCCGCCATGGCGAGGTCGCTCATGTGGCAGATCAGCGGATTGAAGCTCGGCCGCCCCTTGGTCTCGTAGATGCGGGTGATCGCGGCCGGGTTGGTCGCATCGGCCGCAAGCCCGTAGACCGTCTCCGTCGGCAGCGCGACCGGAAGCCCGTCGGCCAATACAGCCAACGCCCGCGCAATCGCGCCCTCTCTATCGTGGAAGATGTCGATAATTTCAGCCATGGACGGTCCGGTTCTTGGTCGATCTGTCCTTAGGCCTTTCTGCCAAGGCGATCAATGCGGGGCCGTGTCAAAGCCGGCCTCCGACCAACTCCGGCGACAGGCAGTCGACCCTCAAGCAAAATTGAAGACCTGAGGTCGCCGACCGCCTTTGCCCGCACAAGGAAAGATGCGAGCATGCAGTCGCAGAGCCCGATCCCCTACAATGCAAAGGAAGAGCCGACATGAGCCAGCGCAAAGGCGATTTCGTCGTCACGGGGAATGCAGTCATCGCAAATGAAATCGTCGGAGTGACCCACGTGACGTCAGGTGCCAACCTGGTTTCGCGCGGCAGGTTGTCCGGGGGACTGATCATCGACCCCGGCGGCAATGCCGTCGTTTCGGGCCAGGTGGGCCGCAATTTATTGAATCACGGTAATCTGGTTCTGAAAGGGCAGGTTGCGGGACGGCTTCTGGGCAAGGGCGCAGTCCATATGGGATCCGGCGCCTCTGTTGTCGGGGACGATCTTCCCTTGGAAAACGTCCCGAACGGTGCGACGGCGGAGACCTGACGGCGATCTTCCCCTGAGTCGTCCGGCATAGGTTGCTAGCCACTGGCGGCGTCGAGCTTGCTCGGACATGCGCTCCTCGCAAGTGAACTCTCTACGTGCAACGAAATGCTCCCGGCCATTGCATCGCTTCCGCTCGATCAGAGAGATTACTTGATAGCTTGCCAGTATTGGTGATCGATCACTTCTTCAGCGGTCATCTCACGATAACTGACACCAGACGCCGTAACTTTCCGCATGACAGCGCCGTTGGAAATACTGCCGTCTTCCAAATTCACGGGCCCTGTCGATACATAGGGTTTCCAAAAACCTTCCGAAGAAAATAGCTGCGAAATAAATCTAAACATGCCAGGCCCCACACAAAATTGACGCCTAACAAAATTCGTTGGTGCGTGCCTAGGCGTTATTCTGCAGCTAAAATTTAAATTTGCGCGGGCTGCATTTATGCAACATTGGGTAGACTAGAAAATCGCGCATCGCGCGGCCTGGATGTTGTCCCTTTTGCCTCAAGAACTACACGCATGTGCATTTCTTGGCCACGCTTGCGGTCGCGCGTGAGATAAGGCGCGGTCAAAATCTCGATTGAATTGACGATCGGACGCAGTCGCTCCCACTCGATCGGTCCATCGAGCTCAAAGCTGACGGATGATATCGCGGAGTTGTTCGTTGCGGGCGCCGAGCAAAAGCACGTTGCGGATGGCGGCCTGGGGGTCGACGGTGCGGAACAGCACGCCGTTGCCGCGCACCGCGCGGTTGATGCTGAAGGCCTTGTCGTCGACGGTCGGCATTTTCTGGACGGCCACGGCGAAATACATGCGCTGTTGGCGCTGGTCGATCTTGACGAAGCTTTCGTCGCTATCGTCGATCTCGGCATAGAAATTGGCGATATAGAAGGCCCAGCTGACGTTCTTGTATTCGGCGAACTCGGTGCGGGCCGCCGTCACGTGGCAATAGCCGAGATGCGGCATGTCGGTCAGCGTGCGGTGGAAGATCAGTTTCGGAAACTGGATGGACCTGTGAAAGCCGTTCAGCCGCTCATGGGTCTTTTCACCGGCCACCTGCAGCCGCAGGGCGGTGCGCTCGGCGACGGCCTCATAGCTGAGATAGCGCCGTTCCTTTTCCTTGGCCGTCTTCTCGCGGGTAATGCGGCCGGTCCGCAGGAACTCGCTGTGTACGGCAGCCGGGGCAGGCGGCTCCACGGCGGCTTCCGCCCGGGCATCGAAATATCTGAGCTTGGCCATGGTGCTTGCTCGCGGTTCAAGATCGTCCGTGCAGGCTAGGATATCATCGTTAAGATCGCATGAAACCGGCCTGGACCCGGCGATCCATCCTGGCACAGGGCGCAACCGCGCATCTGCGGCGCATCGGCCGCCCATATGTCGCAAACAGGCATCCGCCGCGCGAATGGGCCGCATGCTGCCGCCGATGCGCGGTTCGTGGGGCCGTCCGGCGCGCGTAAAGCCTTGTTCCGCATGGGATGCAGCGTCTGGCGCGGTCGCGGCAGCAAGCCTTTCGCTCTGTCGTCAATTTCCGTCCTTATGTCGCTTTGAAGCCACGTCGCAATCGGGCGCGATGCTTATATGGTGGTGGGTCGCAGGGCGCATTCTGTTGAACGCCTCGTCCCGGTAGCCCGTCGGAAACGACGGTTTGCGGGGTTAGGCAAAACCGCTCTGGCCGTAGGTCCGGAAAGGCGGCATGATGTCTTTCCAGGCGAATCCCGGACTGCGTGTTGTCCGGTAAATGGGTTTTGAAATGGGCCGCGATGGGCGGCCGCAAGGTCACAGGGCAGGCCGGTCTCGGCTCGTTCGTATCATTTTATCCCGCTGGTCGGCGATAGGCACGAGGACATCAGGATGGATATTCGC
>CAZZZI010000190.1:0-8766 GCA_964658415.1 uncultured Sphingomonas sp. | reverse complement strand
GCCGCGCCGGTGCCGGTGCCGCCGCCCATGCCGGCGGTGACGAAGCACATGTGGGTGCCCTGCAGGTGGTCCATGATCTCGTCGATCGATTCCTCGGCTGCGGCCCGGCCGATTTCCGGCAGCGAGCCAGCGCCGAGACCTTCGGTCACCTGGGCGCCAAGCTGGATCAGCCGGGTCGCCTTCGACATGGTCAGGGCCTGGGCATCGGTGTTGGCGACGACGAACTCGGCGCCGCTGAGGCCCTCGGCGATCATGTTGTTGATCGCATTGCCGCCGCCGCCACCGACGCCGATGACGGTGATTTTCGGCCGCATCTCGGCAATGTCGGGCTTGGTGATGATGGCCATGTGTCGTCTCCCGTGCCCACGGCTAAGTGGGCTTTGCTATCTTGGTGCGCGTCGAAACGGCCGCATGCGACGACCGTCCGAATCAATCTATCCAATGTAGCGAGTTAAAAAGGCTAAGAGCAGGCATATATTCAAAAACAGGCGAAAGCCGAGCCGGAATTTTACATCCGCCCATCCAGGCCCCATCGGCGCCATGCCGGCCGGCCTCTCGGCCGCATGTTCACAACAGAGGCCGGCAGCCCGACCCCAGACAGGTCGGGCGCCAAACGTGCCGATCAGGCCTCGACGGCGTGGGTCCAGCCGTGCGGATCGTTGGTCGCGCCCTGCTGCATGCCGACCAGCGCGCTGCGCAGCTCGGTCGTCAGCGGCCCCGTCTCGCCGTTGCCGATGGCGAACTGTCCGTCCGCATGCTTGATCAGGCCGATGCCGGCGAGCACAGCCGCCGTGCCGCAGGCGAAAGCCTCGCTGAGCTTGCCGCTTTCCGCATCCGCCTGGAATTCCTCGAAGGAGTAGCGCTTCTCCTCGACGCGCAGGCCCTTCTCCTTAGCCAGCGCGATGACCGACTTGCGGGTGATACCGGGCAGGATCGTGCCGCCGAGCGGTGGCGTGACCATGCTGCCGTCCTTCATCACGAAGAACACGTTCATGCCGCCCAGTTCCTCGATCCAGCGGTGTTCGGCCGCATCGAGGAAGACGACCTGATCGCAGCCCTGCTTGGCCGCTTCGGACTGGGCAACGAGGCTGGCCGCATAGTTGCCGCCGCATTTGGCAGCACCGGTGCCCCCATTGGCCGCCCGCGTAAAATGCTTTTCGACCCAGACCGAGACGGCCTTGCTGCCGCCCTTGAAATAGGAGCCGACGGGCGAGGCGATGATGCAGAACACATACTCATGGGCCGGCCGAACGCCGAGAAAGGCCTCGTTGGCAAACATGAAGGGGCGGAGATAAAGGCTGGCGTCACCGGACGGGATCCAGGCCTTGTCAACCCGCACCAGCGTCTCGACGGCCTTGATGAACAGCTCTTCCGGCACTGGCGGCATCGCCATGCGGATGGCGCTGTCGGCAAAGCGCCGGGCGTTCTCTTCCGGGCGGAACAGCAGGATGCGGCCATCGGCCGTCTTGTAGGCCTTCATGCCCTCGAAGATTTCCTGGGCGTAGTGCAGCACGGCGCTTGCCGGATCGATCGACAGCGGCTGGCGGGCCGTCACCTTGGCATCGTGCCAGCCCTTTTCGGTGGTCCAGCGGGCGAGCACCATGTGGTCGGTGAACACCTTGCCGAAGCCGGGCGTCGCCAGCGCCAGCGCGCGGTCTTCGTCAGAGACCGGCGACGTGTGAAAATCGATTCTGATATCGGCAATATTTGAAGTCGTGTCCATTCCATCCACCTTGTAACGCAGCGATCGACCCTGCCGCCCGCCGATGATTCACGGGACAATAACGAGGAAATCCGCAAATGGGCAGTACTTCCGCGGCCAAAAACGACACCTCACCGTGTTATTGGCGGCCAACCGCACGCCAGATTGCCCGATCCGGCAATTGCCCCCGTCGCGAAAGCCGCGATAGATGACGATCGGACAAATAAACAGGGAGACAGGCATGCGATTGGGATTTGTCGGCACGGGCGCCATCACCGAGGCGATCGTCACCGGTGCGCTCGGTACCGAGCTTGCGATCGGCGCCATCCTCCTGTCTCCGCGCAACGCCGCCGTCGCTGCCCGCCTCGCCGCAGCCTCGTCCCTCGTGCGCATCGCTACCGACAACCAGGAGGTCGTCGACGGCTCCGACATGGTGTTTCTCGCAATCCGGCCGCAGGTGGCGGAAGCGGTCGTGCGGGACCTGCGTTTTCGCCCGGACCAGCACGTGGTCAGCCTTGTCGCTGCGACCGACCGGCAGGCGCTGTCGGACTGGATCGGCTGCGACCTCCGCCTGACACGGGCCATCCCTCTCCCCTTCGTTGCGGAGCGGAAGGGCGTCACGGCCATCTACCCGCCCGATGCCGACGTCAGCGCCTTTTTCAATGCGCTCGGAACGGCAATCGAGGCGAAGACCGAGGCGGAATATCAGCTGCTCGGCGTCGCCAGCGCCCTGATGGGCACATTCTTCGGCATCCTCGAGGTGAGCAGCCGCTGGCTGGAGAGCCAGGGCATGCCATACGAGCAGGCCAAGACCTATCTGGCACCGCTGTTTGCCAGCCTTGCCGACACCGCCGCCCGGCCCGATGCGCCCGGCTTCGATGTGCTGCGCTCGGAGTTTTCCACCAAAGGCGGCCTCAACGAGCAGGTGTTCGTCGATTTCGCGGCCAAGGGCGGAGCCGTGGCGCTGACTACGGCCCTCGAGGGCGTTCTGGCGCGCGTCCGGGGCGGATAAGGCGGGACGACCGGGAGCCGATGCTACGGTCGGCCGGAAGCGCCCGGCTGGTACTCGGCCTTCAGCAGGCCCATCATCGCCATGTCCCAGCGCTCCTCGCCGACCCGGGCGCAGGAGCGACGGACGCCTTCGGTGACGAAGCCGAGTTTCTCATAGGTGCGGATGGCGGCCCGGTTGAAGGTGTAGACGTTCAGTTCCAACCTCTCCATGCCATCCATGGCGAAGGCATGGTCGACGACCCCAGCCATCATCGACAAACCGAAACCGCGCCCCCGCGCGTCCGGCGCTATGGCGACGCGGGCGGGTCGGCCGACACCGTTGCGGTGGTCGAGCGCCAGTTGAACATGGCCGACGATCCGAGCGTCCCCGTCCCGCGCTGTCCAGATCAGACGCTCGGGCAACACACCTTCCGTTTCGGACAGCATCGCCGCGCACTGGGCCGGATCGAGCGGGAAGAGCAGCGTCGGGCCTGCCCACTGGGTCAGTTCGGCGTCGCTGCCGAACCAGCCGGCCAGCGTCGCGAAATGCGCCGGCGCGAAGTCTTCGAGGGTTACCGCTTCAGCCATTCAAAGTCTCCACCCTGACCAGCGCCGGGAACAGCCGCATCCACAAGAGCACGACGACGATGGTCCCGACCCCGCCAATGATGCCCGTTTCGACAGGTCCCAGCGCACCGGCCAGCATACCCGATTCGAATTCACCGAGCTGGTTCGACGTGCCGATGAACAGCGAATTCACCGCATTGACACGGCCGCGCATCGAATCCGGCGTCAGCAGCTGCACCAGCGAACTGCGCACCACGACGCTGACCGTATCGGCGGCACCGACCACCAGCAACGCCATCACGGAGAGCGCGATATTGCCGGACAGCGAGAACACGATGGTCGCGACGCCGAATATGGCGACGGCCAGCAGCATCGTCTTGCCGACGCCGCTCTGCATCGGCCGACGCGCCAGCACGATCGACATGGCGAGCGCGCCGACGGCGGGAGCCGCCCGCAGCAGACCGAGACCCCAGGGGCCGGCTTTCAGGATATCATGGGCAAAGATCGGCAGCAGTGCCGTTGCCCCGCCGAGCAGCACGGCAAACAGGTCGAGAGAAATGGTGCCGAGCATGATCGGCCGGCTGCGGATGAAGGCGACGCCGGCAAACACCGAGGCCAGCGTCACCGGCGCGCGCTCGACCGGCGCAGTCCGCGCCATGCGGATGGAGATGACGTTGAAGCTGGCGACAGCAAAGAGCATGGTGGCCATGACGAAAGGCGCCGCAGCACCGACGCCATAGAGCAGCCCGCCCACGGAGGGGCCGACGATCAGCGCCGTCTGCATCATCGACGTCGAGGTGGCGATCGCCTTCTGCAGCAGCGCCTTCGGCACGATGTTCGGCAGCAGCGCTGCCATGGTCGGCCGCTCGAAGGCCTGCACCGCCCCCAGGACGGCAACGGCAGCGAGGATGCCCGAGGGTACGAGCCAGCCGCGCCAGACCGCGACGGAAAGCACCGCCGCCGTCAGCGCCTCGATCACCTGGCAGGCAAGGCCGATGCGGCGACGGTCGAAGCGGTCGGCGACGTGACCCACGACGAAGGTGAGGACGACCATCGGCAGGAACTGGCAGAAACCGACGAGACCGAGCGCATAGGCACTGTGCGTCTGGTCGTAGATCATCCAGCCGAGCGCCACCGTCACCGCCTGGAACGACAATTGCGAACAAACCCTGGAGGCGACAAAGGAAAGATAGGCGGGATTGCGCAGCACGCTGCCGCCAGCCGGTTGAACGCTATCCATCGGATGTCCTCGGGAGAACCGGCGGCCTCGAGAGAGGTCGCGCGGAGACTGCTATGGGAGACTGACTACCCTGCTCCGCCCGAAACTACGATTTGTCAATTCACGATCTCCGGCGCCCGGCCGAAGCGGCGATATTCATCGCGCCAGTGACACGGGTGTCGTGGTTACACGACACCCGGAACATCGTTGGCCGGTGTCAGCTGGTGGGAAGGACCGGGCCATATGTCGTCCAATGTCTCCAGAACCTTTTTCACCTGCTCGGAGCGGCAGGAAAAATAGTCTGTCTCCGTCCGCCGGCGGCAGGCCACGAGACCGGCCCCGCGCAGCGCGCCGAGATGCTCGGAACACGCCGCCACGCCGATACCTGACATCAGGGCAAGGGCGTTGAGCGACAGTTCGTGCGTCAGCAAGAGACGCAGCATCCGCAACCTGTCGCGGTGGGCCAGCGCCGTCAGCAGGGCGGCGCCATGCTCGATGAAAGGATTACTTCTGGAAGGTCCGTCAGAAGGCATCGCGTCCCACTCAACATCAAAATTGAAACAGCCTGGCCTCTCCAGCGCAGGAGAGAGATGGCGCACATTTTTTGAATACGAAGGGCCTGCTCTGAAAGTTTCAACAAATCGTCGCAAAGGACACGCCGTGAGCGGAAAAGGCGCTGGATGCGGCATCCGTCTCCGCCACGGCTTCTTCTGCCGGTTGCAAGAGTTAGCGGCTCGAACGAACACGCGGGATGCCGTTTGCGGGAGGCCGCCTTGACCGAAGCATTGCGACACAGTCTCGATGCCGCCGGTATCGCCTGGCGAATTCCAGCCGGCAGCGTTTGCCCTTCTTTAACGACAATCGCCAATATTGGCGAAAAGCCCGTTGGAGTTGCGCTGATGAATCGCCTGTTACCCTCGACCATTGTTTCCCAGATCGTCCTTATGACGATCGGTCTTATCTTCCTTGGAATCTCAGCCGTGGCCGGAGCAACCTACTATCAGCTGCGTGAGCGGGTGATGACGACAGCTGCAAAGGACGTCCAGAATGCCAGCCGCGCCATGGCGGTCATATACGGGGTGAAGCTTCCGGGCACGACCATCGATATCCGCAACGGCGAACTCGTCAATGTCGTCCATGACGGCGAGCTGACCGTTTCGGATCACGATCTCGTCGACAGGGTCGCCACCTCGATCGCCGGCGTCGCCACCATCTTCAAGGTGCAGGACGGCGACTACCTGCGCATCTCGACCAATGTGAAGAAGGAGAACGGCGAGCGCGCCGTCGGCACCAAACTGGCGGCCGACCACCCGGCACGCCCGATGCTGGCAGCCGGAAAACCCTATTACGGCGAGGCCGTGCTGTTCGGGAAACCCTACATCACCGGCTATTTCCCCATTCGCTCAGCCACCGGTGCCACCATCGGCGTCTTGTTCACCGGTATCCCCATGCAAGTCTACGCCGACCAGATCGGTGCACTCGGCACGTTGATCCTGTTCGTCGGGGCCGCCGCCATGGCGGCCATCGGCCTGCTTGCCTATGTCGCGACGGGCCGGTTGATCCGCCCGCTCACGGTGCTCAGGGGCTCCGTCCAGGCCATCGCATCGGGCGCCCTCGACACGGCAATCCCCTATGCCGGCCGCCGCAACGAATTCGGCGACATCGCCAGGGCGCTGGAAGGCTTCCGCGACAATGCCCGCGCCAAGCATCTGATGGAAAGCGAAAGCGCGAGCGAGCGGGCCGCGATCGAGGCAGAACGGGCACGCAACGACAGCGACAAGCGCAGCCTCGACGGCCAGATCGATTTTGCCGTCGACCAGCTGGCAAGCGGGCTTGCCAGATTGGCGCAGGGCGACCTGTCACGCGCCATCGACACGCCCTTCGTCGGAAGGCTCGAACAACTGCGCACGGATTTCAACGGCTCCCTGCTGCGCCTGACCGAGACCATGGTGCAGATCCGCGAAAACACCCTGTCGATCCAGGGAAGCGGCGCCGACATGCGGCAATCGGCCATGGACCTTGCCAAGCGCACCGAGGACCAGGCCGCCTCGCTCGAGGAAACGGCGGCCGCCGTCGAGGAAATCACCGTCACCGTGCGCTCCTCGGCCGAGCGCGCCCGCGATGTCCAGCAGGTCGTCGGCAAGACCCGCAAGACCGCCAGCAGCTCGGAAGCCGTGGTCAACAACGCCATCGAGGCGATGGGCCGTATAGAAAGCGGCGCGCGGCAGATCGAGCAGATCATCGAGGTGATCGACAGCATCGCCTTCCAGACCAATCTGCTGGCCCTCAATGCCGGCATCGAGGCGGCCCGGGCCGGCGACGCCGGCAAGGGCTTTGCGGTCGTTGCCCACGAGGTCCGCGAGCTCGCCCAGCGCTCGGCCGATGCGGCAAAGCAGATCAAGGAGCTGATCGACCAGTCGACCGCCGAGGTCAGCACCGGATCGGCGCTGGTGCGCGAGGCGGGTCAGGTGCTGACCAGCATCAGCACCCAGATCGTCGAGATCAGCAAGCACATCGACACCATCGCCACCGCGGCCCAGGACCAGGCATCGGCGCTGCAGGAGGTCAACAGCTCGGTCAACGCCATGGACCAGATGACCCAGAAGAATGCCGCCATGGTCGCCGACACCACGGCTGCGAGCAACGAGCTTGCCGACGAGGCCGACGCCCTGTTGACGATGGTCCAGCAATTCCGCACAGGCGATGCCGCACAGCCGACGCAACGCATGGCCCGGGCAGCATAGGGTTCAGACTTCGCCCTGCGGCTCAGGCCGGGACTGACGATGACGACAGGCACGCCGCATTGTCGAGCACGATGGCCATGCCGATTGACTGGCGAAGGCGGCCGACGATAGGGGCGGCTCGCTTGAGCGCCCCCTATGAGGAAACCCATCTTCTCGTGGTGCCCGATGAAGTATGGCCTAAGCATGAATGGAGAGCTCGACGCGCAGAAATTTCTGCGCGCGGGCTTGCTCCAGCGCCGCATCGATCAACCGCCTGCCCAGCCCCAGGCCCCGAGATCGAGCGGCCCATCGCCAGGCTGCCGCGATGGACGTGGGCAGGAGAGGAATGGCGGGCGATGTCGCACCACCCGCCACGCGCGCGCCATCCATCGCCACCAGGTTTTTCCGTGCGATCATATCGAGCACATGCGCGCGCGTGTCAGCCAGCGGAAAGGCTTCGAGCATCGTCAGCTATTCCTGCTCTCGGGCAACCACGTCGAGGACGGCGTCAAAGGGTATATATGCTCATCTGTTTATGTCCGCGATCTCGACGTCGAGCGTATCCGTTGACGTCATCGCGCCTACCTCGTTCAGAAATTTAAGCCCCGGGAACACGACGAGCCTTCCATTCGTTCCGCGGGATTGTTCCGTTTATGCGATACGAAAAACTCACTACTTCGGTAGCATGTTCGTCAACTTCGCACCGGAAGGCTACATCGTAACCTTTGCCGTCGCCTAGAACAGAACTGCTCGAAACCGCCATGACATTGCTTGCATCACCTCTGTATGTCCATACAAAAGGCGCCGAATAAAGATGCAGAGCGTGACCGATCTGCGCGGTTAGCTCCGATGCGCAGAGTTTGGTAAATCGCTCGCTGCGCGACATGCTGCCCATGGCCCGTGTCGCCCCACTCTCACCCGTCTCGCTGCGCGAAAACAGCGTCTTTGCCTGCGTCAGCGTCCCCTGCTTGGGCTTGCCCCCCGGCTTTGGCGGGGCTGGCTTGTCCTTGGGCAAGTCGGATGGAGGAGCCGGGGCCAATTCGACCTTGGCGCTGTCGGGGCTGTTCGACGGCGGGCCGTTTTTCTCGGCGAGGCTGTCGGGCACATCCGCCTCGGGCAGATTGATATCAGGCGGCAGCGGTCCGGCGCCCGCTGGCGTGTCTACCGGCGGTGTCTCGGGTGGCGGCGCATCGCTCGGTGGTTTTGCGGCGGGCGGCTGGTCTGCGGCAGTCACGTCCGGCGGCGTATCGGGTGCTGCGGCAGCATCCGGCGTTGACGCATCGGCGGCATCGGGCTTGGCGTCGGTCGCATCCGGCTTTGCCGCATCATCGGGAGCCGTCTGCGGCTTGGCGTCGCCCTCGGCGCTGTCGCCGTCTTCCGATTTCTTCGGGCCGGCATCCTTCTCACCATAGCGGAACACCGGATCCAGCGCGCGGATACGCGACGGCTCCGCCTGTTCGGGCGACTTGGGGGCTTGCTCGGGAGGTTTTTCCGGAGGCGGTGGTGGTGGTGGCGCCGGCTTTTCCTCCGGCGGCTTTTCAGCTGGCGGCGGGGGCGGTGGCGGT
>CAZZZI010000189.1:0-8860 GCA_964658415.1 uncultured Sphingomonas sp. | reverse complement strand
TGCCTATGCAGCGCATTTCACCCAGTGGGAGCGGGATACGACGCTGGATATCTGATCCGGCATCGGCGTGCCCGTGACATCTGCCGGCGGTGGGAGCTATCTCCGGCGGGGACCGTTCCGGCGACGGCGGGGATACGCGTTCCGACGACGCAATGGGAACGAGATTTTTGCCCGCCTGCCGTAATCTGCCCGCGAAAGGGCGGCGACGGCTGGCGGTCGGAGATCGATTCCAGCCCACCGGGTTGCGACGGAGATGACGTCGCATCCGGCTATCCGGCGCCCATGCTTTGATTTATGCAGGGGCAACACCTGCGAATGAGGGAACAGACATGAAGAGCTACGTGCTGACGGTATCCTGCCAATCGACGCGCGGAATCGTTGCGGCCATTTCCACCTATCTGGCCGCTCAGGGCTGCAACATCGTCGATTCATCGCAGTTCGACGATCTGGACACCGGCAAATTCTTCATGCGCGTCAGCTTCATGTCCGAGGAAGGCATCGCCCAGGAGGCGCTTGTCGACGGATTCAAGCCGATTGCCGCCACTTTCAAGATGGACGCCGAAATCCACGATGCGACCAAGCGCATGAAGGTGCTGCTGATGGTGTCGCGCTTCGGCCATTGTCTGAACGACCTGCTTTACCGCTGGAAGATCGGCGCGCTGCCGATCGACATCGTCGGCGTCGTCTCCAACCATTTCGAATACCAGAAGGTCGTCGTCAACCACGACATCCCCTTCCACCACATCAAGGTGACCAAGGAAAACAAGGTCAAGGCCGAAGCCGAGATCATGGATGTCGCCGAGCAGACCGGCACCGAACTGATCGTGCTTGCCCGCTACATGCAGATCCTCTCGGACGACATGTGCAAGAAGATGTCCGGTCGCATCATCAACATCCACCATTCCTTCCTGCCGAGCTTCAAGGGAGCCAACCCCTACAAGCAGGCCTACGAGCGCGGTGTGAAGCTGATCGGCGCCACGGCGCACTACGTCACCGCCGACCTCGACGAGGGCCCGATCATCGAACAGGACACCGCGCGGGTGACCCATGCGCAGAGCGCCGAGGACTATGTCTCGATCGGTCGCGACGTCGAGAGCCAGGTCTTGGCACGCGCCATCCACGCCCATATCCATCACCGTACTTTCATCAACGGCAACCGCACGGTCGTCTTCCCGGCAAGCCCTGGAAGCTATGCTTCGGAGCGGATGGGCTGACGGGCGGATCGAGCGCGGCAGACTGCGGCTCTGTGGCTTGAGGAGGCGTCCCCCCAACATTCGCGCCTTCTCACCTCGGCGGATTGTATCTTTGTCTTGTCGCAGCCGAGATTTTCCGTATCTGCTTTCTTGCAGCAATGATCCGGCAAGAAATGTGATCCGGGGGGTTCATGACCGACCAAGCGCTCGTCAACCGCATGCAATTGCCACGGCCCGAGGTCACGACGGAAGACGCGGCGCATATACTCGCGACCCATTACGGCCTTTCCGGCGCACTGGTGGAACTCGGCAGCCAGCAGGACCGGAATTTTCGGGTCGACACGGGTGACGCCCGCTATGTGTTGAAAATATGCCATGCGGAATATGAAACCGCCGAACTCGAAGCGCAGAACGCTGCGCTTCGGTATCTCGGCGGGATGGCCGGCGCCCCTCGCGTGCCCTCCGTCATCCCCAACGTCGACGGCGCCGATATCGTTGCCTGGAACGTCGACGACCAGGCCTTCCAGATCCGGCTGTTGAGCTATGTCGAAGGCCAGGGCCTGACACGCCGGAAGCATCTGGCGACAGCGACGGTGGCATCGCTCGGCTCGCTCTGCGCCGGCCTGGCAAAGTCGCTTGCCGATTTCGACCATCCCGGCCTCAACCGTACCCTGCAGTGGGACCTGCGCCGGGCAGGCCCGGTCGCCGTGCATCTTCTGTCGGCCATCACCAACCACCAGGCCCGCGACCGCATCGCCAAGGCGATGGTGGCGGCCGTCAAGCGCATCCAGCCGCTCGCCGGGCAACTGCGCGTGCAGCCGGTGCATCACGATGTGACGGGCGCCAATGTCGTGGCCCGGCTGGACGGGCATGGTCACCTCATTCCCGATGGCGTGATCGACTTCGGCGACATCATCCGGGGCTGGCTGGTCGGCGATCTCGCGGTCACCTGCGCCTCGCTGCTGCACCACGCCGGGGGCGACCCGCTGTTCGTCCTGCCCGCGATTGCGGCCTATCACGCTGTGCTGCCGCTCACCGAACCAGAACTGCAGGCTCTCTGGCCGCTGATCGTCGCACGCGCCGTGATCCTCTTGGCCAGCAGCGAGCAGCAGCTGGCGATCGATCCGGACAACAGCTATGTCCGCGACAACATCGCACTCGAGCGGGAAATTTTCGAGGTCGCCACCGCAACCAGTGCCGATTTCATGGATGCGGCCATCATGCGCGCCGTCGGCCTCGACCTGACCGCGATCGACACGACGGCATGGATGCCGCTGCTGGCCGGGATAGACCCGGCGCAGATCGTCGCCATCGACCTGTCGACCACAAGTCCGCTGCTGGACGACGGCAACTGGCAGGAGCCTGATATCGATTGGCGGCTGCTGGCGAAAGCCGCAGCGAAAACCGGCTTGGCTGCCACCCGCTACGGGGAGTTCCGCCTGTCTCCGACGCAACCGCTGGCTCTGCAGGCCCCCAAGAACTACGCCCTGCATTGCGACGTCTGCCTGCCGGCAGGCACCGGTGTCAACGCGCCCTTTCCCGGCACCATCGCGCGCGACCACCAGCATCTGGTGCTGATCGGCGCGGAGGTCTGCCTGCATCTGGACGGCATCGTCTGTGGCCTCGAGGACGGCGCGGACGTTGCGGCAGGCGACGCTCTCGGGACCATAGCCGGCGAAGAAGGCGCGATCGGGGGACTGCGCGTACAGCTATGCCGCATCTCGACGCTGGTGCCGCCGCTTCTCTGCGCCAATCACGCAGCTCCTGCCTGGTCGGCGCTGTGCCCTTCGCCGGCGCCGCTTCTTGGCCCCAGCATCGACGCTACGCGGGCCCGCAGCGCTGACGTGCTCGCCCGGCGAACGGCCCACCTGGCGGCGTCCCAGAAGCACTATTATGCGGACCCGCCGCAGATCGAGCGCGGTTGGCGCGAATATCTTTTCGATGTAGAGGGCCGCAGCTATCTCGACATGATCAACAACGTGACGATCCTCGGCCATTCCCATCCGCGCCTTAACGCGGCGATTGGCCGGCAATGGTCGATGCTGAATACGAATTCGCGTTTCCACTATGCGGCAATCGCCGATTTTTCAGCGCGTCTTGCGGCTCTGGCGCCCGAGGGCCTCGACTGCGTCTTCCTGGTCAACAGTGGTTCGGAGGCAAACGACCTCGCGCTGCGGCTCGCCTGGGCGCATACGGGTGCGCGTCACATGCTCTGCCTGAAGGAAGGCTACCACGGCTGGTCGGTCGCCAGCGATGCGGTCTCGACCTCGCTGGCGGACAACCCGCAAGCCCTGACGACGCGGCCGGACTGGGTCCATCCCATTCCGGCGCCGAACAGCTTCCGGGGAGAGTTTCGCGGTCCCGACTCGGCCAATGCCTATGTCGAGGCGACGCGGCCGCTGCTCGACGCCGTCCTTGAGAAGGGCGAAGGCCTGGCTGGCGTGATTGCCGAATCGCTGTGCGGAAACGCCGGCGGCATGGTGCTGCCCGACGGCTATCTCAGCCAGATCTATGCGCTCGTGCGTGGGGCCGGCGGCGTCTGCATCGCCGACGAGGTGCAGATCGGCTATGGCCGGCTCGGACAGGTCTTCTGGGGCTTCGAGCAGCAAGGCGTCGTCCCCGACATCATCACGATCGCCAAGGGCATGGGCAACGGCCACCCCCTTGGCGCTGTCATCACCCGCCGGGCAATTGCCGATTCGCTGGAGCGGCAGGGCTACTTCTTCTCGTCCACCGGCGGCAGCCCGGTGAGTTCCGTGGTCGGGATGACGGTGCTCGATATCCTCGAGGACGAAGGATTGCAGGACAATGCGCGAGAGGTCGGCGAGCATCTCAGGACGGGAATGAATGCGCTGATGCAACGATTTCCGCTGATCGGCGCGGTGCACGGCATGGGCCTTTATCTCGGACTGGAGCTGGTCGGCGACCGCACTTCGCTATCGCCTGCCTCCCAGGAGGCCGCCGCTCTTTGCGAGCGATTGCGCGAACTCGGTGTCATCGTCCAGCCGACGGGCGATCACCTGAACGTGTTGAAGATCAAGCCGCCGCTCTGCATCGGCAGGGCCAGCGCCGATTTCTTCCTGGAAGCCCTGGAAAAGGCCCTGGATGAGATGTCGGACGCCTCCGAGCCCGCCGTTAACCATTAGGGTGATTTGGCGACGACGCTCATTTTCAACCTTCGGGGGATTGTCGGGCAGCCCCCAAGTTCCTATCTCTGCGTCGTCGGTCGAAGGAGGATTCGAAGCACGATGCACCTGGAAAGAATGAGGTAATCTTTCGGGAAAATCGCGTTTATCGGAACTATATTCTTCCGAGCGTCGATATTTTGAGACACATCGGAATATGTTTGCGATGGAACCCAAGGTATAGTCTACCCCAAGGGTCGACAAATTCTGGCTCCGTCGTCCGGTTCCCGAAGTTCAAGGGAACCACAAAAATGCAACGCAAACGCTAGGGAAGTGACATGAAAGACAATCCACTCATCGCATGCCCCCTTGGCCGGTTTGTGTTGCGCCGTCAACGCTCGGGCGCCCACTCCCGCCCGATCTGTCGAATGTGACGTTCGTCCACCTTTCGGATCAATCTCGTCAATTTGCCATACCGTGCGTTGCGCGCGGCAAGGAGTATGTCATGAAGAAGCAAGTTATAGAGTATGCAGGCGTGCCCGTTGGCATCGTCGTCCCTGATGACGACCAGTTGCGGTTCATTGCCGTGAAATACCATGTCCACGACCTCGACGAGCAGCGTTTCGGGAGCGCCGACGAAGTCAGGCTCGCCATTCGCGACCTGCTCGCCCGCAGTCCTGCCCAACCCCTGCACGTCTAGGCTTTCCCTGCCCGCCGAAGCCGGGATCGCTTGTCGAGATCACCATGAATGAAGACCGGTCCAGCCCCGCTGTGCCGGTCTTGTGTTTTCAGGACTGTTGCCGTCCTATCGACAGATGACACGCAGCAACAGGATGTTTCAGTGACTGCCATCCGCAATCTCATCACCGACATAGACGGCGTTTCCGTTGGCCATTGCACCGACATCGACCTCGGCTCCGGCGTCACCGTGGTCCTCTTCGATAGCCCGGCGATTGCTTCGGGTACTGTCATGGGCGGCGCACCGGGCGGGCGTGACACGGCGCTGCTCGATCCCTCGATGTCGGTCGGCACCGTGGACGCGCTCGTGCTTTCCGGTGGCTCGGCCTTCGGGCTGGATGCGGCCGGCGGCGTGCAGGCCGGGCTTCGCGACATAGGACGGGGCTTACAGGTTGGCACAACCCGTGTGCCGATCGTGCCGCAGGCGATCCTGATGGATCTCTTGAACGGCGGCAACAAGGACTGGGGGCTCCACTCACCCTATCGCGATATGGGCTATCAGGCATTTGCCGCAGCCGCCGAGGGCGACTTCCCGCTCGGCAGCGTTGGCGCGGGCACAGGCGCCACCACCGCCACGGTGAAGGGCGGGCTGGGATCGGCCAGCGCTGTCAGCCAAGCCGGGCACCGGATCGCGGCCCTCGTCGCCGTCAACGCCCTAGGCACACCGACCATTGGCGATGGTCCGCATTTCTGGGCGGCGCCGTTCGAGGAGAACAACGAATTCGGCGGTCTCGGCATGCCGGCCGTGATCGCCCCGGCAGACCGGGCGATGCGACTGAAGGGCGTCAATATCACGGCTACGACCATCGGCGTGGTGGTGACGGACGCTGTTCTGACCAAGGCGGAAGCCCACCGGCTTTCCATCATGGCGCAGGACGGGCTCGCGCGCGCCCTGTTGCCGGCGCATCTGCCCTTCGATGGGGATACGGTCTTTGCCGCATCGACCGGCGCACGGCCGATGACAGGCATGATCGATTTTCTCGAACTCTGCCATCTCGCAACCACGGTCATGGCGCGCGCGATCGCCCGGGGCATCCACGAGGCGACCGCCCTGCCCTATCAGGGAGCACAGGCGGCGTGGCGGGACCGGTTCGGATCGCCTCACGGCTGATGCTTCGGCCGCTCCGTCACTTTTGCCTGGCCAGGAAACGAGCATTCAAACCGCGACAATGTCTTATTTCCGGATTTTCTAATTCTATTTTTGATTGTATGCAACCATTTCAGTCCCCCATTCGTTGTGACGCATGGATATGAAAATTTGGGACGTCATGGTGACCGTCGAGGTTCCCAGAGCAGGCGAATTCAGGCACGTCGGCAGCGCGCTCGATGCCGTAGACTGCCTCTACTCCTGCTGGCGCGGCGCTCAGGGAGATACCCACCGCAGGGCCATCAACACCTGTCTCGCGGTGCTTGACAACGACAAGCCAACCAGCGCGGCCCGCGAAGCCTTCATAGCTGCCGCCAAGGATGCCAATATTTTCAGAGAAAACTGACGAGCGTTCAATCGGGAAACCGATAGACGACGTCCCCGAAACAACCGATGGGAAACACGTAGAAAAGCCTGAGGGAAGTGTCCGACCCGTTCCTGATACCGTGCTCGGCATTTCCGGGAATGAAGATCACATCTCCCGCCACGACTTCCGTCTCGATCCCATCGATGGTCATGATGCCCTGTCCCTCCAGAATATAGTAGATCTCCGGTTCTGCATGGCGGTGTACCTGCAGAGCGTGACCGCCGGGGACGAATTCGGCGACGCCGGCGCTCATGCTATCGGTCGGCGTGATGTCGCTGCTCAGAAGCGTGTGGAAGGCCACACTTCCGCGCACGGGATCGTCCCACTCCTCCCTCGGGCGATCGGCAATCCGGGTGATGACGGCCTGGGATTTGCTCATCGGGACGGTTCCTTCGTTGGCGACGCGGGGCTTCGGCACTCTGACACGAACGCTGTCAGGACACGCGGCGCCCGCCGCGTGTCTTCTCCTTTTCTCAGCCCGGAAGCTGGAAGATGACGTTGGCCGCGAGCACCACGACCAGACCGGCCGCCAGTGCCACGTAGGGCAGGACACCTGCTTTTTTCACACCCATGTCCTGGCCGACCAGACCCAGGTCCTCCATTGCTCCGGCCGGGAACTTGCCACCGTCGCGCACGAAGTGTCGGTAAGCAAAAACCGGCAGGATCAGGGCGGCGAAGATGAAGCCGACCCAGAGCGCATTGGAATAGCCCCAGACCTTCGCACCGGCGCCCAGGAAAAGGGCGTTGACGAAGGCGAGGATGGTGTTGAGGCCGATCAGCCAGGTCGGCGCCTTCCAGGGACGCTCGATATGGCCGCTGTCCATGCGGTGGATCCAGCCGGCGTTGAGATTGAGAAAATTGAAGATGATGTAGCCGACATTGGAGACGGCAAGCACGAAGAAGTAGCCGGCGGTATCCGAGGCGATGGCGAGCAGGATGAGGTTGAAGGCGAAGTCCGTCCACATGGCGCGGGTCGGTGCGCCATGCTCGTTGACGTGATCGAGATATTTCGGCAGCCAGCCGTCCTTCGAGCCCTGATAGAGCGTCCGCGACGAGCCGGCCATGGCCGTCATGATGGCGAGGAACAGCGCCATGATCATCAGGATGACCAGCAACTGCGTGACGATCTTGCCGCCATGCACGAGCCCGCCAAGCGCTTCGCCGACGCCGGTGCCATCGACGATGCCGGGCGCCAGCATGCCGCTCTGCCCGAGCACGGCCTGGAAGGTGAACGGAATGAGGAAGAAGAACAGGCAGCAGAGCAGGCCGGAGTAGAAGATCGCCTTGAAGGTATCCGTCTTCGGGTTCTTCAGTTCGCGGGTGTAGCAAACGGCGGTCTCGAAGCCATAGGTCGACCACGCCGCGATGTAGAGGCCGCCGAGGAACAGCGTCCAGCCGCCATTGCTCCAGGTGCCGTCGACGCCGGAATAGGCTGCCGTCGGCGGTAGCAGGCCGGTGACGTTGAGCATATCGATCTGGCCGCTGAAGATCGGATAGAGGCCGATGATCAGCAGCGGCACGAGGACGACGATCGCCAGCCACTTCTGGACATTGGCGGTGCCGAGAATGCCACGATGCTGGATGGCGAAGATGATCAGCATCAGGATGCCGCCGATGAAGAAGGTGGCGTTGAGGCTGGCCTTGGCAAGGAAAGGAATATTGAAGGTGGCCAGCGACCAGCTGCGGATCCACGGCGTGTAGGCTGCGATACCGTCGGCGGACAGCAGTGCGGTCACCGCATCTGCCTGGGTCTTGCCGGTATTGGTCGCCAGCCATTCGGCAACCCTCGGGCTATCCGCCGTGATGCTGCCCGCATGGGCGGCGGTCCAGGAGACGACGAGCTGCGAATCCGCACCCGGGATCGGGAACAGCGCATTGAGGATATAGCCGGCCGCGATGGCGCAGCCGAGCGACAGCACGGGCGACCAGGCGAACCAGTTGCACCAGACAGACAGGGGCGCGATGAATTTCGAATAGCGCAGCCAGGCGGTGGCGCCATAGACGGAGGCGCCGCCCGACTTGTTGGCAAACATGCCGGCGATTTCGGCATAGGTGAAGGATTGCAGAAGACCCATCACCATGGAGATGATCCACACGACGAAGGCCAATTTACCGGTCGTGCCGGCGATACCGCCAATGGAAAACAGCACCAGCGGCGGGACGCCGGCGGCGACCCAGAAGGCGCCCTTCCAATCCAGAGATCGGATCAGCCCACCGCTTGACGCGGCTTCGGATCCTTCGGTTTCAACGAAAGCTACCATAGCAGTCTCCTCGACCAGTTTTTGCGTCG
>CAZZZI010000188.1:0-8994 GCA_964658415.1 uncultured Sphingomonas sp. | reverse complement strand
TCTATCGCCGCGACGAGATCACCAAGCACGGCTTCGAATATTCCAGCATCGGGCGGCCCAACCAGGCCGACGGTCAACACTGACCCATCGCCACTGACGCAATAAGAAAAGGGGGCATAGCAGATCGCTATGCCCCCTTTTCGATGTGACGACCGGCGTTCGAAAGACGACGCCTGTGGACCTAAAGTCTATCTCGCACGGACAAAAGGTCTCGATTCGCGGATATGGTGCCGATAATAGGAACCAGGCGAGTCCGCAGAGATGAGATTGCGATAGATTTCCTGAGGCACGTCAGTATAGGGCTCGACCTTTCCGTCATGGAATTCGATTTCCATCCGAGACGTACTCAAATCATAAGCAACGGACGTAATGAGGCGTGATTTTATTTGGATCCGTTCCATTCTCAAAATCCCTTAGTGGCTAGCAATCGAAAAACACAAGCATATGCGTGGCGGTTGCATGCGGGCGGAGCCAAGCTGGTATGTTTATATCCTCATATTAAGAATTTGATAATAATATCAATTCACGAATTATCAATGATGTTCACAGTTGAACTTCATAAATGTCCACATGCAACCCTGGGCGGCAGAGTGTTTCTGAATATATAAATGCGTCCCAAGACGGCACAACTTCTGCTCCTAAAGATCGGCCTTCCACCTCTCCGGGAAATATCCAAGCACCAGTCATACCTCCCGCTTGCAGGCAATTTTGCGGCCAGCGGCGTGCTCGCCAAGAGTTGATCGGCAGCCCGGGTGCGCTTCAGGGTTTTGCTTGCCGAACTGCGCACGGAGTGGTGATAGTGGCTCGCTATCCCCTTCACTGTCGCCAGCGCCGCGCAACACGGCGCGGCGGAAAGCCGCATCGACTGCATGACCCATACAGACAACACCCGGGCAGACCGGGGTTTCGCCACGGAGCGCGATCCGCGATTGCGCTTCATCATCCCGGCCGTCGTCGCCGTCGCCTTCCTGATGGAGCAGCTGGATTCGACGATCATCGTCACCGCCATTCCCGCCATGGCGGAAAGCCTGCGCGTGACGCCGCTGGCCATGAATCTCGCGGTCACCGCCTACATCCTGACGCTTGCGATGTTCATCCCGGTCAGCGGCTGGTTCGCCGACCGTTTCGGTGCGCGCCGCATCTTTGCCCTGTCGCTGCTGATCTTCACCATCGGCTCGGTGCTTTGCGGCCTCGCCGTCGATTTTCCCATGCTCGTCGCGACGCGCGCACTGCAGGGTTTTGGCGGCGCGATGATGACCCCCGTCGGCCGGCTCATCCTCATTCGCAGCTTTCCGCGCAGCCAGCTGGTCACGGCCATGACCTACATGACCTTGCCGGCCATCCTCGGCCCGCTGGTCGGCCCGCTGCTCGGCGGCGTGTTGACGACCTATCTTTCGTGGCGCTGGATCTTCTACGTCAACGTTCCCTTCGGGATTATCGGCATGATCATGGCGCTGCGCTATGTCGAGGATACCCGCGCCGACACCTCCGTCCGCTTCGACATTCCGGGCTTCCTGATGGTCGGCGCCGGATTGGTGCTCCTGCAATACGGCATCGAAAACATCGGCCGGCCGGCAATACCGGTACAAGCCATCGTCGGCGTGCTGGTCGCAGCCCTCGTTCTCCTGGCATTCTTCGTCCGCTATGCGCGCCGCGTGTCGGCACCTGCCGTCGATCTCACCCTGTTTCGCCAGCGCTCCTTCCGCGTCGGTACGCTGGCGGGCGGCATTTGCCGTGTCGGCTTGAACGGCGTGCCGTTTTTGCTGCCGCTGATGCTGCAGATCGGCTTCGGGGTCAGTCCCATCGTCTCGGGATCGCTGACCTTCGCCAGCGCCCTCAGCGCGCTTGTGGTCAGGCCGATCTCGCAACGGCTGCTGCGGGCCTTCGGTTTCGACCGGGTGCTCACCTGGAGTGCCGTTGCCGGCTCGCTGACCGTGGCGGGCTTTGGGCTGATGACACCGCAGACACCCTACTGGTTGATCGTCGGCTGGGTCTTCGTCTTCGGCCTGACACGCGCAGCCCAGTTCATGACGTCGAACACGCTCTCTTACTCCGATACGCCGTCGGCACAGCTGAGCGGCGCCACCAGCCTCGGCGGTGTCCTGCAGCAGCTGAGCGTCAGCTTCGGCGTCTCCATCGCGGCCATGCTGCTCGGCCTGGTCACGCTGGGTGGACAACCGCTGACGCTCGGCAGTTTTCACATGGTGTTTCTGGCGATGGCCGTCATCCCCCTTCTCGGCCTGCGGGGCTTCCTGCAGCTGAAGCCGGAAGACGGCCAGCAGGTGAGCGGGCATGTGCGGCGCGTCGGGTAAAGCGCGCGAAAACATCCCGCATCTCCGGCCGCCTGCCCCGCAAGGCGGCCATCGCCCATCAGGCGGCCATCGCTACCTTGCGGGGATGGACGAGATGGTCTTTCAAGACGATGCCGGTCCGGTCGACCTCCTGCAGCAGCACATCGTAACTCCAGAGATCCGCCAGATGCTGCAGGACCTTCCGGGCATCGCCCTCCTCGAGCAGGCTGCCATTCATGACGGTATGCCGCAGGATCAGCCGCCGGTCGCCGGGCAGGTCGACATCGACCACCTCGATATGCGGATCGATCCAGCCGATGTCGTATTGCCGGGACAGTTCGCGACGGACGCGCTTGTAACCGCGCTCGTCGTGGATGGCAGCCACCCGCATGCCCTCCTCCTCGGCCGGATCGTCGGTCAGGTGAAACAGTTTCAGCTTGCGCATCAGGTTGGGACTAAGAAACTGGGCGATGAAACTCTCGTCGCGATAGTTGGCCCAGAGGTCGCGCAGCACCGCCATGTGGTCGCCCGTGCCGGCAATCTCCGGGAACCACTCGCGGTCCTCCTCCTCCGGCTTGGTGACGATGCGCTCGATGTCCTGCATCATCGCAAAACCGATCGCATAGGGATTGAGGCCCGAATAGCGCTGGTCGTCGAACTGCGGCTGGAACACAACGTTGGTATGGGACTTCAGGAACTCCAGGAAGTCGCCGTCGCTGATGCCGCCGCGCTCGTGCAGCCGGGTCATGATCTCGTAGTGGACATAGGTCGCCGTGCCCTCGTTCATCACCTTGGTCTGGCCCTGCGGGTAGAAATACTGCGCCACGTGGCGGACGATCCTGAGGATCTCGCGCTGCCAGGGCTGCAGACGCGGCGCAGTCTTTTCAAGGAAATAGAGGATGTTCTCCTGCGGCAGCCCGGTGATCGCCTGGCGGCGTTCGAGACTGAGATCGGGCGCGCTTTTGCCAGCCTTGGTCGGCACGGTGCGCCAGAGGTCGTTGTAGATGCTCTCGTCATGCGCCCGCCGCTCCTGCAGGCGGGTCTCCTCCATCCGTAGGTCAAGCTTCTTCTTGCCGGCATAGCGATGAACGCCGTGGGACATCAGGGCATGGGCCGAATCCAGTGTCCGCTCGACGGCAGCATGGCCGTAGCGCTCCTCGCAGCTGGCGATGTATCCCTTGGCGAAATTGAGATAGTCGAGGATGCCGTCGGCGTCGGTCCAAAGCTTGAAGAGATAGTTGTTCTTGAAGAAATGATTATGGCCGAAGGCGGCATGGGCGATGACCAGTGCCTGCATCGTCGCCGTGTTTTCCTCCATCAGGTAGGAAATGCAGGGCGAGGAATTGATGACAATTTCATAGGCGAGACCGCGCAGGCCCTTGCGATAGAAGGCTTCGTGATGGGCGAAATGCTTGCCGAACGACCAGTGCTTGTAGAACAGCGGCATGCCGATCGAGGAATAGACATCGAGCATCTGCTCGGCGGTGATGATCTCGATCTGGTTGGGATAGACATCGAGGCCGAGCTCGTTGACGGCGATCTCCTGGCAGGCATCGTGGATGCGCTGCAGGGAGGAGAAGTCCCAGTCGGCGCCGTCAAACAGGCGCTCCATTGTCTTTGCCATTAACCAGCCCTCGTCTCCGCGGTGCGGCGTTGGAAGAGATCGTGGAAGACGGGCCAGATCTGGCTGCGATCGCTGACCTTGCGCATCGACAGCACGGGCCAGCCGGCCGAGATCCGCTCATAGAGCTGCCAGACCGCCGAGCCCGACGAAATCGCAGCGCTGCGCCCCTCGCCGACTTCGAGATAGGCGAAATACTGGGTGGCCGGCAGGATCCAGTCCTGCAGCAAGGTCGCTGTCCTGGCACTGTCGGAATAGGCATTGTCGCCATCCGATGCCTGGGCCGCATAGATGTTCCAGTCGGAAGGCGGAAAGCGCTCCGTCATGATCTGCCGCATTGCGTCAAGCGCGCTCGAGACCTGCGTGCCGCCGGTGGCGGGGCTGCGGAAAAACGTCTCTTCATCGACCTCCTCGGCCGTGTCGGTGTGGCGGATGAAGACGATCTCCACCCGCTTGTACTGCCGGGTGAGGAAGATATAGAGGAGCATGTAGAAGCGCTTGGCGAGATCCTTCATGTGCTCCGACATAGAGCCGGAGACGTCCATCAGGCAGAACATCACGGCCTGGGCGACGGGCTTCGGCTCGTTTTCGAAGCGGCGATAGCGAATGTCGATCGGGTCGATATAGGGAATGCGCCGCACCCGCGATTCCAGCGCCGTGACTTCCGCCTCCAGCACCAGCCTCTGCTCGTCGTCGACGCAATCGGCGATCTCGGCATGCAGCATGGCGACGGTTTCGGCTTTCGGCCGGTTGAGGGCGACGCGGCGCATCATCGCCCGCTTCATCGTCCGGTTGATGGCAAGATTGGAGGGCGAGCCGTTGACGGAATAGCCGGCTCGCACCGGATTCGGCTGTTCCGACGTCGCGAGCTTCTTCTTGGCGAGATCGGGAAGCTCGAGATCGTCGAGAAAGAGGTCGAGAAACTCCTCGCGGGTCAGCACAAAACGGAAGGCATCTTCGCCGCTGCCGTCGCCGCCGTCCTTGGGTTTGCCCTTGCCGCCCGGCGGGCGGGCAAGGATATCGCCTTCGATGAACGTCTTGTTGCCCGGCAGGACATGCTCGTGGACCCCTGCCGACCCCTTGCGAAAATGCGGTTCCTCCGTACCTCCAAGCGGGATGCTGATTTCGCCGCCTTTGAGAACGTCCTGGATACCCCGGCTTTGCGACGTCTCGTAGACCGCCTTCTGCACCAGCGCTTTTGCTCGTCTGAGGAAGCGCTGGCGATTTTCGAGACTTTTGCCGCCCGGATTCAGACGCCGGTCAACTATGTGCATTCCTACTCCTCTGTTGGGACTAGCCTGCCTGTTTGACGCGCATGTACCATTCTACCAGGCGGCGAACCTGCCGCTCCGTATAGCCTCGTGAGGTCATGCGCTCGACAAACTGTCCATGTTTCTTTTCGGTATCGCCGTCCTTCTTGGAGCCGAAGGAGATCACCGGCAGCAGGTCTTCCACCTGGCTGAACATCCGCTTTTCGATGACTTCGCGGATCTTCTCGTAACTCGTCCAGGACGGGTTCTTGCCGGCATTGCTGGCTCGCGACCGCAGGCAGAACTTGACCACCTCGTTGCGAAAATCCTTCGGATTGGCAATCCCCGCCGGTTTTTCGATCTTGGTCAGTTCCTGGTTGAGAAGGTCCCGATCGAGCATCTGGCCGGTATCGGGATCCTTGAAGTCTACGTCCTCGATCCAGGCATCGGCATAGTCGACATAGCGGTCGAACAGGTTCTGGCCGTAGTCGCCATAGGATTCCAGATAGGCCTTCTGGATCTCGTGGCCGATGAATTCCGCATAGCGCGGCCCGAGCTCGCCCTTGATGTACTCCATATATTGTTTTTCGACTTCGGCCGGCAGTTGTTCCCGCCGGATCGATTGTTCGATGACATACATGAGATGCACCGGATCGGCGGCGATCTCCGTCGTGTCATGGTTGAAGGTCGCAGCCAGCACCTTGAAGGCAAACCGGGTGGAGACGCCATCCATGCCCTCGTCGACACCGGCCGAATCCCGATACTCCTGCACGCTGCGCGCCCTCGGATCGGTCTCCTTCAGGCTTTCGCCGTCGTAGACCCGAAGCTTGGAGAACGGCGTCGAGTTTTCATGCCGCGTCAGCCGCGACAGGACCGTGAAGCGCGCCAGCGTTTCGAGCGTCGAGGGCGCGCAGGGCGCCTGGCTCAGCTCGGATTCCTGGATCAGCTTCTCGTAGATCTTCTGCTCCTCCGTGACCCGCAGGCAATAGGGCACCTTGACGACGCAGATGCGGTCGATGAACGCCTCATTGTTCTTGTTGGTCTTGAAGGTCTGCCACTCCGCCTCGTTGGAATGGGCCAGAATGACGCCGGAAAACGGGATGGCGCCGATATTCTCGGTGCCGATGTAGTTGCCCTCCTGCGTCGCCGTCAAAAGCGGATGCAGCATCTTGATCGGCGCCTTGAACATCTCGACGAATTCGAGCACGCCCTGGTTGGCGCGGTTGAGACCGCCGGAATAGCTGTAGGCGTCGGCATCGCTCTGGGCGAGGCTTTCGAGCTTGCGGATATCGACCTTGCCGACCAGCGAGGAAATATCCTGGTTGTTCTCGTCGCCGGGCTCGGTCTTGGCGATGGCGATCTGGCGCAGCCGCGACGGCTGCATCTTCACCACCTTGAAGCGCGAGATATCGCCGCCGAACTCTTCCAGCCGCTTCAGGCACCAGGGGCTCATCAGCCCCGTCAGCCGGCGCTTCGGAATGCCGTAGCGTTCCTGCAGCATGTCGCCCATCGCAGCCGGATCGAACAGGCTGAGCGGACTTTCGAACACCGGACTGAGCTCGTTGCCGGCCTTCAGCACATAGATGGGATGGACCTCCATCAGCGCCTTCAGCCGTTCGGCGAGCGAAGACTTGCCGCCGCCGACGGGGCCGAGCAGATAGAGAATCTGCTTGCGCTCTTCCAGCCCCTGGGCCGCGTGACGGAAGAAGGCGACGATGCGCTCGATCGTCTCTTCCATCCCATAGAAGCCTTCGAAGGCGGGATAGGTGCGGATGGTCCGGTTGAGAAAGATACGTCCGAGGCGGGAGTCCCTCGACGTATCGACAAACTGTGGTTCACCCATTGCGGCAAGTAGTCGTTCTGCCGCATTGGCATACATCAAAGGTTCGCCCTTGCAGGCTTCCAGGTATTCAGAGAAAGACATCTCTACTTCGCGCCGCGCCTCGAAGGAACGTGCAAAGGTGTTGAATAGTACATCCGTGTTGTACATGGCGCCTCATCGAGGTTGCTATTGCAAATACGCCTTACCAGCTGGAAAACAGTCCGCTGTATTCATAATACGGTGACGTTTCTACAAAAATCGAAAAGTGACCGTGAATCAAATGCTACGCTTGATTCGGCAATGCAGCAATATCCGACGCGCTGCGAAAGCTGCGAATTAATGATTGGCGCACTTAAGGTTGTATAAAATATCGCGAAAATAACTTTCAGATTGCAGCGCAATCTGCGCGCTGGTCACGAGCAACGCATCGCAACCGCAGCTAACCCCTTGAAGCCGCAAAGGTGTCTGAAGAAACTGCCCCGTCTGGACGGCAAATTTGCAACATGCCGTCCATTTTTTGCTTCAGGTCAGATTTGTTGTCATCCATTCATCTGGGAGATGAAGCGGGTCTCGAGATAGGAATCCACCGCCTCGGAGCCGCCTTCGGTGCCATAGCCCGAATCCTTCATGCCGCCGAAGGGCACTTCAGGAATGGAGAGCCCGTTGTGGTTGATGGTCAGCATGCCGGCTTCCATCCGCTGACCCAGCGCATGCGCCGTTCCGACCGACGTCGTGAAGGCGTAGGAGGCAAGTCCGAACGGCAGGCGGTTCGCCTCGGCGATCGCGTCATCGACCGTCGAAAAGCGGTTGATGATCGCAACAGGCCCGAACGGCTCCTCGTTCATGATCCGCGCATGGATCGGCACGTCGGTGATGACGGTCGGCTCGAAGAAATTGCCCTCATTGCCGATCCGCCGGCCACCGGTGCGCAGCGTCGCGCCCTGGGACACCGCATCGTTGATCAGCGCTTCCAGAGCCGGGATCCGCCGCTCGTTGGCAAGCGGCCCCATCTGGACGTCGGCGTCGAGCCCATTGCCGACCTTGATCGCCTCGGCAGCCGCGACGAAGCCATCGGTGAACTGGTCCATGACGCCGTGCTGGACGAGGAAGCGCGTCGGCGCGACGCAGACCTGGCCGGCATTGCGGAATTTCGCCAGCGACGAGACCTCGATCGCCTTGGCGATATCGGCGTCCTCGAAGACGATGGCCGGCGCATGGCCGCCAAGCTCCATCGTCGCCCGCTTCATGTGCAGGCCGGCCAGCGCCGCGAGCTGCTTGCCGATCGGCGTCGAGCCGGTGAAGGAGATCTTGCGGATGACCGGATGCGGGATCAGATATTCGGAAATCTCCGCCGGAACCCCATAGACCAGATTGACGACACCGGCCGGAATGCCGGCATCGGCAAAGGCCCGGATCAGCTCCGCCGGCGAGGCCGGCGTTTCCTCGGGCGCCTTGATGATGATCGAGCAACCGGTGGCAAGGGCTGCCGACAGCTTCCGGACGATCTGGTTGATCGGGAAATTCCACGGCGTGAAGGCGGCGACCGGCCCGACCGGCTGCTTGACCGTCATCTGCAGGACGCCGGTGTTGCGCGCCGGGATGACCTGGCCATAGGTGCGGCGCGCCTCCTCGGCAAACCAGTCGATCGTATCGGCGGCACCGAGCGTTTCGGCCGTCGACTGCGCCAATGGCTTGCCCTGCTCGCGCGTCATGAGCCAGGCAATCAGGTCCTTGCGCTCGCGCAGGAGATCGGCGGCGCGGCGCATGATCTTCGAGCGCTCGAAGGCGGAGGTATCGCGCCAGATCTTGAAACCCTTGTCGGCAGCCGCCAGCGCCAGGTCGAGGTCCTCGCGCTCGGCATGGGCGATGTGTCCGAGCGTCTGGCCGGTCGCGGGATCGCTGACGACGAGGGTTTTCTGCGAACGCGCATCGCGCCACTCGCCGTCGATAAACAATTTGACATCGGGATAGGTATGCATGGGAAACCTCTTGGAACGTGTGACGGCGGCC
>CAZZZI010000187.1:0-9036 GCA_964658415.1 uncultured Sphingomonas sp. | reverse complement strand
GCCGACATGGCGCTCGCAGACGCCGGCTGGCATCCGAAGACCGACGAGGACCAGATCGCGACAGGCGTCATGATCGGTTCCGGCATCGGCGGTCTCGAAGGCATCGTCGAAGCGGGCTACACGCTGCGCGACAAAGGCCCACGCCGTATCTCACCATTCTTCATTCCCGGCCGTCTGATCAATCTCGTGTCCGGCCAGGTCTCCATTCGCCACAAGCTGCGCGGCCCCAACCATGCCGTCGTCACGGCCTGTTCCACCGGGGCGCACGCCATCGGCGACGCTGCCCGCTTCATCGCGTTCGGCGATGCGGACGTCATGGTCGCCGGCGGTGCCGAGGCTCCCGTCTGCCGTATTGCCATGGCCGGCTTTGCCGCCTGCAAGGCCCTTTCGACCCAGCACAACGACGATCCGCAGAAGGCGTCGCGCCCCTATGACAACGACCGCGACGGTTTCGTCATGGGCGAAGGCGCCGGCATCGTCGTGCTGGAAGAGCTGGAACACGCCAAGGCGCGCGGCGCCAAGATCTACGCCGAAGTGGTCGGCTATGGCCTCTCCGGCGATGCCTATCACATCACCGCGCCGTCTGAGAACGGCGAGGGCGCTTTCCGTTGCATGACCTCGGCGCTGAAGCGCGCCGGCGTGACGGCCGCCGATATCGACTACATCAACGCCCACGGCACATCGACCATGGCCGATACGATCGAACTTGGCGCCGTCGAGCGTCTGGTCGGCGAGTCCGCGTCGAAGATTTCGATGTCCTCGACCAAGTCGGCCACCGGCCATCTCCTGGGTGCCGCCGGCGCCATCGAGGCGATTTTCTCGGCGCTGGCCATCCGCGACAACATCGTACCGCCGACCCTCAATCTCGACAATCCTGAGCGGGAAACGGCGATCGACCTCGTGCCGCACAAGGCGCGCAAGCGCGACGTCAACATTGCCCTGTCGAACTCGTTCGGGTTTGGCGGAACCAACGCATCGCTCGTCCTGCGCCGCTATGAGGCTTAGAGGCAGGTAACGGCTGATCTTGCCCGCGCCGAAGTGGCGCGGAAGATCCTGAACCTGTTTTTGCCGCATTGCTTGGTCAAGAGCGGACAAAGACACGAAGAAGGGACTGCCGGTGAACGACACGAACCAGAACGGGGATACACCGGCCGGCCGCGATGGCCATCCCGGGCAGAAGGGGCCTTTCATTCCCAAATCCCCCAACGAGGCGCTGCGTCCCGAACGCGTGCCGGAACCACCGAAGCGTTCCCGCAAGGCCCGCAGCCAGATGGTCATTTTCCTGAATTTTCTGATGACGCTGGCAGTCTTCGTCATCGCCTTGGGCGTGATCGGCTTCTATTACGTCGTCTCGACCTACCAGGCGCCGGGACCCCTGACGACGAATGCCAACTTCATCGTCCGCAACGGCGCGGGTCCGTCTGAGATCGCATCCCGCCTCGAAGCCAGCAACATCATTTCCGACGCTCGCATCTTCCGCTATCTGGCTGCCCGTCAATTGCGCGACGGCAGCACGCTGAAGGCCGGCGAATACGAGATCAAGGCTGGCGCCTCCATGAAGGACATCATGGAGTTGATGGAATCAGGCAAGTCCATCCTCTATTCCGTGACCCTTCCGGAAGGCCTGACGACCCGCCAGATCTTCAACAAGCTGCAGGCCGATCCGATCCTCGAGGGTGAACTCCCGTCGGCCCTGCCGCCGGAAGGCAGCCTCGAGCCGAACACCTATAAATTCTCCCGTGGCGCCAAGCGCGCCGAGATCGTCGACCAGATGGCCGCGGCCCAGAAGAAGCTGGTCGACCAGATCTGGGAAAAGCGCGACGCGAACCTGCCCTTTGCCAACAAGCAGGAACTCGTCATTCTCGCCTCGATCGTCGAGAAGGAAACCGGCCTTGCCGACGAGCGAGCCCATGTCGCCTCGGTGTTCATCAACCGGCTTGCCAAGAACATGCGGCTGCAGTCGGATCCCACCGTGATCTATGGGCTTTTCGGCGGCGATGGAAAGCCGAGCGACCGGCCGATCTTCCAGTCGGACCTGAAGAAGGAAACGCCCTACAACACCTACATCATCAAGGGGCTGCCTCCGACGCCGATCGCCAATCCCGGCCGCGATGCGCTCGAGGCGACGGCAAACCCGTGGAAGTCTCAGGATCTGTATTTCGTTGCAGACGGCACCGGCGGTCACGTGTTTTCCGCCACGCTGGAAGAGCACAACGCCAACGTCAAGCGCTGGCGCAAGACCCTCGCCGACAAGGGCGTCAACAGCAGCGATATCGTTGTCGACGGTCAGCCGGACGAAGGCGGGACGGCTGCTCCGGCCAAGAAGAAATAAACTGACAACCTACGGAGGCGCGCATGGCACTGCAATCCATGACCGGATTTGCCCGGCGTGAAGGGACCAGCGGGCGTTACCGCTGGGCCTGGGAACTGCGCTCCGTCAATGGCAAGGGGCTGGACCTGCGCCTGCGCCTGCCGCCCGGTCTCGACCGACTGGAGATCGATGTCCGAAAGCTGGTTTCCCTGCAGTTTTCCCGCGGCAACATCCAGGCTAACCTCTCGATCTCCGCAGACGAGAACCGCTTCGAGGCTGTGGTCAACCAGGGGGCGCTGGCGACTGTTCTTGCCCTGCGCGACCAGCTGGCCGACATCATCGATCCCGCACCCCTGAAGCTCGATACCCTGATGGCCATTCGCGGCATCATCGAATTTCGCGAAACGCCTGACGGCGACGACGCTGTCGTCAGCCGCGATGCCGATATCATGGCGGGGCTCGAGGCTGCGATCATCGAGCTCAGGAGCATGCGCGAGCAAGAAGGCGAGGCGCTGGCGCGCGTCCTGCTCGACCAGGTCGCCACCATCGAGGTGCTGACGGAAACCATCGAGCGCGACCCCTCTCGTTCGCCCGCTGAAATCGCCAGCCGGCTTGCAGCGCAGGTGGCCCTGTTGATGGATGCCGCATCCGGGCTCGACCGCGACCGGTTGCACGCCGAGGCAGCACTGATCGCCACGAGAGCCGATCTGCGCGAGGAAATCGACCGGCTGAAGGCCCATGCCTCCGCTGCGCGCGAATTGATGCGGAAAGGCGGGCCGATCGGACGCAAGCTCGATTTTCTTGCACAGGAATTTAACCGCGAATCGAATACCGTCTGTTCGAAATCGAATGCCGCAGCGGTTACCAATGCCGGCATCGAGCTGAAGGTGGTCATCGACCAGTTTCGCGAACAAGTTCAGAATTTGGAGTGAACGATGAACACGGCGACTTCGCCATCGCTGCCAATCGCCCGTCGCGGTCTGATGCTGGTCATCTCCTCGCCATCGGGTGCCGGCAAATCGACCATCGCCCGCACGCTGCTGGCCGACGACAAGCAGCTCAGCCTTTCCGTGAGCGTCACCACCCGCCAGCGTCGTCCGAGCGAGATCGCCGACGTGCACTACCACTTCGTCTCGCAGCGCGAGTTCGAGCGGATGCGCGATTCGGATGCACTGCTGGAATGGGCCGAGGTTCACGGCAATTTCTACGGCACCCCGCGCGAGCCTGTCGAGACCGCGATGGCCGAGGGCCGCGACATGCTCTTCGATATCGACTGGCAGGGCGCCCAGCAGCTGCAGGACAAGATGGCCGCCGATGTGGTCTCCGTCTTCATCCTTCCGCCTACCATGACCGAGCTGCAGTCCCGCCTGCATCGCCGTGCCGAGGATTCGGAAGCCGTCATCGCAACCAGGCTTGCGAATTCCCGCGCCGAGATCGAGCACTGGCGCGAATACGACTATGTGCTGATCAACGAGGATCTCAACACCGCATTCGATTCGGTGCAGTCGATCGTCAAGGCAGAGCGCCTGCGCCGCGACCGTCGGCATGGGATGTTCGATTTCATTCGCGGATTGCTGGAAGAAGTGCCGCAGCTCTAGGGCGTCTCCGCGTCTCGCGGAGACACGGAGCGGCTCGACTCAGTTCCGGACATCGAGCGCTTATGCACTATGGCCGGAACGGCTTTGCTTAGAGGCAATTCGCCAGCCGGCAGAATTCTTCGACGGAGAGGGTTTCTGCCCGTCGGGTCGGGTCGATGTCGGCCCTTGCCAGCAGCGCTTCGCCGCCGAGCGATTTGACGCTCTGGCGCAGCATCTTGCGACGCTGCCCGAAGGCCGCCTCCGTGACCCGCTCCAGCTTGGCGACGGAGCAGGGGATCGGGTTTTCGCGTGGGCTCAGATGGATCACCGACGAGGTGACTTTCGGCGGCGGCGTGAATGCCTGGGGCGATATGTCGAACGCCGCATAGGCCTCCGTACGCCAGCCGCAGAGCACGCCCAGTCGTCCATAGTGATTGTCACCCTCGGCCGCCACAATGCGCTGGCCGACTTCCTTCTGGAACATCAGCGTCAGCGATTCCCAGAACGGCGGCCAGGCTGCTGGCAGCAACCAGTTCACCAGCAGCTGCGTCCCGACGTTATAGGGCAGGTTGGCGATCACCCGCACCGGTCCGTCTGTCGCAAGCGCGCCGTAATCGATCTTCAGCGCGTCCCCCTCGATCACCTCCAGCCGCCCCGGATAGTGGGCTGCGATTTCGGCGAGCGCCGGCAGGCAGCGCGGATCGCGCTCGATGGCGATCACCTTCCTGGCGCCGAGAGCGAGAATGGCGCGCGTCAGTCCCCCGGGGCCCGGGCCGACCTCGATGACGGTCACGCCCTCGAGGTTGCCCGCCGTGCGCGCCACGCGCTGCGTCAGGTTCAGGTCGAGAATGAAGTTCTGGCCCAGCGCCTTGCGGGCGTCGAGGCCGAACCGCTCGATGACGTCACGAAGCGGCGGTAGCCCGTCCAGTGCAGCCATCAGGCGGATGCCCCATCGATACGGGCGAGTTCGGCGGCCAGCTTCAGGGCCGCGATGAGGCTCTGGGCCTTGGCGAGCCCCTTGCCGGCAAGCCCGAAGGCGGTGCCGTGATCGGGAGACGTGCGCACGAAGGGCAAGCCGAGGGTGACATTGACCGCGTCGTCGAACCCCAGTGCCTTGGCCGGAATGAGCGCCTGGTCATGATACATGCAGATGGCGACGTCGTAGCGGTGCCGTGCATCGTCGTGGAACATGGTATCGGCGGGCAGGGGCCCGAAAGCGTCGATGCCCTCGGCGCGTAGCACCTCGATGGCCGGATGGATGATTTCCTGGTCCTCGCTGCCGAGCGCGCCCTCTTCACCCGCATGGGGGTTGAGACCGGCGACGGCCAGCCGCGGGCGGGAGAGCCCGAAGCGCGCCTTGAGATCTGCATGGGCGATCCGGCACGTCCTGATGATCAGCTCGGCGGTGAGTGCTGTCGGCACATCCTTCAGCGGAATGTGTATCGTCACAGGGATGGTCCGCAATTTCGGTCCGGTCAGCATCATCACCGGCATCAAGGGCTTGCCCGTGGCGCGGCCTGCGAGCTCCGCCAGAAATTCGGTATGGCCGGGAAAGCCGAAGCCCGCCTCGTACAGGACGGATTTCGCAATCGGATTGGTGACGACAGCCGACGTCTGTCCCGCCATCGTCAGCTGCACGGCCGTCTCGATCGCGGCGATGGTCCCGCGCGCGGTGGACACGTGCGGCACGCCCGCAGCGACATCGACGCCGGATGCGACCGGCAAGACCGGAAGCGCGTCTGCAAACACGCCAGAGGCCGTGTCCGCCTCGCATTCACGAATGGGAACCTCCAGCCCGATCAGCCGGGCGCGAACGGCAAGGGCGCCGGGGTCGCCGATGAACAGGAACGGCCACAGCCCCAGCTGCGCGCGCCGCAACCAGGCATCGAGGGTGATGTCGAGGCCGATGCCGGCAGGATCGCCCTGGGTCAAGGCAAGCGGTCGGGTGCTGTGCGCCGTCATAGCCGGCGATCAGCGGTAGACGATCTGCGCCTTGGAGCGCAGTTCGTCGACATATTTCTTCTCGTTGCCGGTCGCCTCGCCATCGGCCTGCTTGCCCAGATCTTCCTGGCGGAAGACAGCAGCAGCGGCGACGTCATCGCTCACCTGGCGCTTGGAGCAGATGGCCAGATACTCGACACCGCGATCCGTGACGATGGAGGTTGTGGTGCCGGTGGTTGCCGCTTCTATCAGCGGCTTCCATTGGGTCGGCAGCTCGGGCGCAAGCACGCGGCCGAGGTCGCGCACAGAAACGTCGTGCATCGTGGCGGCAAAGACCTTGGCCTGCTCGCAGCCCGGGAACCTGGCGCGCGAGGCGTCCGCCTCGGCCTTGCGCTTGGCACCGATCTCCGCCTTCTTGGCGGCGGGCACGACAAAGATGACCTGCTTCAGGAAGTATTCTGTGGTCGTGGTGTTGTTCTTGTTCTGCGTCATGCGCGTGATGAGCTCGTCCGGCGAAAGCTTGCCGCTGGCGCCGAAGCGGGCATTGAGCACGCGCGGCCAGCTCATCTGGATGGCGATGTAGGCCTTGAAATGCTCCGATGTCACGCCGGTCTTGCTCAGCACGTCGTTCAGCTGAGCGGTCGTCATCTTGTTACTGGCGGCGAAGCGGGCGTAGGACGCATCCACGTCGGTGGTGGAGACGGACATGCGAACCCGCTGGATTTCCTGGCGCTTCAACAGTTCGGTGACCAGCTGCTCCTTGGCCAGCTTCGGCAGGTCGCCGGTCTGGTGCTGCAGACGCATGAAATTGATGCGCTTGGCAATGTCGCCGCTGGTGATGACTTCGTTGTTGACGAGGACCTTGACCTCGCTGGTTCCGGACGCGACGGCTGGAGGTGCGCCCCGCTGCTGCTGCCGTGCGGCCTCGGCCGCGATCGGCAGGGATGTGACAATCGCCAAGGCGACAGCGCCGGCTAAAATGGCGCGTACCGGGTTCTGTCCAGCAAACATCAACTATCCCTCTCAAAGGTCCCAGCGCTTGAACGTTCGCGTCCCGGACGCATCCGGCGGGCGAGCAGTTCCTGTCGACCATCTACAGCAAGGCTATGGAATTGCACAATCCTTGCGGCGAAACAATGACGCGGATTTTGTACGGAATGAGACCCTGTCATGACGATATCGTGGTGATCGGGGCGGTAACCCCGATCACCACGTGCGGTCGTCAGAAGGTGGTGTCAGACGCACTGCCGACATTGATGTCGCCAAGGGTCCGGAAGGTGATCTTGGCACCGATGGACCAGTCGCTGGCCGTCTGGTCGACACTGTCGCTCTTCGACAGGTAGGAGACGCTGAAGATCGTGCATTCGTCGCTGTAGGACAGCCCGACGCCACGGCGCGTTATGTCGTTGTTGTTCAGGTCGTAGCTGACCGTCCCGAAGATTGCCCAGTAGTCCTTGAAGTTGATCTGGGCGCGCGTCTGGATCTCGTCGTTGTCGGACGTGAAGCCATATTCCGGCTGTGCCTTGATGTGGGTATAGGTCACGGACGTCTGGAAGTCGGCATTCGCATATCCGAGTGTGGAATCCCCACGCTTGAACGACATGTCCTTGTGATCGAGACGATACGACCCCGTCAGCGACAAGCCCTGCGGTGTCGACAGCGATGCCATCGCCACATAGTCGGAGACGCTGTCCTCGAGCCCGGATTCGGCACCTGCGTTCACCAGATCGGCCGTGTCGAAGGAGTTCTGTCCGGCCAACTGGTAGGACTGGCCGACGATGCTGGTCAGCTTGTAGCCGCTGTCGAAGCTGCCGGTATAACGGATGCCGACATTGGCGCGCGTACCGCCTTCTATACGGTCGAAGCCGGAGAACTTGTCGCGGTTGAACAGGTTGCTGGCGTCGAAGACGAAGCTCTGGGCGTCTTCGTTCGGCAACCTGCCTGCAAGACTTTCGTTCGGACGGGCATAGAGCTGCGCGATCGGTTCGAACACGTGGGTGCTGTTGGCCGTCGACACCATGATCGGATACTTGGCTTCGATGCCGGCCGTCAGCATGCCCTGGGCGGCCGTGCTGCTGTCGTCGTAGTTGCCGCTGTAGCTATAGTTGGTGCCAACCGAATTCGGCGAGTCCATGCCGAGGCCATAGGCGTCGCCACGGGCTGCCATCAGCGGGGTCAGGAGCAGGCCGCCCTGGGTGGCAAAGGTGCGCTGCCACTGCAGTTCGGTCGTCAGGCGGCTGGTGTCGCCCTTCAGGCCCTCGAAGCGATCCTTGCTCGTCAGGTCGCTCAGATCGCGGGCAGCCACCTCCTGGCGCGAAATGTTGGTGAAGTTCATCGTCGCCGACAGTTCGCCGCCATAAACGGGTTTCGGATCGACATAGTGATAGTCGATGACCGGTGCCGCGATTGCCTGCTGCTTTTCGCTGTCGCTGTTTTCGCTGGCGTCCTGCACGTCGTAATAGAAGCCGCGCATGTCGAAGTAATTGCGCTTGCCGAGACCGGTCAAATAGACCTGGTTGGTGTGCGTGCTCTGGCTGAGACCCTCGATGCCGTAGGTTCTGGCAAAGTTGTTGTCGGACTGCGCCATCACGTCCCAGCCGAAAGTCCAGCGGGGATTGATCTGGAAGTCGCCCTTGGAGGCGATCAGCGCGCGGGTCTTGGATTCCGCGTCGCTGGTGCCTGCCGTGAAGGCGTCGGGCTTGTTCTGGTCGATGCCGGCTGCCCGGATCGTATAGGTGCCGTTTTCGAGGCGCTGCCGGAACTCGCCCTCGAGCAGGAAGCCCTGGGTCGTGTAGCCGGTGGCGCTGACCGTTGCGTCCATGCTCGGCGAGATCACGTAGTAATACGGGACCTTGGCGCCGAAGCCGAGATTCTGGGAGACGCTGAAGCTCGGGAAGAGGAAGCCCGACTTGCGCTTGACCGTGTTGTCCGGAACCTCGATCCAGGGGATGTAGGCAACCGGCAGACCGAACAGTTCGAAACGAGCATGCTCGAGCCGAACGGTATGGGTGACGCCGTTCTGCACCACGCGCTGCGCCTTGACCTGCCAAAGCGGTGCCTTGCCAAGCTGGGTACAGGCGAGACACGCGGTGTAGACGCCCTTGGTCAGGATCATCTGCGTGCCGCCGACCCGCTCGGCCTTTTCGGAGGCGAGGCGGGTGTTGTCCGGCATTTCGATGCGCAGCGAATCGACGAAGCCATCCGAGA
>CAZZZI010000186.1:0-9113 GCA_964658415.1 uncultured Sphingomonas sp. | reverse complement strand
AGGATCGAAAACTCTGGACGCAGATGCAAAAGCAGGGCATGAAATCCGACGTATCCTGGGGAAAGAGCGCAGAACGCTACGCCGCCCTTTATTCCAGCCTCGTCTCGAAAGGCAACTAACCCGATGATCAAAGCGGTTCCGACCACCCCCTATCTTGACCAGAAACCCGGCACTTCCGGCCTGCGCAAGAAAGTCCCGGAATTCCAGCAGCCGAATTATGCAGAGAACTTCATCCAGTCGATCTTCGACAGTCTGGAGGGCTTTCAGGGCAAGATCCTGGTCATCGGCGGCGACGGCCGCTACTACAATCGCGACGTCATCCAGAAGGCCATCAAGATGGCCGCAGCCAACGGCTTCGGCAAGGTGATGGTCGGCAAGGCCGGCATCCTGTCGACGCCGGCAGCCTCCCATGTCATCCGCAAGTACAAGGCTTTCGGCGGCATCATTCTCTCGGCCAGCCACAATCCCGGCGGCCCGACCGAAGACTTCGGCATCAAGTACAACACCGGCAATGGCGGCCCGGCGCCGGAAAAGATCACCGACGCGATCTTCGAGCGCACCAAGGTCATCGACAGCTACAAGATCGCCGATTTCCCCGACGTCAACCTCGACCGCATCGGCAAGGAAGAAATGCCGGGCGGCATGATCGTCTCGGTCATCGATTCGGTCGAAGACTATGCTGCCCTGATGGAAGAGCTGTTCGACTTCGGCGCCATCCGCAACCTCATCAGCCTCGGCTTCCGCATCTGCTTCGATGCCATGAGCGCCGTCACCGGCCCTTACGCCAAGGAGATCCTCGAGAACCGCCTCGGCGCGCCCTCGGGCTCGGTGCGCAACTTCAAGCCGCTGCCTGATTTCGGCGGCCACCACCCGGATCCGAACCTTGCCAACTGCCATGAACTCTACGAAGAGATGATGAGCGACGACGCGCCTGATTTCGGCGCGGCCTCCGACGGCGATGGCGACCGCAACCTGATCATCGGCAAGGGTGCCTATGTCACCCCGTCAGACAGCCTGGCGATCCTTGCTGCCAACGCCAACCTCGCGCCCGGCTATTCGCACGGCATCATCGGCATCGCCCGCTCCATGCCGACCTCGGGCGCTGCCGACCGGGTGGCCGAAAAGCGCGGCATCGGCATGTACGAGACGCCGACCGGCTGGAAATTCTTCGGCAACCTGCTCGATGCCGGCATGGCAACGATCTGCGGCGAGGAAAGCTCGGGCACAGGCTCCAACCACGTCCGCGAGAAGGACGGCCTCTGGGCGGTTCTGCTCTGGCTCAACATCCTGGCGGTGCGCGGCGAAAGCGTCGCCGACATCATGAGCCAGCATTGGGCGACCTACGGCCGCAACTATTATTCGCGCCACGACTATGAGGGCGTCGACACCGATGCCGCCAATGGCCTCGTGGACGCCCTGCGCGAAAAGCTGCCGACGCTTCCCGGCACCAAGATCGGCGACCTCACAGTGACGTCCGCCGACGACTTCTCCTACCATGACCCGGTCGACAAGTCGGTCAGCAACCATCAGGGCATCCGTATCCTGTTCGAAGGCGGCTCGCGCATCGTCTTCCGCCTCTCTGGCACGGGAACCTCGGGCGCCACCCTGCGGCTCTACATCGAACGCTACGAGCCGGATTCGACCCGTCACAACATCGAGACCCAGACGGCGCTGGCCGACCTGATTGCCGCTGCCCAGACCGTTGCCGACATCAGCGGCCGGACCGGACGTCCGGCTCCGACCGTCATCACCTGATCCAGTCGATGGCGGGAAAGCTGCAGCAGGGCGGCGTCGTCCTTACCAAAGTCGGCGCCGAATTCGCGGTATGGTCCCGCCATGCGGTTCTGATCGAGCTTTGCCTGTTCGATATCGAAGGCAACGAGACGGCAAGGCTGCCGATGATGCCCGATGGCGACATCCATCGGGTGTTCGTTCCGGGGATAACGGAGGGCACCCGCTACGGCTACCGTGCCCACGGTGCCTATGAACCCGACAACGGGCTATGGTTCGATCCCGCAAAGCTGCTGGCAGACCCCTACGCCCGGGCCTTCGACCGCCCCTTCGTGTACGATGCGAGGCTCGGTACTTTTGGCGTAGACACCGCAGCGCTGATGCCGAAGGCCATCGTCACGGCCGATATCGCCGCACCCCGCGCAAGCCCATGCTTTGCCCCCGGCGGCCTGATCTACGAAGTCGCGGTCAAGCCTTTCACCATCCTCCACCCCGATGTCCCCGAGGCGCAGCGCGGCACCGTCGCCGCCCTCGCCCATCCGAGCGTCATCGCCCACCTCAAGCATATCGGCGTCGATGCCATCGAACTGATGCCGATCACCGCCTGGATCGACGAGCGGCACCTGCCGCCGCTGGGCTTGGCCAATGGCTGGGGCTACAATCCCGTCTCCTTCATGGCGCTCGACCCCCGCCTCGTGCCGGGCGGCATCACGGAGCTGCGCGACACCGTCGCGGCCCTCCATGCCGAGGGCATCGCCGTCATCCTCGATCTCGTTTTCAACCACACGGGCGAGAGCGACCGCTTCGGCAGCACCCTGTCGCTGCGCGGCCTCGACAACCTGTCCTTCTACCGCCACGCCGAGGGCAGGCCCGGCGAACTCGTCAACGACACCGGCACCGGCAATACGGTCGCCTGCGACCATCCCTATATCCGCCAGCTGATCGTCGACAGCCTCCGCCACTTCGTGCTGCAGGCCGGCATCGACGGCTTCCGCTTCGACCTCGCGCCGATCATCGGGCGCACGGCTGCGGGATACAATCCCCAGTCCCAAACCCTGAAAGCCATGCTTTCCGACGACGTGCTTGCCGACAGAACCATGATCGCCGAACCCTGGGACATCGGCCCCGGCGGCTACCAGCTCGGCAATTTCCCGGCCCCGTTTCTGGAATGGAACGACCGCGCCCGCGACCAGACCCGCCGCTATTGGCGTGGCGACCAGGGCATGACCGGCGATCTCGCAACCCTCCTGGCCGGCTCGGCACCGCTGTTCGAGCGCGACGGCCGCAGGCACACCCGCAGCGTCAACTTCCTCGCCGCCCATGACGGCTTCACGCTGATGGACCTCGTCTCCAACAATCACAAGCACAACGAAGCCAACGGCGAAGACAACCGCGACGGCCACAGCGACAATCTCTCCTGGAACAACGGCGTCGAGGGCCCGACCGACGACGTCGAGATCCTCGCAAGACGCCGCACCGACGTCATGGCGCTGCTATCGACCCTCTTTGCGACGCGCGGCAGCATCATGCTCACAGCCGGCGACGAAGCCGGCCGCTCGCAGCGCGGCAACAATAATGCCTATTGCCAGGACAACGCCATCACCTGGGTGGACTGGGCCGAGCTCGACCGGGAGCTGATCGCGCACACTGCCTTCCTCGCCCGGCTGCGCAGGCGCTTCGCCATTTTTTCCGGAACCGGCTTCTTGACCGGCGAGGACGTAGACTGGCTGTCGCCGGCGGGAACGCCGATGACGGTCGAGCAGTGGCAGACGCCCGATTTCCAGACCCTGACGATGGTCCTGAACACGATCGATCGGACCGACGGCCGCCCGGCGCGCCTCGCCGTGCTGATCAACAGAGCCCAGGCGGAGCAGGTCTTCGAGCTCCCCCGTGAAGACGGTCTTTCCTGGCGCCTCCTGTCTCCCGAGGGTGAAACGCCTGCGGATCAACCCATCTCAGTCCCGCCCCGCACCGTCCGTTTCTTGGCCCGAAGCCGATAAACCTCAGAATTCGTATCGCTTTCATCGTCTGCGCGATGTACGTCTTGATATCGGGGATCGATCGAAGGAGAGACAATGCCGCGCGAGATTTCACTGTCCGAAGTCCAGCATATCGTCGGCACGGAAGTCGGCCTGTCGTCCTGGCTGACGGTCGACCAGACGATGATCGACGCTTTCGCGGATGCCACCCAGGATCACCAGTTCATCCATGTCGATCCCGAGCGCGCCCGCGCCGAGGCCCCGTTCGGCGGCACGATCGCCCACGGCTTCCTGACCTTGTCGCTGCTGTCGGCCATGAACTACGATTGCCTGCCCAAGATCCGCGAACAGACGATGGGCATCAATTACGGCTTTGAAAAAGTCCGCTTCATGTCGCCGGTCAAACCCGGCAACCGCATCCGGGGCCATTTCATCCTCACCGAAGCCCGCTTTCGCGGCGCCAACATGATCATGCTGACCTATGAGGTGACAGTCGAGATCGAGGACGAACGCAAGCCGGCGCTGACAGCCACCTGGATCACCATCACCCAGTTCGACCCGAAGGACCGGCCTGAGGATCATGAGTGAAATGATCGGGAACGAGCAGCCAATGCGAGGCGCGATGCCCATGCGGCGATAGCGAGCGCCCGCCGCATGGGAAACCTCAGCCGGTAACGCGCCCAAGGTGATCTTCCAGGAAATTGCGGATGAAAACCGCGATCTCCGCCGCATGCGTCTCGAGCGCAAAGTGGCCGGTATCGAGGAAGTGAACGTCTGCATTCGGCAGATCGCGCTTGTAGGCCTCCGCACCCGGCGGAATGAAGGCCGGGTCGTGCCGACCCAAGACGGCCAGCAACGGTGGCTGATGGCGTTTGAAATAGACCTGAAACTCAGGATATTTCGCCAGGTTGGAGCGGTAGTCGAGAATGAGGTCGAGCTGGATCTCGTCGGCGCCGTCGCGCGCCATATAGGCGATATCGAGCGTATAGCCGTCGGGCGAAACCCGTTGTGGCGCAGCACCTGTCAGATATTGCCAGTCGCGAATAGCCTCGGGAGCCAGCGAAGCGCGGCAGGCTTCCCGGTTCTCCGGTGTCGGCTCACGCCAGTATGCCTGCCAAGCACCCCACTCATCGCTGAAGCCGTCGAGGTAGGCGTTGCCGTTCTGGCTGATGATGGCGGTGATCCGCTCGGGATGAGCGGCTGCCATACGGTAGCCGGTCGGCGCACCGTAATCGAAGACGTAAAGCGCGTAGGTCTTCAGTCCGAGGGTCTCGGTGAAACCGTTCATGGTCTTTGCCAGGTTATCGAAGGTGTAGTCGAATTCTCCGCGCGGCGGTGCCTTGGTTTGCCCGAACCCCGGCAGATCGGGAGCGATCAGGCGATAGCGGTCGGATAGCAGCGGAATCAGATCGCGAAACATATGGCTCGATGTCGGAAATCCATGCAGCAGAAGAAGGACGGGAGCATCGATAGGCCCGGATTCACGATACGCCACCTCGACGTTGCCGACGGTCACACTGCGATAGTTGATCTTCATTGTGGTCTCCAAATTGCCGGCGCTCATCGGGTACACGCCCCTCTCGCCGACCCACCAAGGGTCAGCGCCAATCAAATACTACCGAACGGTCGGTTTTTACAAGTGGCTATCTCGGTTTTTTTGTGCGAGGAGTATCCCGCGAGAAAAGGGACCGAAGGCCGGACATGAAAGTGCTGAGAAAAGACATCGTCGCGGCCGCCCGCGAGCTGTTTCGCGAGAAGGGCTACGCGGGCGCCTCGATGCAGGACCTCGCCGACGTGGTCGGATTGCGCAAGGCGTCCCTCTATGTCCGGTTTCCGAACAAGGAAGCCCTTGTCGCCGATGTCATTGCGCTGACGCTGGATGAGACCTTCGCCGGTATCGACGATGATCAGAAGGATGGCAGGGCAGCCTATCAAGCCGTGCTTCGGGCGATTGCCACGACCTTTGCCGACAGAAAGCGATGCGTTGCCCTGCATCTGGCCTACGGTGCCGGAGACGAAACGCCTCTCGCAAAGGCCTCCGTTCAATCCTTCTTCGCCGACACCCGCGATCGGCTGGCGGGAACGATCGTCGATGCGATCGGCCCACAGCGGGCCAAGGACCTGGCGACGGACGCCCTGTCTCGACTGGAAGGGGCGACGCTATGGCTGGTGACGGAGAACGACGTTGCCCCGCTCGAACGCGCGCTCACGGCTTCGCTCGACGCCTTGGATGCGGCGCTCCGAACCTAGGACGCAGGCGGTTCAGGGCTGCGGTGGCTATTCCTCGTGCAGTGGGATGGATCGTCACAGTCTCAACAAGATCGCTGCCTGGACGCGCTTATGTTGCCAAACAAAAAAATCCCCGCACGAGGCGGGGACAATAACTTCAACGACGCAGTCCCTGTCTCAGTGTGCCGCATCTTCCGCGGCTTCGGCCAGCAACCCGAACACATACTCCGAAAACGACCGCCAGCACTCGACCCGAAACGTGTCTGGTTCGACGCGGACCAACACGATCTCGACCTTGCCGAACAGCGTCCGCGAGCAGGCGCCGACCGGAAAACTGTCGAGCGACAGGTCCTGCGGGCAGCCGGCCGACAGGCAGGCTTCGGCATCGGGGCCGGAGACGATGATGCCGGTATTGCGGTGCGAGATGTCGGCCGCCGAATGCAGGACGCTGGCGCTCGCAGCAACAGCCACAAGCTCGACCGCGTCTTGATCGATGACGAGCCATTCGTCCGGGCCGAGCCACAGAGCGACGCGGCTGCCGAACTGGGCCGACGTCTTCGGCGTGGTCGGCAGCGTCAGCCCGAGAGCCGTGGAGAGCGCCGCAACCGAAGCCTCCGGCGCCCGCAGCGAGATGCGGCCGGCGGGCGCCGCCGGTGTCAGGCGCACGCCGGCGGAGCCGCCGTGGCGCCCAGTGAGCGGCGATGTGCGAGTGGACTGATCAGCCATGGATGCGGCCTCCTTCCTTGTCGAAGAACACCATGTCGGTCACTTCGACTGTTATCGTCTTGTCCGGCATGGGCACGTAGAGCGTCTTGCCCATCCGCTCGCGGCCACCGGCCACCAGCGCGAAGGCGATCGACCGGCCGCAGTTTTCCGACCAGTAGGCCGAGGTGACGTGACCGAGCATGGTCATCGGCTTCGGCTCATTGGGATCGGCGACGATCTGCGCCCCCTCTTCCAGCACGATGGTCGGATCCTTGGTGATGAGCCCGACCAGCTGCTTGCGGCCCTGCTTCACCAGATCCGGCCGCTTCAGGCCACGGATGCCGACGAAATCGGTTTTCTTCTTGGAGACGGCCCAGCCGAGTCCGGCATCGTCAGGCGTGACGGTGCCGTCGGTGTCCTGGCCGACGATGATGTAGCCCTTTTCGGCGCGCAGGATGTGCATCGTCTCCGTGCCGTAGGCGCAGGCGCCCAGCGTCTCGGCCCGAGCCCAGACCTGTTCCAGCACCGACTGGCCGTAGTCGGCCGGCACGTTGATCTCGTAACCGACATCGCCAGTGAACGACACGCGGAACAGCCGCGTCGGCACGCCGCAGAACTTACCTTCGGCCACGCTCATGTGCGGGAAGGCCTCGTTCGACAGATCGATGCCCTCGACGAAGGGCTCGACGATCTCGCGCGCCTTCGGGCCCTGCACGGCGATGACCGCCCACTGCTCGGTGGTCGAAGTCAGCCAGACCTTGAGGTGCGGAAACTCCGTCTGCAGATAATCTTCCATGTGATGCATGACGCGCGGCGCGCCGCCGGTCGTCGTCGTCACGTGGAAGCGGTCCTCGGCCAGGCGGCCGACGACGCCGTCGTCATAGACGAAGCCGTCTTCGCGCAGCATGATGCCGTAGCGGCAGCGGCCGGGCTTCAGCGTGTCCCAGGCATTGGTATAGATCAGGTTGAGGAACTCGGCCGCATCAGGGCCGACCACCTCGATCTTGCCGAGCGTCGAGGCGTCGAAGATGCCGGCCACTTCGCGAACCGTCCGGCATTCGCGGTTGACCGCCTGGTGCATGGTCTCGCCGGCGCGCGGATAGAACCAGGCGCGCTTCCAGTTGCCGACATCCTCGAAGATGGCGCCATGCGCCTCCTCCCAGCCATGCAGCGGCGTCTTGCGGGCCGGATCGAAGTGATCGCCGCGCGAATGGCCGACCAGCGTGCCGTAGGTGACCGGCGTATAGGGCGCGCGGAAGGTGGTGAGGCCGACCTGCGGGATATCGCGGTCGAGCACTTCGGCGGCAATGGCGAGGCCATGCATGTTCGACAGCTTGCCCTGGTCCGATGCCATGCCGTTGGTCGTAAAACGCTTGATATGCTCGATCGAATGCATGCCCTCGCGCACCGCAAGCCGGATGTCCTTGGCGCAGACATCGTGCTGGAAGTCGACAAAGGCCTTGGCGCTGGTGTCGGGCCCGGCGCCCTCGGCAGCGCCGACCATGCCGCCTGTCCATTCGAAGGCCTGTTCGCCTGTCAGCAGGATCTTGCCTTCGCCGTTTGCACCGGTGGCACGTGCCATCAACTCGCCGGCAGCAAGCGCCTCCTCGATGGTCTGCTGCAACCCATCGGTGCCGTTGCAGGCGCCGATCGACAGGCAGTCCTGGGCATAGGTGCCGGGCAGGAAGCGCTGCCCTTCGGCATCGAACTTCAGCTTGCCGCGCGATTGCGAGAACATGTGGACGGAAGGCGTCCAGCCGGACGACATCAGCAGCGCATCGACGGCAATCTTGCGTTTCGCACCGCCGCCATTGCGGACGACCGTCATCGACGACACGCGCAGCACGCCCGACGTGTCGATGACCGAATGGCCTGCCAGCACCTCGATGCCGAGACGCCGGGCTTCCGACAGCACCGCATCGCCCGGCCGCGTGCGGCAATCGACGATGGCGGATATCGACACGCCCGCCTTCTTCAGGTCGAAAGCGGCCTCATAGGCGGAATCATGGGCGGTGTAGACCCCGATCCGCGCGCCGACGGCAACGCCGTAGTGGTTGAGATATTCGCGAGCCGCAGATGCCAGCATGATGCCGGGGCGGTCATTGTTCGGAAACACCATGTGCCGCTCGATGGCACCGGTGGCGAGGATCACCCGCTTGGCGCGGACCTGGATCAGCCGCTCACGCGGCAGTTTCTTGCCCGGATGCGCCATATGGTCGGTGACGCGCTCGGCCAGCGCCACGAAATTGTGGTTGTAGTAGCCGAAGGCGGTGGTGCGGGTCAGCACCTCGACATTGGGCATGGCCTTCAGCCGCGCAACGACGGACTGGGCCCAGTCGTAGCCGTCGACGCCATCGATCCGGACCGAGGCATCGAAATGCAGCGCGCCGCCAGCCGTTGCCTGCTCGTCGCACAGCATCACCTTGGCACCGGCTTCGGCGGCAGCCAGCGCTGCCGACAGGCCGGCGA
>CAZZZI010000185.1:0-9153 GCA_964658415.1 uncultured Sphingomonas sp. | reverse complement strand
TCTGGACGAAGGAAGAGGATGGGGAAACGGTGGCTTACCCCGACACCTGCGTCGGCACCGATAGCCACACCACGATGATCAACGGTCTCGGCGTTCTCGGCTGGGGCGTCGGCGGCATCGAAGCCGAGGCTGCCATGCTCGGCCAGCCGGTTTCCATGCTCCTGCCCGAGGTCATCGGCTTCAAGCTGACCGGCAAGCTCAAGGAAGGCTGCACCGCAACCGACCTCGTGCTGATGGTCGTGCAGATGCTGCGCAAGAAGGGCGTCGTGTCCAAGTTCGTCGAATTCTTCGGCGTCGGCCTCGACAGCATGTCGCTTGCCGACCGCGCCACCATCGGCAACATGGGTCCGGAATATGGCGCCACCTGCGGCTTCTTCCCTGTCGACGGCGAAACCATCAACTACCTCACCATGTCCGGCCGCACCACCGACCGAATCGCGCTCGTCGAAGCCTATTCCAAGGCGCAGGGCATGTGGCGCGACAATGACGGCTCCGAGCTGGTCTTCACCGACACGCTGGAACTGGACCTCGGCGACGTCGTGCCTGCCATGGCCGGCCCGAAGCGTCCGGAAGGCCGCGTTCCGCTCGAAGGCATCGCCGCCGGCTTTGCCGCAGCGCTCGAAGCCGACTACAAGAAGCCGGGCCAGCTCGGCATGCGCTACGCTGTCGAAGGCACGGACTACGACCTCGGTCATGGCGACGTGGCGATTGCCGCCATCACCTCCTGCACCAACACGTCCAACCCGTCGGTGCTGATCGCAGCCGGCCTGCTCGCCCGCAATGCTGTTGCCAAGGGCCTGACGTCCAAGCCCTGGGTGAAGACCTCGCTCGCACCGGGCAGCCAGGTGGTTGCGGAATATCTGGCAAAGTCCGGCCTGCAGACCGATCTCGACCATCTCGGCTTCAACTTGGTCGGCTTCGGCTGCACCACCTGCATCGGCAATTCCGGCCCGCTGCCGGCGCCGATCTCCAAGACCATCAACGACAAGGGCCTGATTGCCGCCGGCGTTCTCTCCGGCAACCGCAATTTCGAAGGCCGCGTGTCGCCCGACGTCCAGGCGAATTATCTCGCCTCGCCGCCGCTGGTCGTCGCCTACGCGCTTGCCGGTTCGGTCCAGATCGACCTGACCAACGAGCCTCTCGGCACCGACAAGAACGGTAGCCCGGTGTTCCTCAAGGACATCTGGCCGACCTCGCATGAAATCCAGGAATTCATCCTGAAATACGTCACCCGCGAACTCTACGAGACCAAGTACGCCGACGTGTTCAAGGGCGATGTCAACTGGCAGGCCGTGCAGGTTCCTCCGGGCCAGACCTATGCCTGGGACGACAATTCGACCTATGTGCAGAACCCGCCCTACTTCGTAGGCATGGGCAAGAGCGGCGCCGGCATCTCCGATATCAAGGGTGCCCGCGTTCTCGGCCTGTTCGGCGACAAGATCACCACCGACCACATTTCTCCGGCCGGTTCGATCAAGGCGGCGTCGCCAGCCGGCGCTTACCTTCTGGAACACCATGTCGGCGTTGCCGACTTCAACCAGTACGGCACGCGTCGTGGCAACCATGAAGTGATGATGCGCGGCACCTTTGCCAACATCCGCATCCGCAACCACATGCTCGGCCCGAACGGCAAGGAAGGTGGCTACACCATCCACTACCCGTCGAAGGAAGAGGAATCGATCTACGACGCGGCCATGCAGTACAAGGCCGAAGGCGTGCCGCTGGTCATCTTCGCCGGTGTCGAATACGGCAACGGCTCGTCGCGTGACTGGGCTGCCAAGGGCACCAATTTGCTCGGCGTCAAGGCCGTCATCGCCCAGTCCTTCGAGCGTATCCACCGCTCGAACCTGGTCGGCATGGGCGTCATCCCCTTCGTCTTCGAAGAGGGCACGACCTGGGCCTCGCTGGATCTGAAGGGCGACGAGACCGTCACCATCGAAGGTCTCGAGAACATCAAGCCGCGCGAAAAGAAGACCGCCGTCATCACCTACGGCGACGGCACGGTGAAAAACGTGCCGCTGATCAGCCGCGTCGATACGCTCGACGAGGTCGTCTACCTCAACAATGGCGGCATCCTGCAGACGGTCTTACGCGACCTCGCCGCCTGATCGCATTCCAGTCGATCCACAACGCCGCCGGAGAGCGATCTCCGGCGGCGTTTTCTTTCACGGTGAAGTGTAGCGCTTTGCCACTGTTCGCGTCCGTCTCACCCCTTCGTGACTTTGCGGAGCGGCGGCGAGCCATTATCTCTTGTTTCAGGTTTGTCAGGCTAGATGCAGGCCAACAAGTTGGCTAACCATGTCTGAAAAAGGTATATTTCCATGTCCCGGTTGCTGATCTCCCTGCTGGCTGGCGTTGCGTTGACGGGCGCTGCGCATGCGCAGCAGGCGGACAAGCCGAAGGGCGTCGTCGAGTTGTTCACGTCGCAGGGCTGCGCTTCCTGCCCGCCGGCCGATGCCGCGCTGCAGCAGCTGATTTCCCAGGGCGACGTCGTGGCGCTCGCCTATCACATCGACTACTGGAACTATCTCGGCTGGAACGACACCATGTCGTCCAAGGACAATACGGCCAGGCAATACGCCTATGCGCGGACGCTCGGCCGCAGCAGCGTCTACACGCCCCAGGCGGTCATCAATGGCCGGGATCACCTGAACGGCGCCGATCTCGGGGCGATCAACGTCAAGATGGATGACCTCGCGCGTGCCGGACAGGGCCTGAAGGTTCCGGTCAGCGCCGCGATGAAGGGCGACGAACTGGAGATCAACATCGCCGCCGGCATGGGCAAGGCCAATGTCGTGGTCGCCTATTTCGACCGGGAACAGCGCGTCGACGTGACCAAGGGCGAAAACATCGGCCAGCAGATCATGTACATGCACAGCGTTTCCGACGTCGAAACCGTCGGCATGTGGGAGGGTCAGCCGATGCATCTGACATTGCCCGCCAACGTGATGGACAAGGAGGGTCGCAAGGGCCTCGCCATCCTCTTGCAAACCTCGACGGCGACGGGCGATCCGTCGGCCATCATCGGCGCGACGGTGATGACGATGGGCGCCGACGACTAGCAGCATTCCAACTCCTGCCACTGCGATGCCCTGCCGCCCGAGGCAGCGGCGATGTCCCGGCGCAAATCCGCGCGGCCGGCATCTTGCAATTTTGCAGTTGTGGGGCGACACTGTCACTCTGCTGTCATGCGGAGGCTTCGAGGAATTGATGACTGATCAGCCGGATTTGCGACGCGGCCAGAACAACAGCGTCGATAGTAGCTCGTCCGTTGTCGTCGATATTACCCAATACAAACAAAGCAAGGATGTCCTGCCGGTGACGTTTCATCGCCGGGAACTCGACGCTATCCTGTGGATCTACGGCCGGATGGTGGGCGAGAACGAATGGCGCGACTATGCCATCGACCATACCAAGGAGAAGGCAGTTTTCTCCATTTTCAAGCGCTCCGGCGAGTTGCCCCTGTTTCGCATCGAGAAGGATCCGAAGCTCGCCGCCAAACAGGGTGCCTATGCCGTCATTAACACGAACGGTATGATCCTGAAGCGCGGCCATGAACTCAGACAAGTGCTGAAGGTGTTCGACAAGACGCTGAAGCTCGTCGAGAAGTGACGGTTCGGCGCCGCGCGATCCTTTCGATGTCTCTGTGAAACGCCTGAGCGCCCTAATGGCTATGATAGACGAGGTAAAAGGCCAGGCTCCAACATATTGCAGTTGCAGCGCTCAATAGAATAATGCCCGTCTTCAATGCGTATCTCCGTTCGGATTGCCACCATAGGTGCGGGTACGTGGGGGACGCACAAAGAGTTTCGGCGGATGTCGGTTTTCTGCCGGGACCTCAGGCGCAAGGCTGGCAGACGGCGCTTCCCGGCGCTTCCGTATACGGCCCCGTCGCCTGTCGTTCCGTTTTTTGGAAGAGGCAGGGAAAGGATCAAAATCCTAATTCGAACGTCTATCTCCCGCAACAAATCGCGCCGTAGCGCATCCGCGTGTCAATCCTCTCCAAAAATCGCTTAGCGTGCCATGCACTTCTCGTTAAAAGTGTATATAACTTCTCTTCTACCCTTGATGTCAGTAAAATAGGATTGTAATCCTACGGCATATGATCCCGTGGAATCATGCCGTGGCGCCAACAACCCAAATGCAGTCTCCTGCTCTGCCCCCGGGTGCGGTCGCCGGCCTGCATTTTACCACGGCCGATACCGACGATCCCTTTGCGGCCTGGCGGGCCGTTCTCTCCCTCCTGTTCGATACCCCCCAGCCTCGACAAATCCTCGCAAGCGGCTTCGATGCGGATCTCGTTGTCCGGCATTTCGGCACCTTCCTGCTCTGCCGCAGCTTTGCCGGGCGCGGCCGCTATCTCCGGGATCAACGCCGGCTGGCGCTCGACGATCTCGACCATGTCGTCGTTTCCTGCGTGGTGAGCGGAGGGGTTGCCGTCGGCGGGGCTGTCCGGCGGCTGCGCGCGGGCGACGTGGCCGTCAGCGACCTCTCGTCGCCGCTGCATTTTGCCATGGTGGCTGCAGACGCAATGCACCTGATCGTTCCGCGCGCGGAGTTGCCGGCTGCCGTGGCCTCCCTGTCGCCGATGCCGTGCCGCATTTTCCAAGGCAATACCGCGATGGGCATTTTCCTGCGAGGGCTCGTCGAAAGCCTTTGGCAGGCTTCGCCTTATGTCAGCGGGCTCGAGGTCAATGCCCTCGGTGCCTGCTTTCCCCACCTGCTCGGCTGGTGCCTCGGCTCCGCTCCGACGGCTGCGCCGAGGACGACCCGGGGCGACCTTGGCCGTCGGCTGCGCCGGCACATCGAGAACAACATCGATTCCAAGGATTTGACCTCGGCGCGACTGGCGCGCGATGTCGGGGTGTCGCGCAGCCAACTCTACCGCCAGTTCGAGGCGAGCGGCGGTGTCGATACCTATATCCGCGGCCGCCGCCTGCGCCGTTCGCTGCAGGCGCTCGCCGACCCCAGACGCGCCGACCGGCGGATCGGCGACATCGCCTTTGAAATGGGCTTTTCCGACGAGGCGCATTTCAGCCGGCTGATCCGGCAAAGTTTCGGTCTTTCGCCGCGCGATATCCGGGCCGCGGCCCGCGCCGGCGACACCAAAGCCTTCGACGGCCTGTCCGTCTCCGCCTCTCGCGGCCCATCCTTCGCAGACTGGCTTCTGGTGCTGGGCAGGGGCTGACGCTGCCCTCCGTTTGGGACGCCTGTCCAAGTTTTCGGGACGGGCATCCAAGGACAACGGCGGGAGGATGGCTAATATCCATCTCAACAAATCGGGAAAAGCCCAAGCAATTCAATTGTCCCAACTCCAACGACGATAGGAGGCGACCCATGCCGAGCGAGCCCTTACCCGTGTCGACCGAAACGCCAGCGCTTGCCGCAACTACCTTCCATCTGACGGCGACCAACAACTCGAGCCTGGTCGGGGACAGCTATTTCAACGTCTATCCACCGGCTCTCACCAGTCCCTCCGTGAATTCCCAGACCCGCCAAGCGCTGGTCTCAGAGCCAACGAGCAAAGGGGAAACGACCACGATGACGTGGCCGGGCGGTAGTGCTGCGCTGTCGCTGTTTGCCGTCCATGCGGGGGCAAACCCGACGACCTCCGCCCATATTCCGGTTGCGCTGGGCGATATCGTGGCCATCGACTGGGTGGACGGCGCCTTCTCGGTCAGCCCGGCCGCCGGCGGCACGGCAGGCAGCATCCAGGTCACATTCACGGCTGTCGTTCCATCCGACACCAGCATCGGCCTCGTTGTCGGTCCCGGCTCGATACTTGTCCTGCAGCCCCCGGGCCAGGCGGCACTGACGCTGACACCCGATCTGTCTTCCGTTGCCACGGTTTCGTTCGGGACCCCTTATCAGCTGCTGAAACCCCTTTTTTCCGATGTGAACGCGTCAAGTCTGGTCATATTCCGGCAGGGGACATCGAGCACCGCCCCACCGCAACGGCCGAAGTCTCCGTCGATATGAACACCAGGTTCGTCCAGCTTTCCTAGCAACCCATTCCGCTTGCCCGGCTTCCGCCACCGAGCCGGGCATCCTCGCCGCTTCCATGCTCCGCACGACTGGAGCGGCGAGGCGGGCCGGCACCGCATCCTCCCCCTGGGCGGTGCCGGCCTCTTGATCACAGGGGACTTCCCGAAACGAAAGGCAACGACAATGACGACCTACTCTTTGACGTGCATCAACAACTCGCAGATGTCCGGCAGCTTCGCAGTCTTCCAGAAGCCGCCACCGACGACGATCCCCGGCAATGTCTTCTCGCTCGCCTGGTTTGCCCGCCCGACGGCAACCTTCAGCTCGGTTACCTTCACCTGGGAGCTCGATTACAGCTTCTTCTGGTCGGAGAGCGGGGTGTTGCAGGCTGGCATCAAGTTCGCGGCACAACAGCACAGGCCTGCCGACCCCAATGGACAGAACTTCGTCCAACTGACCAAGGACAAGATCGGCGCCACGACCTTCGATCATTCCGGTAATACCGGAGCGCTTGGCTCACTGACGATCCAGCAGCTGCCCAACGTCGCGCCGAGCCTTACATCCGTCGGCGTCGGCATGGCCGGGTCTGGGACATTCGCGGTTCAGGCCGCACCGAACATGACAGCGGTTTTCACGCCACATCCGAACTACTGGGTCATTTTCGGCAACTATCAGACCGGCGAAGTCATGGACATAGAGGATGTCAGTAAGGCCGTCGAGGTCACCTATGGCGGAGCGCTGGCGTCACGCACAGCCACTCTCGGCCTCAACAACGTGATCACCGTCGGTTGATCCTCGGGACGGCGGCCCGGTTGCCGCCGTCCCGAACCTGCCTGTCGGGCAGGTACCGGCCAAACCCCGAGAAGCAGTCGAACGGCCGATGATCGAATCGGCAACTCCTTGACCGGCACCTAACCCTGCTCGATCCGGACGCACTCCGCATACCCCAGACCATGGGGCGACATTATCGCTGCACCTTAACGCTCAGCGACGACCTCGCCGGGCAACGCTCTCCGCATGGTGCGGTGAGCGATCAATCCCTCTTGTGAAAAGGAAGATCTTAAATGGAGATCAGCCCCCCCCGTCATCGCTTGTTCGCGGTCACACTCGCCACTTTTGCGGGGCTCGGCGCCGTGAACTCGGCGCAGGCCTATGATGTTTACCATGGAGTCAACGCCAACAATGGTGCCGTCATCTGGACGAATGCGAGCTTCGGCGTCAGCGGTCTAAACCCCAACCTATCCTTCTATCACTTTGACGGCGACAATGAAGCGAGACACGATCCTAAGGTTGGGGCGTTCGCTTGCATCGTGAAAGTGGTGCTGCCAGATGGCCAAGCTGCGGGTGACACACACGCGCTTGGAGATGGAAACACTGACATCATCGCAACTTTTCGCGGACGGTTTCCTTGGGTCATGACGTTCGACGACGCCCCTCCGGGGCACTGGAGTATCGTGAAGAGTGAAATCATGGATGTTTCAAACGCGACCGCAGGCACTGTCTCTGCGATAGGGTTCAAAACGCTTGCAGGCACCGCCAACTCAGGTGTCACGGTCATCAACGGCACATCTCAGAATTGCGTCCGCTAAACCAGGCCACTAGAAACGTCGTGTTGCTTTGAGCACCCGAACATCGCCGTATTGTTCAGAACTCCCGACCGGCGGCGTTGGCGCTCGTGGTTATTACCGCAAGAAGCAAAACGGGGGCTGTGCGCCCCCGTTTCATACGAATATATCAAACCCTATCGGCAAGAGCCGAATGCACCTCTTTTACTTCCGGTTGCCCATGAACTGCAGCAGGAACATGAACAGGTTGATGAAGTCGAGGTAGAGGGTCAGGGCGCCCATGATGGCCTTGCGGCCGGCGACGACGCTGTCATCTGCTTCGAAATACATCTCCTTGATGCGCTGAGTGTCGTAGGCCGTGAGGCCCGCGAAGACCAGGACGCCGATGGCCGAGATGGCGAACTGCAGGGCCGAGGACTGCATGAAGATGTTGACGACCGAGGCAATGATGATGCCGAACAGGCCCATCATCAGGAACGAACCCATGGCAGACAGGCTGCGCTTAGTGGTGTAGCCGTAGAGCGACAAGGCACCGAAGGCGGCAGCCGTGATGAAGAAGGTCTGGACGACGCTACCGGTCGTGTAGACCAGGAAGATCGACGACAGCGACAGGCCGACCAGGCCTGCATAGACCATGAAGGTCGTGCGCGCAGCCGAGACGCTCATGCTGTTGATGCGGAAGCTCAGGAAGAAAACGGCCGCCAGCGGTGCGAGCATGATGACCCACTTCAGCGGCGAGCCGTAGACGGCGACGCCGGCGCTGGTCAGCATGACGCCGTGGAAATTAGCCGCAGCCTGGGCCGGGTCGTTGGTGGTCGTCGCAGCGATCATCGCGTAGGCGGCAAGGCCGGTGATCACCAGGCCGAGCGCCATCAGGTTGTAGACCTTCAGCATGTAGCTGCGAAGGCCCTCGTCGATCATCGCGCTCGACTGCGCACCGGTTGCCCGGTTGGGGAAATTACGAAAGTCAGCCATGTTTTCCTCTTTCAAGCTCCGAATGAATGACGGTGTCGGGCACTTCAGTCCCGGGCGCCGCTGCGGAGCTCCAGCATGCCTGACGAGAATATGAGGCTTTCCTGCCGCGCGTACAAGAGCCCCGGCCCTCGAATCGGGTTAAATCGATGTAACCTTAAGGCTTTTGGCGCCCGGGTTAATCGTGCGCCTCATAGTTCGCGCAGCACGGGTGCTGCTTTCTGGCCGAGAATGCGCCAGGTGCCGATCAGACCGATGCCGACCGTCAGCACCAGGGCGATGACGATGGTCGAGAAGGCGACATCCGGCAGGAAGCTCGACGGCAGGTGCATGATGCGGCTGACGACGTACCAGGCGGCCACCGATCCGGCGGCCAGCGCAAAGACGGCCGTCGCGATGCCGAGCATCAGGTATTCGTAAGTGAAGGCGCGGATCAGCATGGCGCGGGTCGCCCCCAGCGTCTTCAGCACCACCGCATCGTGGGTCCGGGCCCGGTTTCCGGCAGCCAGCGCGCCGGCCAGCACCAGCACGGAGGCGATCAGCGCGATCGAGGCGGCGGCACGGATGGCGGTGGCCAGCTGGGCGACCAGCGAATTGATCATGTCGAGCGCGTCCTTGACGCGGACGCTGG
>CAZZZI010000184.1:0-9356 GCA_964658415.1 uncultured Sphingomonas sp. | reverse complement strand
GCCTATGGCTCGGCCAGCGATGTGGTTCAGGCCGCCATGCGGGCGCTCACCGAGCAGGATGAGGACGGTGCCGCGCGCATCGCCTCCATCCGCGCGCGCGTCCAGGCATCGCTCCACGATCCCCGACCCGATCTGACAGGCGAGGAAGTCAAAGCGCATATTGAGGCTTGCTTCGAAAGTCGACGGTGATCCACGGATCGCCCAGTCGTGAAATACCGGCCGCCGGCCGACGCTGATCTGCTTGATATCGCCGCCTATGTCCTCGACCGAAGTCAGAATATTGCGACGGCGCAAGCCTATGTCGATCGCCTCTATGCGCGATGCGAGCGTATCGGCGACGCGCCGAGGGCTGGTGTGCCACGGGAAGGCCTCGGTGCCGGCATCAGAATGGCCGTTTTCGAGAAGCGCGTCGTCATCTTTTAACGCGTCGATGCGGACGGCATCTGGATCACCAATCTTTTCTCCGCCGGCCGCGACTAGATTCACTGTTCACCGACAGCAGCCTGATCCCGCCCGAAGACCCAGCCTAATCGTTCACCAGCGCCAGTATCAGCTGCTGGATCTTGCCGCCGGTTCCCATTTCTAACTTGTCGCGGTTGCGGTGGCGGCAGCGAAAAAGAGGGTGCTGTCGCGAAGCTATGTGCTCATAGATAGAGGCCGAGGATGCCGGGCGGCGGCTCAGGGCGCTTGTTCGGCTCTATGTTTCGTCTTACCTTAGCTTTAGCGATCACGAGGCGCCCGGGCCATGAACCAGACATTGAGCATCTCGCTTCCCGCCGAAGTCGTCGACGCCATCAATGCGCGGGTAGAGGCAGGTGCCTACGGCTCCGCCAGCGATGTGGTTCAGGCCGCCATGCGGGCGCTCGCCGAGCAGGATGAGGACGGTGCCGCGCGCATCGCCTCCATCCGGGCGCGCGTGCAGGCATCGCTCGACGATCCGCGACCACGCCTCTCGGCCGACGAGCTCGAGAAATGGATCGACGCGCTGCCGGATGACGCCGCGTGACCGCGCCACGGCGGGTTGTCTTCGGCCATCTCGGCCTGATCCAGCCCGAAGACCCAGCCTAATCGTTCACCAGCGCCAGTATCAGCTGCTGGATCTTGCCGCCCGGTCCCATTTCCACCTTGTCGAAGTCGCGGTTGCGCTGGCGTTCGCGGGCGGAGATTTCGCCGAGCCGCTTGGTAAGCTCGATGTGGATCTTGGTGCAGTCGGGATCGTTGGCGACGGTGAAGCCGATGCTGGTCGCCTCGATCTCGTGCACCATGTCGCGGATGAAACCGCCATGCACGCGCTCATGGGCCGCCACGCCGGATATGAAGGTCTGCCATTTGGCATTCACGGCTGGCGGCAGCGGCGAGGAGGGTTTTGGAAGCGTGTAGATGATCGTCAGCTTCGGCACGGCCGATACCAGGACGCAGGAGGACGCCTGCGGCTGGTAGTTGCGCGTCCAGGTCAATTTGAAGCTTGTATGGGCGATCACCCGTCCGTTTCCGAGCGCCGGACCGCGCGCTCCGATCGATGCGTAGAGTTCGGGCGCCGTCTTACCCGATATGGCATAGGGCCTGATCGTTTCGACGGCCTGCCAGTCGGCCCTTGCCACAAGCGGTGACAGCGTCAAGGCCAAGGCCAAGGCCAGTGTCGATCCCTTCAGGCCGGTAGAAATCCCTGTTCTCACCACGCTCGCTCCGTCGCGTTTCCTCGCTCGCTGTCTAGAGGCCGCAAATCCGCATTCCGATCAAGCGGAATTGTCAGCGCGGCGCAATCCCGCCTCACGGGAACCGGCGCGGCACTCGTCCATCACCGCCAGCGGCGGCTGCCGGTGGCAAAAGGCACAGGACCGGGCAAAAAACGATTCACGCCGCCGATCCCGCAGGCTAAGGTCGGCCTATACGCACTCACTGGACTGGACACCATGACCGATACCGTGACCGACCGCTTCCTCCGCTATGTCGTCATCGACACCCAATCCGACGCCAGTTCCTCGACCCAGCCGACGACCGGGAAACAGAAGACGCTCGGCCGCCTGCTGGTCACGGAGCTGCTGGCCATGGGCCTCAAGGACGCCCATCTCGACGAGCACGGCTATGTCTACGCCACGGTGCCCGCCAACACCGACAAGGACGTGCCGGTCATCTGCTTCTGCTCGCACATGGACACAGCCCCCGATTTCACCGGGACGGATGTCAAGCCGCAGATCGTTGCCAACTACCAGGGCGGCGACATCACGCTTGTTGGCGATCCCTCGCGCGTCATCCGCGTCGCCGAGCACAAGGCGCTGGCCGACCAGATCGGCAACGACCTCATCACCACGGATGGCACGACGCTGCTCGGCGCCGACGACAAGGCGGGCCTGGCGGAGATCATGACGGCGGCCCAGACGCTGATCGACAATCCCGATATCCGCCACGGCACCATCAAGCTGCTGTTCACGCCCGACGAGGAAGTCGGCCGCGGCGCCGACAAGGTGAACCTTGCGAAGCTGGGCGCCGCCTTCGCCTACACCGTCGATGGCGAGACCGCCGGCCATATCGAGGACGAGACCTTTTCCGCCGATGGCGTCGAGATCACCATTGCGGGCGTTGCCATCCATCCGGGCTTTGCCAAGGGCCGCATGGAAAACGCCATCAAGATCGCCGGCGCTATCGTCGCCGGCCTGCCCAGGGACCAGGCACCCGAAACCACCTCGGGCAGGGAGGGCTTCGTCCACCCGTTCGGCATCACGGGCTCGATGGAAAAGGCGACCGTCAGCCTTATCGTCCGCGATTTCGACGACGAGGGCCTCGCGACCAAGGAAGCGATGCTGAAAACCCTCACCGAAACCGTCATCGCCGACTATCCCGGCTCGACCCACACATTCACCGTCAAGCAGCAGTACCGCAACATGAAGCAGGTGCTCGACCGCCATCCTGAGATCATGGACAACGCCGTCGAAGCCATACGCCGTGCCGGTATGGAGCCGGTGCGCGGCAGCATCCGCGGCGGCACCGATGGCTCGCGCCTGTCCTTCATGGGCCTCCCATGCCCCAACATCTTCGCCGGCGGCCACGCGTTTCATTCGCCCCTGGAATGGGTGAGCCGCCAGGACATGGAAAAGGCCGTGAAGACGCTGGTGGAGCTGGCCCGGGTCTGGGAGGAGCGGGCGTAGGGCGAGAGGGACCTTGCCCGGCTGAAGCAGCTGTGCGGATGGTGTCGATCACTCTGGCAGAGTGCGAGGCATGTGAAGATTTGCGCCGCGCCACCGCAGCCACCCCAAACCTCCCTCATTCCTGTGACGAGCACAGGAATGAGGGGAGTGAGAGGCTGAACGAGGGGAGCCGGCGAGACTGCCCAGCGCCATTTCACCGATGACAGCAGGATGGCACAGCAAGGCATCGTTCTCAATGATCCGACGCAACTCCGGATCGGCACGCCGTAAGTGGTCGATCCAGACGGAGGTGTCGGCGAGGATCACGCCGCTGGCGCGCTCCGTCGCCTGGGTGCGGCCTCGGCGTCGGGCATGCTGCCGCCAAGAGCGATCAATCGCCTTCCGGCTTCGACGCGGACGAGCGTTTCCAATGCTTGTCGGACGAGGGGCACCGTATCCTTGATGCCGGATAGCGAGCGGGCCGTTTCCAGCAGGCTGTCATCAATCTCTATCGTCGACTGCATCGCGCCGCTCTTTTGTCGGCATCAAGCATAGCACGACTTGACTGTTAAATCCACGAGCGGCACCGATGGCTCGCTCCTGTCCTCATGGGGATGCCATGCCCCAACGTCTTCGCCGGCGGCCACGTTTTCCACGCGCCCTCGGAATGGGGCAGCCGTCAGGACATGGAAAAGGCCGTGAAGACGCTGGTGGAGCTGGCGCTGATCTGGGAGGAGCGGGCATAGGGGCAGGCGTCGAGGGCAACGTCGGCAAGTGACCCTGGCATTGCTAGGCGGAGATCACCGGCGCTTGTCGGAGCCACCGATCCTCGGTCAATTGCTTCACCGCGAACCTTGCCACGCTGCGCCGCGAAATCGATCCGCCGTGGAAGCCTGACAGATCGGTCAACGCCCGTACCGCCTGCAAATCCTGCTTGTCGTTCAACACGGAAGGCCGCAGGATCACCCAGTCGAGGCCGCTCGCGCGGATAGCCGCCTCTTGCCGGTCCTTGTCCTCATAGACTTTTCTGAGGAGGATTGGCTGGATCAGCCGGTCGTAGACAAAGCCGCCATGGCCCTTGCTGTCGCCGGCGCCCATGCCGGTGATGCAGACAAGACGCGGCACGCCCCGGCGTTTCATCGCTGCGATCAGCGCTGCCGTCGATTGGGACAGCAGCGTGATTTCCTTGACCGGCCCGATGCCGGTGCCGAGTGCGCTGATCACCGCATCGCAGCCCTCCAAAGCGGCAAAATGCGCCGCCTCGTCGCGAGCATCGCCATCGAAGAGCACCGCTCCCGCGAGCGCCGCTGCCTTCTGCCGTGAGCGCACCAGTGCGACGACGCTGTGACCCTCTTCCTGGGCGGTACGAACGATGGCCTGACCGGTTCCCCCGGTAGCGCCGACGACGAGAATCTTCATGGGTTCAGCTCCTTGGTGTGACGTTGGGGATGCGATGGCGGCTGGTTTCAGGCTTTTGCCCATGCGGCGGCGGTTTCGGTTGCAAACGCCCGGTAGGATACGAGCGGTCGGCCAAGGATGGCTTCCAGACGTTCGACATCGCCGGCCTCGGGGATCATGCCGTCGCTCTGGAAACGACGGACCATCAGGGCGAGATCGTAGGCGGTCCAGCTCGGCGAAAATTGCCTCAGCAGTGCTTCGAACGCTCCGACATCGTCGCCGCCATAGGCAATCGACTGTCCCAGCACGTCCGACCAGATCGTAGCGACCCGCTCGCCCGTCAGGCTGTCGGGGCCGACGACGTTGATGGTCGTGCGCGGCAGCGGGGTTGCGGCCTGTTCGCGGCGCAGCAGTTCGATGACCGCCAGATCGGCGATGTCGCTGGTTGCCACCAGCGACAGGCCCCGACCGCCGATCGGCATGCCGTAGACGCCGTAGTCGAGGAGCGCTGTCTTCTGCTGCACGTCGTTGTCGAAGAAATAGGCGGGGCGCAGGATGGTGGCCGCCATGTCGAACTGCTCGATCATCCGCTCCACGATGAATTTGCCGGTGAAATGCGGCACGTTGCTGTAGAGGTCGCTGTGAATGACGGAGAGGTAGACGATCCGCTCGATGCCGGCGTCGTGGGCAAGGTTGAGGGTGATCAGCGCCTGGGTGACTTCGTCGGCCGTCACGGCGTTGAGCAGAAACAGCGTCGACACACCCGTCAGCGCGGCGCGCATGGCGTCGATATCCATCAGGTCGCCCTTGACGACAGTCACGCCGTCCGGGAATTGCGTCTTTGCGGGATCGCGGGCCAGCGCACGCACATCGGCGCCCCTGGCGACCAGGCCAGCCACCACCTGTCTGCCGATGTTTCCTGTGCTTCCAACAACGAGAATGGTCATGATCGTACTCCTTTTCGAGATCGCCGCCGGTCGCGTGATTGCGCCGCCGTGATGTCCATCTGAAGTTAATCGATCCATTGTCATGCAAGTAGTCCGGGAGTATAGATGGGGTGTCTCGCTGATGGAACGATGCCGATGGACCTGCTTGCGATTTCGGATTTCAACCTCGTCGCCGCCCATGGAGGGTTCGGGCTCGCCAGCCGGGCCAGCGGCCGGCCGAAGGCGACGTTGTCGCGGCGCGTTGCCGAACTGGAACTCGGCCTCGGCGTGCGGCTGTTCGAACGCGGTGCAAAGACCCTGCGGTTGACCGATGAGGGGCGCCGTCTGCACGAAAAGACCGGCGGCCCGCTTGCCGAGATTTCCCAGGCTGCCGACGAGGTGAGCAGCGGTTCGGCACAGCCGCGCGGTCGCCTGCGGGTGAGCGCGCCCGTGCTGTTCTCGCATATGGCGATGGGCCGGATCGCCGCCGGTTTTGCCAAGGCCTATCCGGAGGTGAGGCTCGAGGTCACGGCGGAAGACCGCGATGTCGACATGGTCGAGGAGGGATACGACGTGGCGATCCGGGTCAATCCCGCGCCGGATGAATTGCTGGTCGGCCGCCGCTTTCTGCATGACGACTTGCTGCTGGCAGCCGTGCCGACGCTGCTGCCGCCGATGGCAGGCGTTGGTGGTGAGCCGCCGCGGCTTGCCGCCGTCGTGCTGGAATCCTTCGGCATGCGCGCGACCTGGACGACCACCGATCCGATCGGCGGCCGGACCTTTGTGCCTGATCCCGTCCTTCGGCTCGGGACGATGATCATGGTGCGCGATGCGGTGCTGTCCGGCGCCGGTGCCGGGCTGCTGCCAAAGTCGCTGATTTCAGGCGACCTCGCCAGCGGTCGCCTCATCTCCTGGGGCAGTGTCAGCCCGACCGAGACCGCCATATGGGTCCTCTACAGCTCCCGCCGCCTGCTGAGCAGCAAGGTCTCCGCCTTCATCGCCCACCTGCATGCCACCTTCCCGAATGGCACGGCCGAAGAGCTGGGAGCGATGTTTGCGGGCTGACATGCGGGCAATGGCGCCGGCACGACCAGATCTGGCCGTCCGGGAAGAGCCGCGACAGCGTGTCGCCGAGCAAGGTGTTGCGCCCGTCGACAGACGGCACGGCGCCGATGTCCGGCCTTACCCCTCGGCCGCTGCCGCCATCGCGGCAAGCTTGCGCACCGTATTCAGATTTCGCGCCGTCCCGGTCGCAAGGACCGGCAGCTTGAGCTTGGAGCGGCCTGAGCCGTCGGGATAGTGGATGAAGATCTCGCGCCCTGTGACGACCACCGTTTCGCCGCCCGGCGCCACGAGCCGGTCGAGTGCGTCGGCGGGTGGCGGGGCCGGCAGGAAGGTGATGAGGACCTTGCTGGGCTCGGCGTCCGCAAAGGGCGAGCGACCCGCCACCGCCTGCATCTCGGCGGCGTTCCGCAGCAGCACGCCCGCTGGCCTTCCCATCCGCTCGAAAAGCGCCGCCTCCAGCTTTGTCGATACCTCAGTCTCGGTCAGGGCCGACCGGAACACCACGTTGCCACTCTGGATGTAGGTCGCGACATCGGCAAACCCCAGCCCGACACAGATCTCCTTCAGCTCCCCCATCGGCAACAAACCGGTACCGCCGACATTGATGGCGCGCAGAAGGGCGACGTAGACGGTCATGTCTTTGAGGCGTTGTGTGGCAGCCACAATACTCCCAGTCCTAAAATCTTATGATTGCCGCACGCTGGCGATCTCTCAAGCTGGGGGAACGATTTTGAGCTCTGGGTGGTAATTCTGAAGGGTCGAAAACCGATACTCTCTGAGGATGTTGCTGTCACCGGAGTTGGCGCCCTTGATGTATTTCTTGATAAATTTCTCGAACTTTTCGCGAATGTGAAGTTCCCTGTCGGCGATTTTGACAAATTCGTCTTGGGGAATGTGGAAGGCCTCCCGCGAAACATGGTTTTCATTCCTGATGAGAACCGCCTTCGTATAGTCCAGCCCTTTGGTGCCAATGGTAATAAATGCTGAGCGGTGCGTGATATGGGAACGGAGCGGAATTCCGAAAAGCATGCCGTTTTCAATCCGCACTGTTACAACCCCGTAACCACGGGTCTTTTCGGCGGTGACATCGCCGCCGGTCCCTGTGTGAAGTGCTTCGATGAGATCGCTATTTTCTCGGAAAAATGCATCTTCGAGTTTGACTATCCTAATGATTTTCATGAAAAATCTCGGCAATAAAAAAAGGCCCGAAGGCCTTTTTCTTGTCAGTCAGCGGGTATTTCAGTTTTTTACGTGGGGCACACCCTACCACCACCTCAGTCAGCGGGTATTTCAGTTTTTAACGTGGGGCACACCCTACCACCACATCACTACACATATATACAACTCAAGCGGGCGTAGCGTCAAGAGCTGATTTGCACACCGGATAGGCTGGTCGCCCGATCCGGTGCGTCCTGATGTGATAAGAATATCGGTCGTTAGAGCCGCTTAAGATACCGCCCCCTCAGATCTTCCCCACCACCTTCAGCGCAAACCCATACTCAAACGCGATCTCCTCCAGCCGTTGGAACCGGCCCGAGGCCCCGCCGTGGCCGGCGTCCATGTTGGTCTTGAGCAGGATCGGCGCGTCGCCGGTGGTCTTTTCGCGCAGGCGGGCGACCCATTTGGCGGGCTCCCAGTAGGTGACGCGGGGGTCGGTGAGGCCGCCGAGGGCCAGGATAGGCGGGTAGGGCTTTTCGCCGACATTGTCGTAAGGCGAGTAGGCGGCGATCTGGTCGTATTCTTCGCGGCTGTCGATCGGGTTGCCCCATTCCGGCCATTCCGGCGGGGTCAGCGGCAGCGTGTCGTCGAGCATGGTGTTGAGCACGTCGACGAAGGGCACGGCGGCGATAATGCCGGCGAATTTCTCAGGCGCCATGTTGGCGATTGCCCCCATCAGCATACCACCGGCCGATCCGCCCTCGGCGACGATCTTCGCGTAAGAGGTGAACTTGTTCTCGTTCAGATAATCGGCCGCCGCGATGAAGTCCTTGAAGGTGTTGGTCTTCTTGTCCATCTTGCCGTCTTCGTACCAGGCAAAGCCCTTGTCCTTGCCGCCCCTGACATGGGCGATGGCATAGACGAAGCCGCGGTCGGCGAGCGACAGCGCATTGGTGCTGAAGCCGGCCGGAATGGCCATGCCGTAGGCGCCGTAGCCGTAGAGCAGGCAGGGCGCGGTGCCGTCCAGAACCGTGTCGGCCCGGTAGAGCAGCGAGACCGGCACCTCGACGCCGTCCCAGCCGGGCGCAAAGACGCGGCGGGTGATGTAGTCGTTGGCATCGTGGCCGGACGGGACTTCCTGGGTCTTCAAGAGCGTGCGTTCGCGCGTCACTAGGTTGTAGTCGTAGAGCTGGCTCGGCGTCGTCATCGACGAATAGGAGAAGCGGATGGTGTCGGTGTCGTATTCGGCAGCCCCGTGCAGGCCGAGCGAATAGGCCTCTTCCGCAAAACCGATGGCATGCTCGTCGCCGCTCTCGCGGTCGCGCACGATGATCTGCGGCAGGCCGTCCTTGCGCTCCAGCCAGATGAGATGGCGGGCATAGGCCATGTGCGACAGGATCAGCGTCCCCGGCTTGTGGGCGACGACCTCGGTCCAGTGTTCCTTTTCGGGCGTGGCGACCGGGGCCTGCATGATCTTGAAGTCGAGCGCATCGTCGTCGTTGGTGAGGATGTAGAAGACGTCGCCGCCCTCGGTGATCTCGTATTCGATGCCTTCCTCGCGGGCGGCCACCAGCTTCGGCTCGGCCATCAGGTCCTTGGTCGACAGGATGCGGTATTCCGATGTCTCGTGGTCGTGGATGTCGATGAAGATGTAGTCGTCGAGCAGCGAGCCGCCGACGCCCAT
>CAZZZI010000183.1:0-9381 GCA_964658415.1 uncultured Sphingomonas sp. | reverse complement strand
GACCAGCGGGTCGTCGAATACACCAGATCGCATTATCGCGGCGACGCCTATGATTTCGTGGCCGAATTGAAAATTGGAGACGACCTATGACGCAATCCCTGATGCTCACCGAGGCCGGCCAGTCGCCAGAGGTGGTGGCCGATCTGCTGGAGAAGGAAAAGCCCGTTTTCGCCGAGATCGCCCGGCTGTTCGCCGCAAGCAACCCCTCGGTCGTCACGACAGCGGCGCGTGGCTCGTCCGACCATGCGGCAACCTTCTTCAAATACCTGTTCGAGATCTCCTGCGGCGTCCCCGTCGCCTCGATCGGCCCGTCGATCGCCTCGGTCTACAATGCGCCGTTGCGCCTGAAGGGCGGCATCCACTTCACGGTATCGCAATCCGGCGGCAGTCCGGACATCATCGCGCTGCAGGCCGCAGCCAAGCAGGGCGGCGCGACGACGATCGCCGTCGTCAACGTCACCGACAGCCCGCTCGCCCGGCAGGCCGATATCGTGCTCGACCTGCATGCCGGCCCCGAGAAGAGCGTCGCGGCGACGAAATCCTTCATCACAGCCGTCGCGGCCCTCTCCGGCGTGACCGCAGCCGTCTCCGGCAACGCCGCGCTGCAGGACGGCCTCTCCCGGCTGCCGCAGGCGCTGGCGGCCACATCCGGCATCGATGGCGCACAAGCCGAGGACGTGCTCTTCGGCGCCGGATCGCTCTACACCGGCGGCCGTGGGCCGGCCTTCGCCATCGCCCTCGAGGCAGCGCTGAAGGCCAAGGAAACCTCTGGCCTCCATGCCGAGGCCTTCTCGCTGGCCGAGCTGATGCACGGCCCGATGCGGCTGGTGCAGCCAGGCTTCCCGGTCGTCGCCTTCGCGCCGGACGATGCCGCCTTTGCCAATAACGCCCAGGCGCTGGAGCGCCTGCAGAAGCTGGGCGCCACCGCCGTCTCCTTCTCGACGACGCCGCTGCCGGGGATCAACCTTTCGATGCCATCGACCGGCAACGGCCTCATCGACCCGCTGGTCTCGCTGCTCTGCTACTACCGCCTGATCGAGCAGGTCACGCGCCGCAAGGGGTTCGACCCGGACAAGCCTGCCAATCTCCTCAAGGTTACGGAAACGATGTGATGGACCATACCGTCTTTACCGGTGCCCGCATCTTCGACGGCGACCGCTTTCACCACGACAGCGCGCTCATCGTCGGCAACGGCCGGGTTCTCGGGATCACCAGCCGTAACGGCCTGCCCGAGGGCGCGCAGCATGTCGCGCTCGACGGCGGCGTGCTGGCACCTGGCTTCGTCGACGCGCAGGTCAATGGCGGCGGCGGCAAGCTGCTGAACGAAGACCCGACCCCGGCCGCGATGTATGTAATTGCCGAGGGCCACCGTCGCTACGGCACCACCGCGCTGCTGCCGACGCTGATCACCGATATCGGCACGGCGACGACCCGGGCGATCGAAGCGGCCATCGAGGCCGTCACGGCCAACAGAGGCGTCGCCGGCCTTCACCTCGAGGGCCCTCACCTGTCGCCGGCGCGCAAGGGCGCGCATCTGCCGGAACTGATGCGGCCGGTGGAGGACAGCGACGTCAGAACCTTCATCCGGGCGCGCGAGGCGATCGGCACGCTGCTGGTGACGCTTGCCGCCGAGCAGGTCACCCCGCGCCAGGTACATGCATTGAACGAAGGCGGCGTCATCGTCAGCATCGGCCATTCCGATTGCACGGCCGATGAGGCGGACGCCCGGTTCGACGCCGGTGCCCGCGGCGTCACCCATCTCTACAACGCCATGAGCCAGCTCGGCCACCGCGGCCCCGGCCTTGTCGGCGCGGCGCTGGATCATCCCGGCAGCTGGTGCGGCATCATTGCCGATGGCCATCACGTCGATCCCCGCGCCCTGCGCATCGCGCTTCGCGCCAAGCGCGGCGAAGGCAAGCTGTTCTTCGTCACCGACGCGATGCCGCTGGTGGGCTCCGACGCCGACAGCTTCGAGCTGAACGGCCGCACCGTCTATCGCAAGACCGGCGGCTTCTGTTCCAAGATCGTGCTGGCTGACGGAACGCTGGCCGGCGCCGACATCGATATGGCCTCGACGATCCGCTACGGGGTCAGCATTCTGGACCTGCCGCTGGCGGAAGCCCTGCGCATGGCGACCGCCTATCCGGCCCGCTTCCTGCGACTGGCCGATCGGGGCCATCTCGGAGCCGGCGCGCGGGCCGACCTCGTCCACATCAGCGACGCGATCGAGGCAAAAGCCACCTGGATCGCCGGCGTGCCTTCCTCCGGCAGGACAGAAGGGGAAACGGCGGAATGACCAGGACGGCCGATGCCTATTTCCGGGAGGTGATTGCCCGTCTCGACGCCTTGCGCCAGTCGCTGGCCGAACCGATGGCGGAAGCCGCAGCCGTCATCTGCGCGGCGGCGCGCGCGGACCGCCGGGTGTACCTGTTCGGCACCGGTCATTCCCATATGCTGGCAGAGGAGGTGCACTACCGGGCCGGCGGCCTCGCAATCACCGTTCCGGTGCTGGTCGGCTCGGCCATGCTGCACGAGGGCGCGGTCATCAGCTCGGTGTACGAGCGCACCGTCGGATTGGTCCGCCCGGTGCTGGAGCGCTATAGGATGGAGCGTGGGGACGTCCTCGTCGTCGCGTCCAACTCCGGCGTCAACGCGGCGCCGACGGAGGCTGCCGATTACGGTCGCGAGATCGGTGCCACCGTCATCGCCATCACCTCGCTGGCCTACTCGACAGCAATCGCGAACGGCCGCAGGCGGCTTGCCGATATCGCCGACATCGTGCTCGATAACGGCCTGCCGCCGGGCGACGCGCTGGTGGACATACCGGGCAGCGACCTCAGGGTCGGACCGGCCTCGACTGCCATTGGCGCAACGATTTTGAATGCGATTTTCGCGGAAGTGGCTGCGGAGCTCTCGAAGGACGGCAACGACGCGCCTGTCTACCGCAGCGCCAACATGCCGGGCGCCAAGGAGATCAACCAGCGTCTCGTCGACCGCTACCGGCCGCGCAACCCGCATCTTTGAGAGGTGGAGCCTCGGGTATAAGGCTGCCTGTCAGCGTCGATGCGACAGCTGACAAGAGTCCTACTTAACGGTTTGAAATTTTAGGCGGCGAAGACTTCCATCTCTGCCGGAACCGCTGCCAGCTGGCCGGCACGCCTGCCGACGGCGTATTTCAGCGTCTGCGCGACCATGCGCGGATGGACCGGCTTGCGCAGGACGCCGAGCGTGCCCGAGATGCCGCCCGATACAGCTTCCGGGTTCGCGGTCATGAAAATCACCGCGATGCCGTACTGCTCGGCGAGCATTCGACCGATGGCCGGGCCTGTCGGACCATCGGACAGGTTGACGTCGACGAGGGCGATGTCGGCATTGGGCGCTGCTGCCAAGGCGCGGGCCATCGTGTTGGCGATGCCGGCAACGGTCAGCCCGCTGCTTTCGACCATGTCTTCCAGATCGAGCGCGATCAGCATCTCGTCTTCGACAATCAACACTTTGCAGTCCATCGTCAAATCCTTCAGCCGGTTGGCGCCTATGCTGGCCGAGCCCGACAATGCCGTCTGTTCCAAGATGTCGAAGGCGCTTGCACAGCGCATTGCAGTATCGACTTCGCATATGGAATGACCGGACGCTGGGAAGGTTCCATCCAGAGGTGAGGAATATTAGCTAATCCACCGGTCATTGCGGCGTCAGGCGCCCATCTGCTCTCGCAGCGTCTCCAGCTCGAGCCATTCCTCTTCCATCTTCGTCACCTTGGCCCGCAGCTTTTCCACTTCCTTGGCAAGCGCGTTGAAGGTCGCCGGATCCTTGGAAAACAGCTTTGGGTCCGACATCTTCAATTCCCGCGCGGCGATCTCGGCTTCGGCCTTGGCGATTTCCTTCGGGATGTTTTCGAGCGCGTAGGTCTGCTTGAAGGAAAGTTTCGCCTTGCCCTTGTTGCTGCCCTGACCGCTGGTGGAGCCGCCGGAGGTCCGCGCCTTTTCGGCCTTGGCCGCCTTGCGCAATTCGTCGGCGACGCCCTTGCGCTGTTCCAGCATGTCGGTGTAGCCGCCGGCATATTCGATCCAGCGGCCATCGGGCGCATCGGGGTTCATCGGCGCGATGGTCGATGTCACGGTGCGGTCGAGGAAGTCGCGATCATGGCTGACGAGGATGACGGTGCCGGCAAAGCTGGCGACGGTTTCCTGCAGCAGGTCGAGGGTCTCGATGTCGAGGTCGTTGGTCGGTTCGTCGAGGATCAAAAGGTTGGTCGGCCGCGACAGGATGCGGGCCAGCATCAGACGCGCGCGTTCGCCGCCCGAAAGCTTCCGGATCGGCGTGCGGGCCTGCTCCGGCGCGAACAGGAAGTCCTTCATGTAGCCGGTGACGTGGCGCTGCTCGCCGTTGACGATCAGGCTTTCGCCGCGTCCGTCGGTGAGATAATGGGCCAGCGTTTCTTCCGGGTCGAGATCCTCGCGCTTCTGGTCGAGCGTGGCGATCTCGAGGTTGGTGCCGAGCTTGATCTTGCCGCTGTCGGGCTTCAACTGGCCGGTCAGCATCTTCAGGAGCGTGGTCTTGCCGGCGCCGTTCGGACCGACGAGGCCGATGCAATCGCCTCTGTGGACGCGGATCGAGAAGGGCGCGACGATGCTGCGCTCACCATAGGTCTTGGTGATCAGCTCCGCCTCGATGACCAGCTTGCCTGACTCCTGCACGTCGGAAATGTTGGCGTTGACCGAACCCTGCGGCCCCTTGTGGCCGCGATAGTCTGCGCGCATCGTCTGCAGATCGCCGAGCCGGCGCATGTTGCGCTTGCGCCGCGCGGTGACGCCGTAGCGCAGCCAGTGTTCTTCCCGTTCGATCTGCTTGCCGAGCTTGTGCTGTTCCAGCTCCTCCTGTTCCAGCACCTGGTCGCGCCAGGCCTCGAAGAAGCCAAAGCCCCTGTCGAGGCGACGCGAGGTGCCGCGGTCGAGCCAGACGGTGGCGGTCGAGACCTTCTCGAGGAAGCGACGGTCATGCGAGATGACGACGATGGCACTGCGAGTCTTCTGCAGCTCGCCTTCCAGCCATTCGATGGTCGGCAGGTCGAGATGGTTGGTCGGCTCGTCCAAGAGCAGGATGTCCGGCTCAGGCGCCAGCACGCGGGCGAGCGCCGCGCGGCGGGCTTCGCCGCCCGACAGGCTGTTCGGGTCTTCCTCGCCGGTCAAGCCCAGATGCGACAGCAGGTAGGTCAGGCGATAGGGGTCGTCGCCCAGCGTCAGGCCTTCCTCGGCATAGGAGAGCACCGTCTTGTGGTCGCCGAAATCGGGGGCCTGCTCGAGATAGCGGATCGTCGACGAGGGATGCCGGAACACTTCGCCGGACTGCGCTTCCACCATGCCGGCGGCGATCTTCAGGAGCGTCGACTTGCCGGAGCCGTTGCGGCCGACCAGCGAGATCTTGTCGCCGGGCTCGACCTGGAAATTGGCGCCGGCCAGGAGCGGCGCGCCGCCGAAGGAAAGAAAGATGTCGTCGAGTTTCAGAATGGGAGGGGCCAAGGGTCAGACTCCGGAAAGGTCATAGGGGCGCGCAAGGACGATGGCCCTGCCGCTCGAAAGCGAGAAGGAAACAGTGCCTTCCGCAACATTGGAAATGGTGCGGGATGCACCGAACGGCAAATGGAAACCGTTAAGCGGATAGCGGGCATTGGCAATCGACAGGCCATCGAGGGCGTCGAAGCCGGAGACTGAGAACAGGCTGCCGGCCGGCAGGTCGAGCGAAATCTCGCCGGGGATGAGCGGCACCGCCTCCTCCTCGCCGGAGGTCAGCAGCATCGAAAACCCCTGTTCCGCAAGGCTGACGCCATAGAGCAGCAGCGCCAGCGCGTGATCGGAGCGCTCTCCACCCAGAGCACCGGCGAGCACCAGACGCCGGGCGCCGCGGCGGATCGCCTCCTCGATGGCGATCTCGCCGTCCGTCTGGGCCTTGGCCGCCGGATAGGGCTGGCGGGGCACGTCGGGAAAGGCTAGGCCGAGGTCGGCGGAGGTGGAATCGAAATCGCCGACCCACAGCTCCGGCATCACGCCGAGCGCCTGCGCATGGCGCATGCCGCCATCGGCAGCGATGAAGCGGCTATCCGCGACCGCAGCTTTGAGCCGCTCGGTCAGATGCAGCGCCCCGCCGAGCAGGATCGTGAAGGTGGATGAGGTCATGGGCCATGCCCATAGCGCAAAGACGGGTCGATAGGGAAGAGCGACGGGCGGCGATCGGCGAAATCGGCGGGATCAGCCTTCCGAATCCCGGTAGCGCGCCTGAAACGCCTGCTCGAAGCCGCCGATGAACTCATCGAAGAGGCGCGAGAAGGTTTCGAGATCGTCCTCCGACCAGTTGCCGACGATATCGCCGATCAGCACCCGCTTCTGGGCCTGCACTTCCGCCAGCAGCCGCTGGCCAAGCGCGCTCATCACCACGACGATGCGCCGGGCATCGGCCTGCGATGCCTTGCGGCGGAGCACGCCGCGAGTCACCATCTCAGCGACGATCCGGCTTGCCCTTGACGGATCGATGCGCAGGATCTCGGCAACCGCCCCGACGGTCACCTCGCCTGCCGCCTCGGCGCGTCTCACCGCATCGAGCACGTCGAGATGCGAAAGCTCCAGGTCCGGCGCGACGTTCTGGATTGCCAGCCGGCTGATCATCCGCCGGCCGGTCATCAGCCGCATCCGCGTCATCACCTGGCCGATGCGCTGGATCATCTCCTCCTGCGCCACGGCCGAACCTGTCTCTTCTGTCTTCAACGCTGATGTCATCCCACCACCCTAGCAGGTCCTCGCGGAAAGTTGAATATGCAGAATGCATTCAAATGCGCTTGACAGATATATGCTGTTGGCACATATAGCTGCCATTCTCGTTCGGATACCCGTACCATGGACATGCAAACAGTGCCTGCGCCTCTCGTGACGGACCCCCGCCGGCGGCTGATCCTCTATCTATTCCTGATGGTCGCCATGTTCATGGCGATGCTCGACAACCAGATCGTCTCGACGGCGCTGCCGACCATCGTCGGCGAATTCGGCCATCTCGAGCGTTTCGGCTGGATCGGCTCGGCCTACCTGCTGTCGCTGAGTGCCGTCATGCCGGTCTATGGCAAGCTCGGCGACCTCTTCGGCCGCAAATATGTGATGATCACGGCGATCGCCATCTTCACCGTCGGCTCCGCCATCTGCGGCCTCGCCGTCTCCATGAACACGCTGATTGCCGCCCGCGTGCTGCAGGGGCTCGGCGGCGGCGGCATCCTCGTGTCGATCTTCTCGATCAACGCCGACCTGTTCGAGCCGCGCGAACGCGCCCGCTACCAGAGCTATTCCAGCCTCGTGCTGATGGCCTCCGGCGCCATCGGCCCGGTGCTCGGCGGCACGATGAGCGACCTCTTCGGCTGGCGCTCGATCTTCCTGGTCAATATCCCGATCGGCTTCGTCGTGCTCGCCGGTCTCATCACCATGCTCCCCTATCGCAAGCCGGCCCGCAAGCCGCGAATCGACTATGCCGGCGCCATCGTGCTGGCGATGACGACCACCAGCATCGTGCTGGCCGCCGACGGCACCCAGCTGTTCGGGTCGCTCACGTCGCCGGCCGTGCTCGGCATCATCGCCTTCGGCGTCGTCTGCGCCGTCTCCTGGGTGTTGATCGAGCGCCGCGCGCCCGAGCCGATCGTGCCGATGCAGCTGTTTCGCAACCCGACCTTCGGGCTGCTGCTCATCCTGTCGCTGACCAGTGGCGCGGTTGCCATCGGCATGGTCAACTACTTCGCGCTGTTCCTGCAGACGACCACCGGCCTGTCGCCGTCGGTTGCCGGCCTGCTGTTCATCCTGTTGACCGGCGGCATCGTCTGCGGCTCGCTGTCGGCCGGACGGCTGATCTCGGCTACCGGCCGCTACAAGCCCTTCGCCATCGGCAGTGCCGCCTGCAGTATGGTCGCCTTCGCCTCGCTGTCGCAGGTGCATGCCGGCACGCCGGTCTACCTGATCGGCGCGCTGATGCTGCTGCATGGCATCGGCATCGGCCTTGCCCAGCAGGTGCCGGTCATCGGCATCCAGAATGCCGCACCCAGTCGCGACATCGGGGCTGCCACCGGCGCGGTGACCCTGTCGCGCATGGGCGGTGCTTCGATCGCCATCTCCATCTACGGTGCGATCATCGGCTCACGGCTTCTCAACGTCGGCGTCTCGATCCCTGGCATCGCCAATATCGAGGAGGTGACTCCGAAAATGATGGCAACCCTGCCGCCGGCGACCCGCGAGGCCGTGGCGGAAGCCTATGCCGCCGCCTTCAACCCGCTGTTCCTGACCGCAGCCGCTATCTGCCTTGTCAGCCTGGTCACGGCCATCGCGCTGCGCAACGTCCAGCTGCCGACCGCCACCATTGCCAAAAAGCTCGACCCAACCGCCGCTGCCCACGCTGCGGAATAAGGGGAAAGGCGGCTGACGGCAGGGGAGACGCCCCTCTTGCCATCGGCCGATCGCGCAGATACATCTCTCGTCGCTCTAACGGGGTGCCTTATGTCCATCAGGACATCTGGCTGAGAGGCCTTCACCGGCCAACCCGCGGAACCTGATCCGGCTAACACCGGCGGAGGGATTAGACGCGCGAAATCAACAGCGCCTATTCTCCGTGACAACACAAACCAAGGAGGAGGCGCTGCGATGCCCACCCGATCAATGACGACATGGATGGCCGGCCTGATTCTGGCCGCCGGCGCGAGCCTTTTGACCGCAACTGCCAGCCAGGCAGCCGACAAGACGCTCACCGTCTACACCTATGAGAGCTTCACCGCCGACTGGGGCCCCGGCGCCAAGGTCAAGGCGGCCTTCGAGAAGACCTGCGGCTGCACCGTCAACTATGTCGCCGTCACCGATGGCGTCGCCCTGCTGTCGCGCCTGAAGCTCGAGGGCAAGGACACCAAGGCCGACGTGGTGCTCGGTCTCGACACCAATCTTGTCGACGAAGCCAAGGACACCGGCCTGTTCGAGCCCGCCGGTATCGACACCACAGCCCTTAAGGTGCCCGGCGACTTCAAGGACGACGTCTTCGTTCCCTATGACTACGGCCACTTCGCCGTCGTCTACGACACGCAGGCGATCAAGAATCCGCCGAAGAGCATGAAGGAACTGGTCGACGGCGATCCCACGCAGAAGATCGTCATCGAGGATCCGCGCACCTCGACGCCGGGTCTCGGCCTGCTGCTCTGGGTGAAATCGGTCTATGGCGACAAGTCGGCGGAGGCCTGGAAGAAGCTGAAGGGACGCATCCTGACCGTCACCCCCGGCTGGTCGGAAGCCTACGACCTCTTCACCAAGGGCGAAGCCCCCATGGTGCTCTCCTACACGACATCGCCGGCCTACCACATGATCGCCGACAAGACCG
>CAZZZI010000182.1:0-9573 GCA_964658415.1 uncultured Sphingomonas sp. | reverse complement strand
GACCGGCGGCATCATCTTGGTGGACAGCATCCACATCAGGATGTCCTTGGTCCGCTTGGTCGGCGAGAACGCCATGGCCCAGGCTGCCGGAACGGCGATGATCAGGCCGAGGATGGTCGAGCCGACGGCGATGATGACCGAGTTCGAGAAATGCAGGAAGTAGTCGGAGCGCGATTGCACCTCGACATAGTTCTCTGTCGTCCAGTGGAAGAACAGGAACACCGGCGGCGATGCCACGGCATCGCCTTCCGACTTGAAGCTGGTGAGGAAGGTCCAGAGGATCGGAAAGAAGATCAGCAGACCGAGCGCCCAGGCGACGACGGAGACGATGACCTTGTGGCGGGTGGAAACACTGCGAGCCATCTCAAGCCTCCAGATTCTTGCCGACGATGCGGACGAGGAAGATAGCGACAATGTTGGCCAGCACCACGGCGACGATGCCGCCTGCCGATGCGCCGCCGATGTCGAACTGCAGCAATGCCTGCGAATAGACGAGGTAGGTCAGGTTGGTACTGTCCGTGCCCGGACCGCCGTTGGTCGTCACCAGGATCTCGGCAAACACCGAGAGCATGAAGATCGTCTCGATCAGGATGACCACCGTGATGGCGCGCGCCATGTGCGGAAGGATGATGTAGATGAACTTCGACACCACGCCGGCGCCATCCATCTCGGCGGCTTCCTTCTGCTCTTCGTCAAGCGACTGCAGCGATGTCAGCATGATCAGCGTTGCGAAGGGCAGCCACTGCCAGGCGACGATCACGATGACGGAGGCCAGCGGCGCGTTGGCGAGGAAGTCGTAGGGCTGCAGCCCGATCGCCTTCGCCGCGTAGGCAAAGAGGCCGTTGACCGGGTTGAGGAACATGTTCTTCCAGATCAGTGCGGCCACCGTCGGCATGACGAAGAACGGCGCAATCACCAGGATGCGCACGATCCCCTGGCCGAACATCGGCTGGTCGAGCAGCAGAGCGAAGGCGATGCCGCCAACGATGGTGATCAGCAACGCGCCACCCACCAGCAGCAGCGTGTTCACGAGCGCTTGCAGGAAGGCGGGGTCGGTGAGGAAATACTCGTAATTGGTCAGGCCGACGAAGGGATGTTCGCCCGGCATCAGCAGATTGTAGTTCAGCGTGGAGAAATAGATCGTCATCGCCAGCGGCACGATCATCCACGCGAACAGCAGGATCACGGAGGGCGCCATCATCAGGCGGGCAGCGGAACGGGTCTGTAAGGTCGCCATGGAAAGGACCAATCTTTTGTAAAGCGGGGAGAGTGGCCGCAACAGCGGAAATTAAAAGGCCGCCAGGGCACCGTCAAGGCAATCGGCGGCCGATGGGAGGGAGGCGCAAGATGCGCCCCCGCTCCTTAGCTCAGTCGGGATATCACTTGGGATAGCCGGCCTTCTTCATTTCGCGGGTCGTCAGTGCCTGGGCGCTCTTCAGGGCCTGGTCAACCGTGACCTGGCCGGCAAGCGCTGCAGAGAACTGCTGGCCAACGGCAGTGCCGATGCCCTGGAATTCAGGGATGGCGACGAACTGGACGCCGACATAAGGAACCGGCTTGACAGTCGGTTTCGTCGGGTCAGCCGAGTTGATGCTGTCGAGCGTCATCTTGGCGAACGGTGCGGCCTTCTGGTATTCCGGGTTCGCATAGAGCGAAGCACGGGTACCGGGAGGTGCATTCAACCAGCCGTCCTTCTCAGCGACGAGGTTCGTGTACTCTTTGCTGGTTGCCCAGGCGACGAACTTCTCGGCAGCTTCCGTCTTCTTCGAGCCAGCCGGGATGGCGAGGTTCCAGGCCCAGAGCCAGTTGCCGCGCTTGCCGAGACCGTTGTCAGGAGCAAGGGCGAAACCGACCTTGTCGGCAACCTTGGACTGCTTCGGATCGGAAACGAAGGATGCAGCGACGGTTGCGTCGATCCACATGCCGCACTTGCCGGTCTGGAACAGGGCGAGGTTCTCGTTGAAGCCGTTGGAAGATGCACCGGGAGGTCCGTCTTCCTTCATCATCTTGACGTAGAATTCGAGAGTCTTCTTCCACTCGGGCTGATCGAACTGGGCGTTCCACTTTTCGTCGAACCAACGAGCGCCGAAGGAGTTGGACATGGCTGTCAGGAAAGCCATGTTCTCGCCCCAGCCGGCCTTGCCGCGAAGGCAGATGCCGTAGACTTCGTCTTTCTTGTCGGTGATCTTCTTGGCAGCGTCCGCGATGAAGTCCCAGGTCGGGGCATCAGGCATCTTCAGGCCGGCCTTCTCGAACAAGTCCTTGCGGTACATGACCATCGAGCTTTCGCCGTAGAACGGAGCAGCGTAGAGCTTGCCGTCCGTGGTCAGGCCGCTGCGGATTGCCGGAAGAAGGTCATCCACATCGTAGCTGGCGCCGAGATTGTCGAGCGGCTGGAGCCAGCCCTGCTTGGCCCAGATCGGAACTTCATAGGTGCCGATCGTCAGAACGTCGTACTGGCCGCCCTTGGTCGCGATGTCGGTCGTGACCTTCTGGCGCAGGATGTTTTCTTCGAGCGTGACCCACTGCAGGTCGATGCCCGGGTTCTTGGCCTTGAAATCATCCGTGAGTTTCTGCATGCGGACCATGTCGCCGTTGTTCACGGTGGCAATGGTCAGCGTCTCTGCAGACGCGATGCCAGCAAAAAGCAATGCCGAGCATGCGCTCAGCAGTAAAGTCTTCAATTTCATGGTCTTCCTCCCAGAAGAGAAAATATGAGCATTCGCTTAGCTCGAGGGCAATTACTCATAGCATGCGACATCTTGTCAATGGCTATTCGTTGCTGCGACGCCGAACGTAAAAATAAGTCGTTGAAGAAAATGGATTAAATTTGGCTCAGCCATCGATCAAAAACGTGGCAGTCGCCTCATCCGTAATCAGTCCGTTGATGAGTCGCCCCGCCAAAGCCGCCCTGGTTGCCGCCAGTTTGCGCTGACCCTTGGCAATTCCGATGACGGTGGACGTCTCGCGGCTGGGGATTGGGGCGCTGGCGACACGCTCGTTGACCGCATTGTCGAGCAGGTTTCCGTCGCCGTCGAAGATCCAGCCGCAGATTTCGCCTGTTGCGCCCTTGCCGATGAGACCGAGCATTTCCTCCCGCCCGAGAAAGCCGTCGACACAGAGCGGCGCGTCGACGCCCATTTCACCGATACCCACGAAGGTCACGTTGGCGATGGCGCTGATCTCAAGCGTGGAGCGTACCATCGGCTGGGCATGCAGCAGCTCTCGCTCGGACGCCGCAGATACCAGGACCGGCAACGGCATCGGGTAATGGCGGGCCTTGATCGCATCGGCCATGCTGAAAATGACGTTATAATAGGCGGCCGAGCCGTCCGGGCCGATATTGCCCGTCAGCGAGACGATGCGATGCTGGGTGCAATCGATGGCGGGCAGCTGGTCGACGGCCGCCTTCAGCGTCCGACCGGTGCCGATGGCAAGCACGATCGGCTCGACCCGCTTCAGCCAGCGCTCGATCTCGGCTGCCGCCGCCTCGGCAATGCCGACCGTTGTCGAGGTCGATCCGGGATCGCTCGGCACCACCTCGACATGGGCAAGGCCGAACTTTGCGCGCAGGTCCTCGGCCAGTTGCAGGCACGCGGCGATGGGATGGTCGAGGCGCACCTTGATCAGCCGCTCGGCAACCGCAAGCGACACCAGCCGTTGCGCGGACTGGCGGGAAATCCCCATCGCACCGGCGATCTCGTCCTGCGTCCGGCCGGCGACATAATACAGCCAGCCCGCCCTCGCCGCATCGTCGAGCCTGCCCTGGGGTTCCGACTTCCTTGCCATCCTGTCCCTTCCGCGGCGCTGACCGCAGCCTCCCCGGCGCTCCGTCGCGTGCCGCAGTCAGGGCACGATCAACACGACTCGACCCTCAGGCCGCGTCGGGCGGAATGACGCCCTTGGTCAGGGTGAAGCAGCCATAGAAACGGCGCTCGCCGGTCTGGATGACGCAATAGGCGCTCTTCGCACGCTCATAGAACGCGAAACGCTCGACCGGCACAAGCGGCCAGTGCTTGCCTTCGGCGCGATCGATCTCTGCCTGCATCTCGACCTGTACGGCCGGCAGCTCGTCCGGGGCGCCAACCACTTCCATCCGGGTCGCGGCGTCGTCGATGAACGTGTCGAGCGGCATCAGCGACAGGATGGCAGCGGCTGCCTGCGGCGACGTGATGTTGTCGATCCGCAGCAGATGGCCAAGGCGCGTTTCGAGCGCCACCGATTCCGCCGGAAAATTCGTATCGACGACCACGAGCATGTCGCCATGGCCCATGGAAGCCAGGGCGTGCAGGACGTCTGCATTGAGAGCGGGTGAAATTCCCTTGAGCATGATGAGCCTCCTCCGGCACGGTCTAAAGTTACAGCGGTGACGGGAGCCCCCACTCTTCCGCAGCAGACAAGTAACCGCGACGCCGCTGTCTGTCCAGTGACGCCCGCCGCCCGTGTCGCGGATATCGAACGCTCGGCAACGACATCGCACAGGGCTTATTGTCGCCCGGATTGACCGCATAGCTCCCGCCATACTAGGACAGACATCCCCGAGCACTGCGAGGCACCTGTGAGAATTCTGCTGGTCGAAGACGACGACACCCTCGGCAGCGCCGTCCGCGACCATATTGCCGCGAGTGTGCATGCCGTCGACTGGGTCAGAAACCTCGGAGATGCGGAAAACGCTGCGAATTCGGTACACTACGGGCTCATCCTTCTCGATCTGCAATTACCGGATGGCGTCGGCATCGACTTTCTGAAAAGCCTGCGCAGGAACGCCAAGGAAACGCCGGTCATCATCCTGACGGCGCGCGACCAGATCTCCGACCGGATCGAGGGGCTCAACAGCGGCGCCGACGATTACCTGGTCAAGCCATTCAATCTCGGCGAACTCTCGGCCCGCATCATGGCGGTGGCCCGGCGCTACTCCGGCAGCCCGCAGCCGATGCTGAAGATCGGCGATCTCGAGGTCGACCAGACCCAGCGCCGCCTGCTGGTCTCGGGCAAGGATGTCGTGCTCACCGGTCGCGAATGGGCGGTCCTCGACCTCCTCGTCGCCCGCCCCGGCGCGATGGTCTCGAAGGACCAGGTGGAAGAAGCGCTCTACGCCTTCGGCTCCGAAATCGAGAGCAACACCGTCGAAGTCTATGTCAGCCGGCTGCGCAAGAAGATCGGCAAGGACCGCATCCGCACGGCGCGTGGCGTCGGCTACTCGCTCGGAGAACGATAATGTCCGAACCCCTGGGCCGGCTCAGCCGCATCAGCATCACCCGTCGGCTGATCACCACGCTGACCGGGCTCGTCGTGCTGTTCTGGCTGATTGCAGTGGGTCTCGGCGCCTATGTGATGAACCGCGAATTTGCCGAGATCTTCGACGGCACGCTGCAGGAAACGGCGGAACGGCTCATGCCTCTGGTTCTCGACGACCTCGCCCAGCGCGACGGCTCCAGCGATCCCCAGGCGCTGCAGGCCATGCAGCAGGGTCTGAACAAGGAATATCTGACCTATCAGGTCATCGATGCCAGCGGCAAAGTCATCATGCACTCCCAGGAAGCACCGTCCACGCCCTATGACGTGCCCCTCAAGGTCGGCTTTCACGACACGCCGAAGCACAAGATCTACACGGAATCGGCGCTCAACGGCACGTTGTTCCTGCATGTCGCCGATGCCTTCCGCAACCGCCGCGAAGCCCTGCGCGAAGGCACCGTGGCCCTGCTCTGGCCGCTGCTGCTGCTCATTCCCGCCAGCATACTGCTGATCCAGTTTATCGTCGGCCGCTCGCTTGCGCCGATCGACCGGCTGCGCGACGAGATCGCCACGAAGGATAGCGGCAACATGGCGGCGGTCGAAAGCGATACCCTCCCCCGCGAACTCCGACCGATTGCCCGCTCCGTCAACCTGCTGCTCGGCAGGCTGCGCTCGGCGCTGGAGGCAGAACGCGAGTTCACGGCCAACAGCGCCCACGAACTGCGCACGCCGATCGCCGGCGCGCTGGCGCAGACCCAGCGCCTGATCGCCGAACTTCCAGAGGGTCCCCTCACCGTCCGGGCGGGACGCATCGAAACGGCGCTCGCCAACCTCGGACGCCTGGCGGAAAAGCTGCTGCAGCTGGCCCGCGCCGAAGCCGGCATCGGCGCATCGGACAAGCCGCAGGATCTCACGCGCATCATCGACGCCGTGGTCGGCGACTACGATCGCGACAGCCGCACCGCCGGTCGGGTGACGCGCGAATACGCCGACGGGGCGCCGCTCGCGCGCTGCGTCGATATCGACGCCTTTGCGATCGTGATCCGCAACCTGATCGACAATGCCTTGGTGCACGGACCGCAGGAAGGCGTCGTCACCGTCTGCGTGACCGACGATACCGTCAGCATCGTCAATGGCGGCAAGACCGTCGCGTCCGAGGAACTCGCCGGCCTCAAAAGGCGGTTCCGGCGCGGCGAGACGAATGCCGCCGGCTCTGGCCTCGGCCTGGCGATTGCCGACAAGATCGTCGTCCAGATGGGCGGACGCCTGGACCTCATCTCGCCGGCGACAGGTCAACCGCAGGGTTTCGAGGCGCGCATCGTCCTGACACAGCCGGCAGCCGCCTGATCTCTTGCCAATGGCGGAAAAAGGATGCAAGCAACGTCCTCCCAATACGACAGCGAGTGACGGATGATCGTTTCTTTTGACATCGGCGGATCCGCCATCAAGGGCGGATTTGCCCGCTCCGAATCCGACATCACGGTGCTGCCGCGGCGGCTGACGCCCGGCCAGAATTTCGACGCCTTTGTCACCGTGCTCCGCGATATCATTGCAGAGGCCCCGGAAAAGCCGGAGGGCATTGCCATCTCCATCGCTGGCGTCGTCGATCCAGACAGCCAGATTTTGACCTGCGCCAATATTCATTGCCTGCACGGTCGCAAACTGGGCAGCGATCTCCAGGCAGCGCTCGGCTATCCCGTGCTGATCGCCAATGATGCCGACTGCTTTGCCATGGCCGAGGCTGTGTCGGGTGCCGGTCGCGGCCACCGCATCGTCTTCGGCGCCATCCTCGGCACAGGCGTCGGCGGCGGGCTGGTGGCCGATGGCCGGCTGGTGAACGCGTCCGGTGGCTTTGCCGGCGAATGGGGTCACGGCCCGATCGTTGCCGCCTTTGCCGGCAATCCGCCGATCGCCATTCCCGCCTATCCCTGCGGCTGTGGCCAGACAGGCTGCGTCGACACCGTCGGTGGCGCCCGTGGCATGGAACGCCTGCACGCGCTTTTGCATCACACGGATCTCTCCAGCGAAGAGATCGTCGGCCTCTGGCTCGGCGGCGACAGCGCGGCGGCCGCCACGATCGATGTCTATGTCGATCTGGTCGCCCCTCCACTAGCACTGACCGTCAACATCACCGGTGCCACCATCGTGCCCGTTGCGGGCGGGTTGTCGAATGTCGAGCCGCTGCTGGAGCGGCTGGATCTTGCCGTACGCCAGCGCATCCTGCGGAAATTCGACCGCCCGCTCGTGGTCCGCAGCCAGTGTCGCATCGAGCCGGGCCTCATCGGCGCAGCAGTTCTTGGCCTGCGCGATGTGGAAGACAGACGCCATGTTGCTTGAGGTCTGCGTCGAGGACAGCGCCGGCCTCGCAGCCGCCATCGCCGGCGGTGCCGACAGGATCGAACTCTGCAGCGCCCTTGCCGTCGGCGGCCTGACACCGAGCGCCGGCCTGATGCAGGAAGCCGACCGCCAGGCGCTGCCCTGCTACGCCATGATCCGGCCCCGCGCCGGCAACTTCGTCTGGTCGGCTTCAGACATTGCGGTCATGCGCAGCGATATCGACATGGCGCGTCGCGCTGGGCTCGCGGGCGTGGTTCTCGGGGCATCCCTGCCCGACGGCCGGCTCGACCGCGCGTGCCTGCTGGATCTTGTCCATCATGCCGAAGGCCTGGGCCTGACGCTGCATCGTGCCATCGACCTCGTGCCCGACTGGCCCGAGGCCATCGCGCTCGCCATCGAGCTCGGCTTCGAGCGGATCCTGACGTCGGGCGGAAGCAGGACGGCGCCGGAAGGGATCGATACGCTGGAACGGCTGATCGCCCTTGCCGACGGTCAGGTCTCGATCATGCCCGGCTCCGGCATCAATCCGCAAACCGCCGGCGCCTTGATCTCGCGCCTCTCGGTGACCGAGATCCATGCCTCGTGCTCGGCCGAGGTAGCATCGACCGATCCGCAGCTGGTCGCGCTCGGCTTTGCGCCCCCAGTCGAGCGGCGCACGGACCGCGCGACCGTTGAGGCGCTGAAGCGGCTTCTCGGCTGAAACGCTGGATGCCGGGGACAGCAAGCCCGATTGCCACCGGCCTGCAAAGAGAGCATGAATGCCGCTCAGCGTCGCAAAGCGTGTCTCCAGAGGCAAGACGAGCCTCGCGTCATGGGGCACGGGTGCATACAGGTTGTGTTCTGACAGTGATTTCGCAAAGAGCATGAAATGACGGTTTCGCCTCCGCGACGCAAAAGCACCCTCGTCTTCTGGCTGGCGGCGATCGTCATCCTGACCGGGATCGTCGCGACGGCCCTGCTGGCCAACAACGAGCGGAACCTGCGGTTTCTGGCCGAGCGCTACCACATCGGTTGGCTCGGTTACACGCCGCCCGAGCCGATCAAGAAGCCACCGGCCATAAAACATATCCCCAAGCCTGTCACCGCTGCACCGCGAACGGTCAGACCTCTTCCGACCCATCTCCTGACCGATCTGAAGGCGACACCGGGCATTTTCCTGAGGCGCTGGAAGCTCTCCGGCCAGACACTGTGCGACAAGATCGCACTGGCGGGATTTGCCGTCGGACCGTGGCATCCGAGCGCCTTCGATGGTTCGACATTCGAATGCAGCTTCCAGACGCCAGGCAGCGAGGCCGCAAAAGGCGAACCGCCGTCGCTTTTCGTGATCGTTCGCGGCAATGCCAGGGGCGAGGTCGGCAACATCCGCGTCAAGGCGATCTTGCCCGAGACGGATGCGGGCAAGGCGCTCCAAGGCAAGTTCCAGAATCTGCTGGCAACCATCGTCGAAGCCGTCCGGTGGCGCGACTTCGGCGACGCGGTCGAGCGGATCGGCAGGCTTGAAAACGTGACCCAGACCAGCTGGGGCGCAAGGATAGTGTTCTCGCACGAGTTCGCCGAACCGCGCCGCTTCAACCTCATCCTCGATCTCGACAGGCCCACCGGGGACCAGAAAGCCTCCGGCACCTTTTTCGATACGTCAAAGTGGCTGCCCCTGCCAAATCTCGCCTCGCGACAGTGACCCGGATCGGGACAGCGGCGAAGCCCCCGAGGGAGAACGTAAATGCTGCGTTGCAACAAACTGCCATTGCACTAAGATGGCAGTGTTCTACATGTTCGGTTTACCGTCCATTCCGTAGGGGATTTCGATGAGGTAGCAGGTGCGGCGCCAGCCGGTAAAGCTTTCACATCGTTCATGAAACTGATGACATCTGTGTATATCTGTTTTCTAGGCGATAGCGCGGCAACCGGAAATCTGGCCACGTCACCGACTTCAAATCGACCAACAGAACGCGTTTGCGTTGTCTGAAGAAGAGGAAAATCGATGCGTATCACGATGATCGG
>CAZZZI010000181.1:0-9809 GCA_964658415.1 uncultured Sphingomonas sp. | reverse complement strand
AAGGCTGTCGGCGCCGACCGCATCGAACTCTACACAGGGCCCTACGGTGGATGCTACGATTCACCGGAGCGTGCGGCTGTCGTTGTCGCGGGACTGGGCAAGACAGCCGATGCGGCGACTGCACTCGGGCTCGGCGTCAATGCCGGCCATGATCTGACGGTTGCCAACCTGCCTGATCTGATCAGACGTATCCCGCAGCTGGCGGAAGCGTCGATCGGTCATGCGCTCACCGCCGATGCGCTGGAGTTCGGCATGGAGGAGACCGTTCGGCGGTTTCGGCGCGCCTGCGGGCAGGCTGTCTGAGCCGGTTCCGATCTTTCTTTTTTGCCGCTCTGTTACCACCGGCAACCTCTGCCCCCGCCCAAGGGGGGAGAGGTTGCGGCGTGGCAGGCTTTATGCTGACAAGGCTGCCTTGTGCTCTTCGAAGAAGCTTCTCAGCGTCTGGGGCGCCTTGCCCGTCAGTGTCGTGAAGTCGGCGCTCAGGGCGTCGAAATTGCCGGCGCGGATGTTGGCGTCGGCAGAAACCAGCATATCGACCAGGAAAGGCGGCAGGCCTGCGCCTGTCATGCCGGCGGCGAACTGTTCGTCCGTCACATCGATCACCTCCAGCGGCCGGCCTGTGACTGCCGATACCGTCGAGGCAACGTCCTTGATGGAGTAGGCGGTGGAGCCCGTCAGCGTGTAGGTCTTGCTGTCCGTGTCATCGGAGGCAAGCGCGGCTGCGATGGCGAGCGCGCAGTCGTTGCGGGATATGTAGGGCGCCTTGCCGCCTGACGTCGCCGTGTACCACTTGCCGCCTTGCAGGTTGTGCGGCAGCGACATCATGAAGTTGTCGAGGTACCAGGCGTCGCGCAGGATGGTGTAGGAAATCCCGCTGGCCTTGATGGCATTTTCGGTGCCGAGGTGATCCGGTGCGAAGGTGACCAGGGATTTGTCGGGGCTGGGCATCGACGTATAGAGGATGTGCTTGACGCCGGCAGCCTTGGCCGCATCAATGGCAGCGCTGTGCTGTGCCAGTCGCTTGCCGGGTGTATCCAGCGAGTCGGTGCTGATGATCACGAGACGGTCGACGCCCGCAAAGGCAGCCGCAAGGCTTGCCGCATCGTCGAAATCCGCCTTGCGGGTGACGACGCCTCTGGCGGCCAGCGCCGAGAGCTTGTCGGGATTGCGGGTCGCCGCCACGATATCTCCGGGGGCGACCTTGTAGGTGTCGAGCAGGTGGCGGACGACGCTCTGGCCGAGCTGACCGGCCGCGCCGGTGACGAGAAGGGTCATGGGATATTCCTTTGTTCGGGGCTGCCGGATCGGACGCCGGCACTATGGTCTCAAAAAGAGACCAACACTAGAATAGGAATTGACAGGCGGATGTAAAGCAGGCAGTTTTTCGGCCATAGGTTACTGAAAAGGAACTGCCCATGAGTGGCACCGTCTTACAGCTGCGCAACAAGGACAAGGACGAAAAGGGCCGCGTGGTCGATCTCTCGAAGCTTGATTCCAACAATTGCCCTGTGCGCGACGTGATGCAGCAGATCAATGGCAAATGGTCGACGCTGCTGGTCGAGGCGCTGTCGCAGCGGCCGTACCGCTTCGGCGAACTGAAACGGGTCGTGCCGGACATCTCGCAGCGCATGCTGACCCAGACGCTGCGCGACCTGCAGCGGGACGGCTATGTCGAGCGGGAGGTCTTCCCGACCAAGCCGCCGAGCGTCGAGTACCGCATGACCGATCTCGGCCGCTCCCTCTACGAACCCCTGGCACAACTGCTGAACTGGGCCGAGGCCAACCACGACAACGTCCGCGCCGCGCGCCGTCGTTTCGACGACGCCGGCGCCTGAGGTCCGGCTCCCGCTGCTTGCGGGTGAGATGCCGATGGAACCATTGAAAGCAGCGCGCCGTGCCCGTCAGATCGCCTCGTAGGCGAACAGCAGCCCGATCAGGGTGATGCAGAACAATCCGAGCAGAAAGGACTGGTCGGCGATCGACTCGAGCGTCTTGCTGGCCTTCGTGCGCTCCGCAAAGCGGATCGACAGGTAGGACGTGATGGCGCTGAGCAGAAAGAGAAGCGACGCACCGGCTGCATATTCGTCGACATGGCTGGGTCCGATGCGGCCCTCGACCACCTTGACGAGCCCGATCAAGGTCGTGCAGATGCCGACCATCGTTCCCGAGGTCGGCAGGATATGATGTGCCAGGGCCTTTTCGGCAGCCGGCTTTTCGCGTTTCTGCAATGCCATTTTCCGCTCCGTGTCCAATGCCGCGCAACGCTTAGCGCAAGCGATGGTTAGTGTCGACACGCCCGCGCAGGGGTGTGGGGGCGAGCTTTGGTCCGAGCGGGCGTCCGCGTCCGCCGCTCGGGCGCGATTTGAAAATGCGCAACGGAGCCATGCGCAAACTATGCTTGATGTCCGTCATCCAGAGGTCCAGTTCAGGGAGACAGGGCTTATCGTGAAAGGATTGTCATGCGGGAACATCATGTCGTCGTGGTCGGCGGCGGTTTTGCGGGATTGCAGATCGTCGACGACCTCAAGGGAGCGCCTGTCCGCATCACATTGATCGACCGGCGCAATCACCACCTGTTCCAGCCTCTGCTCTATCAGGTGGCAACGACGCTGCTGTCGACGTCCGAGATTGCCTGGCCGATCCGCGGGCTTTATCGTGACAGGCCCGAGGTGACGACGCTGCTGGCCGAAGTCGATGGTATCGACCGGCAGGCGCGGAGCGTTTCCCTCACCAGCGGCGAGATTGTCACCTACGATACGCTGGTGCTGGCGACCGGCGCAACGCATGCCTATTTCGGCCACGACGAATGGGAGCCGGTCGCGCCCGGCCTGAAGACTCTCGAGGATGCGACGACGATCCGCCGTCGGCTGCTGCTGGCCTTCGAGCGCGCCGAGATGGAGGCCGATCCTGCTGTCCGGGAGGCACTGCTGACCTTCGTCATCGTCGGGGCCGGGCCGACCGGCGTCGAGCTTGCCGGCATCATCGCCGAACTCGCGCACGAGACGCTGCCGAAGGAGTTTCGTCGGATCGATACCACGAAAGCCCGCGTCATCCTCGTCGAGGCGGGGCCGCGCATTCTCTCTGCCTTCGTCGACGACCTGTCCGCCTACGCCTATCGCAGGCTGGAGTTGGGCGGCGTCGATATCCGCACGGGGCAGGCGGTCACGTCCTGCACGGCAGAGGGGGTTGTCGTCGGCGATGCCTTTATTCCGTGCCGGACAATCGTCTGGGCCGCAGGCGTCCAGGCATCCGGTGCCGCCGCCTGGCTGGGAGTGCCGGCCGACCGCGCCGGCCGGGCGGTTGTCGAGCGGAATTTGACGGTGCCGGGCGATGACAATGTCTTCGTGGTGGGCGACACGGCGTCCGTACAGCGAGACGATGGCCGGCCCGTGCCGGGCGTGGCACCCGCCGCCAAGCAGCAGGGCGCGTTCGTCGCCAAGGTGATCAAGGCCCGGCTATCGGGAAAGCCTGCGCCAGACGTGTTCCACTATCGCCACCAGGGGGACCTGGCGACGATCGGCAAGGGAGCGGCGATCATCGACTTCGGCCGCATCAAGCTGAAGGGCGGTCTCGCCTGGTGGATTTGGGGGATCGCCCATATCTATTTCCTGATCGGCACCCGTTCGCGGTTCAGCGTCGCCTGGAGCTGGCTATGGATCTACCTCAGCCGCCAGCACAGCGCCCGGCTGATCACGCAGAAGGAAGCGCCGCGCGAGGAATAAGGCCGGTCCGTTAGGGCGATGCTCCGTCGTCATCCTCGGCCTCGTGTCGAGGATCTTCCGGGCCAACCAAGGCATCGGGTTGGATGCTCGGGACAGGCCCGAGCATGACGACGGTTGGCCGGTGGTGTCGAAACGCAGAAAGGCGGCCTGAGGAGCCGCCGTTCCTTATTCGTCTCGCTGAAAATTCTCAGGCTGAGCGCTCTCCGTCGTCATCCTCGGCCTCGTGCCGAGGATCTGGCGGGCCAACCAAGGCACCGGGTTGGATGCTCGGGGCAGGCCTGGACAGGCCCGAGCATGACGAAGGTCGGCCGGTGGTGTCGAAATGCAGAAAGGCGGCCTGAGGAGCCGCCTTTCGTTATTCGTCTCGCCAAAAATATCAGGCGGCGAGCGAGGCGATGTCGATGACGAAGCGGTAGCGGACGTCGCTCTTCAGCACGCGCTCATAGGCTTCGTTGACGTCCTGGATGTTGATCTTCTCGATTTCCGAGACAATGTTGTGCTTGCCGCAGAAGTCGAGCATGTCCTGCGTTTCCTTGATCGAGCCGATCATCGAGCCGGACAGGCTCTTGCGGCCGGGGATCAGCGAGAAGGCATGGACCGGGATCGCGTGTTCCGGAGCGCCGACGATGACCATCGAGCCGTTGACCTTGAGCAGGCCGAGATAGGCGTTCCAGTCGATCGCAACACCGGCCGTGCAGATGATCAGGTCGAAGGTGCCGGCAAGCTTTTCGAAGGTCGAGGCGTCAGACGTGGCATAGTATTCCTTGGCGCCGAGCCGGAGGCCATCTTCCTTCTTGGAAAGGCTCTGCGAGAGCACCGTGATATCGGCACCCATGGCGGCACCGATCTTCACGCCCATATGGCCGAGACCGCCCATGCCGACGATGGCGACCTTCTTGCCGGGGCCGGCCTTCCAGTGGTGCAGCGGCGAATAGAGCGTGATGCCGGCGCAGAGCAGCGGAGCGGCGCCGTCGAGCGGAAGATTGTCCGGGATCGACAGGACGTAGCCTTCCTTGACGACGATATGGTCGGAGTAGCCGCCCTGTGTCGCCGTCTTGCCGTCGGCTTCGACGCTGTTGTAGGTCTGTACAAGGCCGGGCATGTACTGCTCGTTGTCGACATCGCGGTTGGCGCAGCCGACGCAGCTGTCGACGAAGCAGCCGACGCCGACGTGGTCGCCGACCTTGAACTTCGTCACGTTGGCGCCGACGGCGGAGACGATACCGGCGATCTCATGGCCGGGAACGATCGGGTAGACGGCGTTCTTCCATTCGTTGCGGACGGTGTGGATGTCCGAATGGCAGATGCCGGCGAACTTGATGTCGATGACGACATCGTCGGCATTCGGTTCGCGCCGTTCGAATGTGAAGGGGGCAAGGGGTTTGGACGCGTCTGTTGCGGCGTAGCCTTTGGCGATTGTCATGGGATATTCCTTCCTTTAAGGCTGCAAGGTGGTGATCCCTTATGCCGCGTTTCCTGTCACCGGCGTTAGAGCGATCCTCCACGCTTTTTGCCCGATCCTGCAAAAGTTGACGAGACCGGCTCTTTGCCGGGCGCGGGATCGGACTACATAGGATGTATTCGCGGCCCCGTCGCATCCCTGATCAAGAGTGCCCGCATGACCCTGCTGTTCAATCCCCATCACGAGATCGCATCGATCGCCGCCCGCTTCGCACCGGCCGAGGGGGAATTCAAGACGGCCATCGAAGGCCTCGGCATCAGTCGTCGCTCGAGGCCGAGCGCGCCCTGTCACAGCAGCTACCGGCCGTGCTTCGCGATGGTTATCCAGGGCGCCAAAAGCCTGCAACTGGGAACCGACACCATCAACTACGGGGCGGGCGACTATCTGCTGACATCGCTCGACCTGCCGGTTGCATGGCGGGTGGTCGAGGCCAGTCCCGAGGTGCCGCACTTCTGCATCACGCTCGCGATCAGCCCGGAAAAGCTGCTCGACCTGCTCAGCCGGACAGACCTGCAGCGTCCCGTTGAGCCAACCGCAGGCCAGCGCGGAATGGTCGTGAACATCGCCACGCCGGAGCTTCTCGATGCGGCGGTGCGCCTGCTGCGCTTGCTCGATAATCCAAGCGACATCGCCGCCATGGCGCCGCTGGTCGAGCAGGAGATCCTCTACCGAATCCTGACCGGCCCTGCCGGCGGCCAGCTGATCAACATTGCCGTCGCCGACAACCACGGCCACCGGATCGCCCGTGCCATCGCCTGGCTGCGGGAGAACTTTGCCCGGCCGCTGCGCATCGAGGATCTGGCCGAGCACGTCAACATGAGCGTTTCGTCCTTTCACCATCACTTCAAGGCGATCACGGCGATGACGCCCGTGCAATACCAGAAGCAGCTACGACTGCACGAGGCGCGCCGGCTGATGCTGATCGAGCGGCTCGACGTCGGCACCGCCGGCCACAGGGTCGGCTACCAGAGCCCGTCGCAGTTCAGCCGGGAATACAGCCGGCTCTACGGCCTGTCGCCGCTGCGCGATGTCGAGGGCATGCGCGCGCCGGTCGCGGCTGAATAGGGCGCGCGGGTAGCCTCGCGGCAGGCCTCCGCCATTCGTCGAAAATATCGTCCAAACGCCATCCAAAGTGCTTGACGCTTTCGGCAAGCTGCGGCATAAGACGTGCGAACCGTACCGTACGGTACGCAAATGGGAGTGGCCATCGTGCCCAGCGACGCATTGCAGACATCGGAGTTTTCGCCGCGCCAGAATGCCGTTCTGGAGCAGGCGCTGCGATTGCTGGTCGACGGCGGCGAGAAGGCGCTGACGACCTCCGGCGTGGCGCGCGCCGCCAACTGCTCCAAGGAAAGCCTCTACAAGTGGTTCGGCGACCGCGACGGGCTGCTGTCGGCGATGATTGCCCATCAGGCGAGCAAGGTGCGCACGTTTGAGCGCAACGGCGAGCGGCTGACGGCGACCAGCCTGCACGACCATCTGGTCATCTTTGCCCGCGACCTCCTGGAAGTGCTCGCAGGCGACGTGTCGCTGGCGCTGAACCGGCTGGCGATCGGCCAGTCGAACCGCGATGGCTCGAAGCTCGGCAAGCTGCTGCTCGAGCGCGGGCGGCGCCAGATCGACCGGCGTGCCAGCGGCCTGATCGATGCCGGCAAACGGGCAGGGCTGTTGCGCTTCGACGATGCCAACGAGGCTTATCACACGCTTTACGGGCTGGTTGTCTCCGACCTGCATGTGCGCATGCTGCTCGGCGAACCCAGCATCAAGGACGGTGCCCAGCAGGCGGAGAGGGCGGTCAGCGCCTTCCTGCGGCTGTATGGCACGGAAAAAGTTTCAGCGGATGCTGCCGCATCCGTTTGATGGTTTCAAACGAAAATCGACAACAAGGGAAGGACAAAACACATGCGCGTCTATTACGATCGTGATGCCGATCTCAATCTCATCAAGGCCAAGAAGGTCGCCATCATCGGTTACGGCTCCCAGGGCCGTGCCCATGCGCTGAACCTCAAGGACAGCGGCGCCCAGAACCTGGTCATCGCGCTGAAGGCCGGCTCGCCCACAGTGAAGAAGGCCGAAGCCGACGGCTTCAAGGTCATGACCGTTGCCGAAGCTGCCGCCTGGGCCGACCTGATGATGATGGCGACCCCGGACGAACTGCAGGCCGACATCTGGAAGGCCGACATTGCCGCCAACATCCGCGATGGTGCCGCCATCGCTTTCGCGCACGGCCTCAACATCCATTTCGGCCTGATCGAGCCGAAGGCTTCCGTCGATATCGTCATGATCGCACCGAAGGGCCCTGGCCACACGGTTCGCGGCGAATACCAGAAGGGCGGCGGCGTGCCTTGCCTCGTTGCGGTTCACCAGAACGCCTCCGGCAACGCGCTTGAACTGGCCCTCTCCTACGCCTGCGGCGTCGGCGGCGGTCGTTCGGGCATCATCGAGACCAACTTCCGCGAAGAATGCGAAACCGACCTGTTCGGCGAGCAGGTGGTCCTCTGCGGCGGCCTGGTCGAACTGATCCGCGCCGGCTTTGAGACCCTGACCGAAGCCGGCTATGCACCTGAGATGGCCTATTTCGAGTGCCTGCACGAAGTGAAGCTGATCGTCGACCTGATCTATGAAGGCGGTATCGCCAACATGAACTACTCGATCTCGAACACCGCTGAGTGGGGCGAATACGTCACCGGCCCGCGCATCATCACGGCTGAAACCAAGGCTGAAATGAAGCGCGTCCTTACCGACATCCAGACCGGCAAGTTCACGTCGGATTGGATGCAGGAATACCGCGCCGGCGGCTCGCGCTTCAAGGGCATCCGCCGCATGAACGATAACCACCAGATCGAGGAAGTCGGCGCCAAGCTGCGCGGCATGATGCCCTGGATCGGAAAGAACAAGCTGGTCGACAAGAGCGTCAACTAAGACATCTTTGATATGGGTGAGATAGGAAGGCCGGGGCGAAAGCTCCGGCCTTTTTTGGGCTTGCAGCTTGGAGCGGACATCCGCGCCGGCTAGCTGAATTTCTCGATGTAGACTGCACGCTCCAGGCCCTTGAAATGGGCGTCGCAGGTCAAGATGTCGGCGTCGTACAGCTCGGCGCTTGCATGGATGATCGCATCGGCCATGGCAAGCTTGTGACGGGCGGCTGTCTCTGCCGCGAGACGCGCTATCGTCGTGTCCAGTGGTACGACAACGCATGTGGCTGTGAATGCGAAAAACGCATCGACGGCGTCCTCGCCTTTTTCGCGGCTCAACCATTTGGCAAGTTCGAGCTGTACGATGGTCGGGACGACGCATTGATGCCGCTCGGGCATCTGGCTGCTTAAGCTTTGCTCGGTTGCGCTGTCGAGGAGCCACTCGATCCAGGCCGAACCGTCGACGACCCGCATCAGCGACGATCGTCGCGGTCGCGATAGTCTTCCGCGTTTGCCCCGACGGCAATCCCCCGAAGGCTCTCGAGTGTCGGCACCGGCATCAGCAGCACCGCCTTGCCTTTCGGGATGAAGACGAACTCCTGGCCCGCAGACCAATCCTGCTGGTCGCGGACCTCCTTGGGGATGGAAATCTGGAATTTCGAGGACAGTGTTGCAGTCGCCATCTTACCATCACCTCATCGATCAAATTGAAGCAAGAGTAACACATAGACAGCTCCGGTCGAAGCAGGATTTTTGGATCAGGTGGGGCCGTTCTGGGTCGATGGCTCTTTGCAAAGATAAGACTCGCACCGCAAAATAGGTCAGCAATGTTGACTTATCATTTATTGCGTGGTTATCTCCTCCAAAGACAAAAAATGACGAGTAAGCCCCATGTTGGATTGGGAAAAGATCTTTGCAACGCGCTCCAGCCGGATGCGCGCCTCCGAAATCCGCGAATTGCTGAAGCTGCTTGACCGTCCTGACATCATCTCGTTTGCCGGTGGCATTCCCGATCCGGAGCTGTTTCCGAAGGCGGCGTTCCAGCAGGCCTATGCCGACATTTTCGATGGGGCGACCGTCGACGCGGCGCTGCAATATTCGGTCAGCGAAGGCTACAAGCCGCTGCGCGAATGGCTGGTGAAGCAGATGGCCGGGCTGGGCGTTGCCTGCGAGCTCGACAACGTGTTCATCGTCTCCGGCTCGCAGCAGGCGCTCGATTATCTCGGCAAGCTGATGCTGTCGCCGAACGATACGGCGCTGGTGACGGCACCGACCTATCTCGGCGCGCTGCAGGCGTTCAATGCCTATGAGCCCACCTACGACCTGATGACGCCGAATGGCAACCGCACGCCGGAAGCATACCGTGCAGCGGCCGAACAGGCCGGCGGTCGGGTGAAGTTTGCCTATCTGTCGCCTGATTTCGCCAATCCGACCGGCGAGACGATCGATCTTGCGGCCCGCGAGAGGCTGATCGATCTGGCCGACGACCTCGACATCGCCCTCATCGAGGATGCTGCCTATCAATCGCTGCGCTATGACGGAGACCCCGTTCCACCGATCCTGGCGCTGGAGATCGCCCGCAAGGGCGATATCGACGCGACCCGGACGATCTATTGCGGCAGTTTTTCGAAGACGATGGCACCGGGCCTGCGTGTCGGTTTCGTCGTCGCCAACGCGCAGGTGATCCGCAAGCTGGTGCTGATGAAGCAG
>CAZZZI010000180.1:0-10024 GCA_964658415.1 uncultured Sphingomonas sp. | reverse complement strand
CTTGTGGGGGAGATGCCCGACAGGGCAGAGGGGGGTGAAGCCCCAGAGACGAGCCGACTCGTAACCACCCAAGGCACAAAACAGAAAAAGCCGCCGTCCTTCCAGACAGCGGCTTCAAACTCACACTAAGCCCAGGGCTTACTTCCCGGCGCGCACGCCATCCAGCAGATGCGGCAGCGCCTTGACGCCGTCGTTGCTGAGTTCCGGTGGCAGCAGGCCGTCCGGCAGGTCCTGGTAGGAGACCGGGCGGAGATAGCGGCGGATGGCCATGGTGCCGACCGAGGTGGTGCGGCTGTCCGAAGTGGCCGGGAACGGGCCGCCATGAACCATGGCATGGCTGACTTCGACGCCCGTCGGCCAGCCGTTGGCGAGAATGCGGCCGACCTTGCGCTCCAGCACAGGCAGCAGGGTGCGCGCATCCTCGTGATCGGCGGGATCGAGATGCAGGGTTGCCGTCAGCTGGCCTTCGAGCTTCTCGGCGATTTCCACCATCTGCGCCACATCCTTGCAATGGACGAGCAGGCTGGCGGCACCGAAGACCTCGTTGCCGAGGCTTTCGTCAGCGAGGAAGTGCTCGGCGTCGGTCTCGAAGAAGATCGCCGGGCTGCGGTTGGCGCCATCGGCCGGCTTGCCCTGGGCAACGGTCTTGACGGCGTCATGGCCGGCAAAGGCGGCAACGCCCTTGTCATAGGCGGCATGGATGCCAGGGGTCAGCATCGGCGCGGGTGCGCTTTCGGTGAGCGTGCCGGTGGCAGCCGCAATGAAGGTGTCGAGATCCGGGCCGTCGACGGCAAACATCAGGCCGGGATTGGTGCAGAACTGGCCGGCGCCCATGGTCAGCGAACCGACAAAGGCCTTGCCCAAAGCTTCGGCGCGGGCAGCCAGCGCTGCCGGGAAGAGATAGACCGGGTTGACGCTGCTCATTTCGGCGTAGACCGGGATCGGCTCCGGACGGGCGGCGGCAATGGCAGCCAGCGCCAGGCCACCGGCGCGCGAACCGGTGAAGCCGACAGCCTTGATGTGCGGGTTCTTCACCAGCGCGGCACCGGTTTCATTGGCGCCCGTTACCAGCGAGAAGACGCCTTCCGGCAGGCCGCAGGAGGCAACGGCAGCGCGGATGGCGCGACCGACCAGTTCGCCGGTGCCCGGATGGGCAAGGTGGCCCTTGACGACAACGGGGCAACCGGCGGCAAGCGCCGATGCCGTGTCACCGCCGGCGACCGAGAAGGCGAGCGGAAAGTTGCTGGCGCCGAAGACGGCGACCGGGCCGAGCGGGATCTGGCGCAGGCGCAGGTCCGGGCGCGGCAGCGGCTGGCGCTCCGGCAAGGCGGGATCGACACGCAGGTCGAGCCATTCGCCGGCCCGCACGACCGATGCGAACAGGCGCAGCTGACCAACGGTGCGGCCACGCTCGCCGGTGAGCCGCGCCAGCGGCAGGCCGCTTTCGGCATGGGCGCGCTCGAGCAGCTGGTCGCCGATCTCGAGGATGTTGGCGGCGATGGTCTCGAGGAAGACGGCGCGGTCTTCGAGGCTGATGGCGCGGTAAGTGTCGAGGGCGGCAGCGGCCAGATCGCAGGCGCGGTCGACATCGGCAACAGAGGCCACGGCGAAGGCCGGTTCCATGCTTTCGCCCGTGGCCGGATTGATGGCGCGGACGGTCCTGTTGTCGCCGGTCGAATCGGCGCCGATCAGAAGATCGCCCTTGATGACAAATGCCTGGGTCATGAAATTTCCTCGAGTTTTGGCGGACAGCATGGATGCGTCCGGAAGCCGGATAGCAATATCGGATGACAGCTATAAGATGATGGCTTCCGCTGCAAGTTCAAGTCGCTTAGCCGGTTGCCCGGTGGGAACGTTGGCTTCCGACTGAGGGGATGGAACTCGGCCGGCGTTCGTGCAACTGTGGCCGCCGCTCGCATACTGCAGGCGCCCTTGTTTCATCAGCGTAGACGACCGGTCCCCATGACGTTTGAAGATATCGCCAACCCCGTCGTGCAATTCTGCTTCGTGATGGTCGTCGGTTTCATAGTCAGCCGCATTCTGTTGCGGCGACAGCAGGTCTGGCGGCTGATTGCGCAGATTGCCCTCTTCATCCTCCTGACGGTGGTGCTGCTCCACAACAACATCGTCCCCTACGAGCAGTCGGCGCGGGAAAGCTCCGTCTCGCTGCGGATCTTCGGCGCCTTCGCCAAGATCGTCTGGTGGATCAACGGCGCCTGGATGTTGGTCGCCTTCGTGCGCGTGTTCCTGATCTTCGAGCGCAAGCCGCGCGAGGGCCGGCTGCTACAGGACCTCATCGTCGGCGTCATCTACATGGGGGCCGCGCTCTCGATCATTTCAGACGTCTTCGGCGTGCCCGTCGGCACGTTGCTGGCGACCTCAGGCGTCTTCGCCATCATCCTCGGCCTGGCGCTGCAGAGCACTCTCAACGACCTTTTTTCCGGCATTGCGCTCAATCTCGGCCGCCCCTACACGGTCGGCGACTGGATCGTGCTCGACGACGGCCTGCAGGGCCGGGTCATCGAAACCAACTGGCGCGCGACCTATCTTCAGAACGGCACCAATGACCGGATTGTCATTCCGAACAGCGCGCTCGCCAAGGCGCGGCTGACAAATCTCTCGAGCCCCGACGAGAACCACGGTGCCTCGATCACCGTCCGGATGGAGCCGACCGCCAGCCCGCTGGCCCTGGCCGAGGTCATGCGTAACGTCCTGCTCAGCAGCAATTCCATCCTCAAGAGCCCGGCACCATCGGTCAGCATCGAGGCCGTCGACGGCCAAGCCGTGCAGCTTGCCTTGTGCTTCAGCGTTCGCAACATCTCGCTGACCGCAGCCGCCAAGAACGAAATTTTCGACCTCATCTACCGCCATGTCAAATCGTCCGGCTACCGGATGGCAGCGCCGGTGGGCGGCGTCGTGTCGGTCATTGCACAGGACACCGAAAAGGCTCCCAAGCTGAACACGCCGCTGCTGCTGCTCAGCAATATTCCCCTGTTCGCAACGCTGACGCAGGCTGAAAAAGAGACGCTCGCCAGCCAGATGACGCGGCGAACCTATCGCAAGGAGGCCATCATCGCCGCGCAGGACACAAGGCTGACCGCGTTGATGATCGTCCGCACCGGCGTCGTCAGCCTTACGCGCACCGAAGGCGAGCGGCAGGTGGAACTCGCAAGGCTCGCTCCGGGCGATTGCTTCGGAGAAGGTGGCGTCCTGATGGCGGCAAATGAGGTGGCCACGGCCCGCGCACTGACCTTCGTCGTCATTTACGAGCTGAGCGCGGAACACCTGGCACCGCTCATGCACGACCGGCCTGTGATCGCCGAGGAACTCGGCCAGATCATGTCACGACGGATCGCTGCAGAAAAGAACCTGTTTGCCGACAGCACGGTCGGCACTGGCATCCCGGGCGGATCGCTTGCCGCGCGCATCCGCAGCCTGTTCCAGCTGCCGCACGACTGATCCGCGTCATCTCGCTTCATCGCCGACCCGTTACACGGCCGTCGCGACGCAGCCAAAAATGGGCGGGTCCGCTGGGTCCCGCCCGCGGGCGTCACGCCTGATCGCGCGTCGTCTCGAACAGGAACCACGCCCGCCGCTCGGCAAAATCGGTCCAGACGTCGATGAGGCCGCTGGTGCCGTTGTCATCAGCGTCGTCTGCCAATTCCTTGGCATGGCGGAGTGCCGTGACGAGGCTGAGATTGTCCGCATGCAGCTCTCTCAGCATGGCGGTCGGCGCGACGAAGCCGGCGTCGTTGTCCTCGATCGACTGATGGCGGGCAATGTCGCCGATGGAGCGCAGCGTCGTCGCACCGATCTTGCGGACGCGCTCCGCGATGTCATCCGTCGTGCCGAGGATCTGCGCGGCCTGCTCGTCCAGCATCAGGTGATAGTCGCGAAAATGCGGGCCGGACATGTGCCAGTGGAAGTTCTTGGTCTTGATATACAAGGCGAACGTGTCGGCAAGAACGCCGTTCAGCGCGTCCGCGACCTTCGCTCTGTCGTTGCGGCCGATGTCGGTCGGAGTGGAGAGTGCCGGGGAGGATGTCTTCTTCGTGCTCATGATCTTCCTTTCCAATCGTGTCCGCGGGCCGTTGCCTGCCCGAGGCGGCCGGGCGCGCCCCGCAAGCATTTGTGGGAAACGAGACCTGCCGCATCTTTGGTTCGTACCATGCCTGAAAGCCCGCGACGGGCGGAAAAGTTCCCGGCCTGCGCGGGCCGACCGGAAAGGCCCGCCCCAAGAATGCCCGTTTTGCCAAGCAAGCCATGCAGCTATTGCAAACTTGCAGCCCGCCGCCAAAACGTTCACAAAGAAGCCCCCGCCCCGATATCCCATTTCCCCTGATGTCTCATTTCCAAGGAATAGCCGATGTCCGTGAATGCGCCCGAGATGCTGGCCTCGAAGGCCGACGAGACCCGCAAGGCGCCTGCGCCTGCCGACCCCTGCGCCATGGTGCTGTTCGGCGCCGGCGGTGACCTCACCCGCCGCCTCGTCATCCCGGCGCTTTACAACCTTCTGCTGTCGAAAACCCTGCCCGACAATTTCGCGCTGATCGGGGTCGACCTTGCCGATGGCACCGTCGAAAGCTGGGCGCAGCGCCTGCACGAAATGCTGCTGACATTCATCGGAAACCGCTCGTCGGATTTCGACATCGCGGCGATCGACGAGGCGGCCTGGGCCGTTCTGGTGTCGAAAATGGTCTATATCAAGGGCGACCTGACCACCCCCGCCCTCTACGCGGATATCCGCAAGGCGCTTGAAGCGGCAGAAGCGCGCAACGGCACCCGCGGCAATGCCATCTTCTATCTCGCCGTCGCCGGCCAGTTTTTCGGCACGGTCATCGACCAGCTCGGCGCGGCAGGCCTGGTCACCCAGTCGCAAGGCTCCGACGGGACCGCGCAGTTCTGGCGCCGCGTCGTCATCGAAAAGCCGTTCGGCCATGACCTCGCCTCGTCGCAGGCCCTCAACCGGCGCATCCTGAAAGTGCTGCAGGAAGACCAGATCTTCCGCATCGACCATTTCCTCGGCAAGGAAACGGTGCAGAACATCATGGCCTTCCGCTTTGCCAATGGCTTCTTCGAGCGCATCTGGAACCGCGACGCCATCGAGCAGGTGCAGATCACCGTGACGGAGACCGTCGGCGTGGAGACGCGCGGCAAGTTCTACGAAAACACCGGCGCGCTGCGCGACATGGTGCCGAACCATCTCTTCACCCTGTTGTCGATGGTGGCGATGGAACCGCCGCTGTCCTTCGACGCAGCCTCGATCCGCTCGAAAAAGGCCGAGGTGGTGGAAGCCATCCGTCCCTGCCAGCCATCCGAAGCCGTGCGCGGCCAGTACGACGCAGGCTCGGTGCTGGGCAAGACCGCCGTTCCCTATCGCAGCGAGGCGAATGTCGATCCTGCCTCCCGCATCGAGACCTATGTCGCCATGCAGCTGGCCATCGACAACGAACGCTGGCGGGGCGTGCCCTTCTATGTGCGCACCGGCAAGCACCTGACCGAACGGCGCACGGAGATCGCCATCTCCTTCAAGGCGGCTCCGGGCCAGCCCTTCCACAAGGAAGGCGAAGCGCCGCAGCCGAACTGGCTGGTGCTGCGCACCGCGCCCGACGAAGGCATTTTCCTGTCTCTGCAGGTCAAGCAGCCCGGCCAGGAAATGGCGCTTGCCAATGTCGGCATGCTGTTTCGCTACGACGACTGGTTCGCCGATTTTCCGAATGTCGGCTACGAAACGCTGATCTACGACGTCATGGTCGGCGACGCGACGCTGTTCATGCGCGCCGACATGGTCGAGCAGGCCTGGCGGATCGTCCAGCCGCTGCAGGACGCCTGGGCCTCTGACGAGCCGGACTTCCCGAACTATGCGTCTGGCAGCGCCGGACCGGATGCCTCCGACGCCCTGCTGGCACGCGCCGGCCATACGTGGCGGACCCTCAAGCCCTACGCACCGAAAAGCTGACTGGGTAACCGGGCGCAACCAACACGGTCCTTAGCCGCCCCGGCCCGCGGCGGCGCCTGTCGATGCCGCGCAAAAACCGTCGAACGGAACGTTCCGCTCGACGGTCCGTTGTCCGCTGATACGGAGGATATGCCATGGAATCGCGGTTTGCACAGCGGCTGATGATGACGCTGATGGTGATAGGCTTCATTTTGTCGACCGCCTACGCCCTCAGCAGTTCGCGCCGCCACAAGGACGACGCAGATCCTCCGCCTACAGCAGCCCAGGGCGAACAAGCCGCCCCTGCCGACAAATAACTTCTCCCGTTCCACTGGCGGATGCGCTAGCAAACAGGCGCTTGCCGCAGTCCGTGTACCGGGGGCGCACTGCCGCCGGTACACGGGTAGCACACTCACTCACCGGGCGCAGAAGCCCGGCCGAGATCACGCGCTCTGCTTGAAGTCCGAGTCGGCAGCATCCGGACCGCCCATCAACATGTCGAGCATCATGCCTTTGGCTCGCGCCTGTTGGGTTGCGACCGTCTGGCCAGATTTGAACGTTGGCGTTCTGGTTGCCGGTTTTGCTGCGAGACTGGTCTTCGGTCGGGCCTTGGCCGGCTGATCGCGCAATGCATGCATCTTGTCGGTCCCGGCATTGTCAACCTTGAAGAAGGCGATGGAGGCCTGCAGTTCCTCGGCCTGCGCGGCAAGTTCTTCGGAGGTTGCCGACATCTCTTCGGACGCTCCCGCATTCTGCTGGGTCACCTTGTCGAGCTGCTGGATTGCTTCGTTGATCTGGCTGGCGCCGATATCCTGTTCGCGGCAGGCAGCGGAGATTTCAGACACCAGTTCGGCCGTCTTGCGGATGTCTGGCACCAGGCGGGAAAGCATGGAGCCCGCTTCCGTCGCAACGTTCACCGTATCCGCCGAGAGGCCGCTGATTTCGGCTGCCGCCGACTGACTGCGTTCCGCAAGCTTGCGTACTTCCGAGGCAACGACGGCAAAGCCCTTGCCATGCTCGCCTGCGCGGGCGGCTTCCACCGCTGCGTTCAGAGCGAGCAGGTCTGTCTGGCGCGCGATCTCCTGCACAATGGAAATCTTCTCGGCGATGGTGCGCATCGCAGCCACGGCCCGGTTGACAGCCTCGCCGGACGCTTCGGCATCCTTCGATGACTGGCGCGCGATCTTTTCGGTCTGGGCCGCATTATCGGCGGTCTGCTTGATATTGGATGCCATTTCTTCCATCGAGGCAGCCGCTTCTTCGGCCGCTGCCGCCTGTTCGGTGGCACCTTGCGAAAGCTGCTCGGAGCCGGACGATAGGGTCTGAGAACCCGCCGACACATTTTCACTGGCGGTCAAGGCATCGGAAACGACCCCGCGAAGCCGCTCGACCATGGACAGAAGCGCCATTCCGAGCGTGTCCTTGTCGGAAAGCGGCTCGGGTTCGACGGTCAGATTGCCACTGGCAATCTGGTTGGCAATGGTTGCCGTATTCCGGAGGTTGTCGACCAAATTGTTGATCGCATTCTTCATGCGCTCGTGATCGCCTTCGCAATCTATTCCCACGCGCTGGGTCAGGTCACCGACGCTGACCTGAAGAAGCACGCGATTACCCTCCGAAATAGGCAGAATGATCGCGTCCAGCATGCCGTTGATTCCGGAGACCACCTTGGCGAAATCCCCGACGAAACGGTCGGGAGAGCCACGCTCGGAAAGCTTGCCCGCTGTGGAAGCGGTAATCAGCCGCTGAAGTTCGCTGATGATCGCCCGCAGATTTCCACGCAGCGTCTCGATCGTCTGGTTGATGAAAGCCTTCTTGCCGGGAAACAATTCGAGCGGCGCGTCGAAATTGCCCTCGCCCAGCTGCTTGATGCAGGCCATGGCTTTCTTTTTGACCGCGATATGGCCGCTGACCATCTCGTTGATACCCTTGGCCATCAGGGCGAAGTCGCCCTTGAATTTCTCTACCGGCACGAAGACATCGATGTCGCCCTTGTCGTGCTCGGTCGACATGGTGTTCATTTCGGCAATCAGGCCCTTGAGGTTGGCGCGCAAGGTTTCGATCGTTCCGTTGATGAAGGCTTTCTTGCCAGGGAACTGCTCGAGCGGCGCTTCGAAATTGCCCTCGCCGAGTTCCTTGATACAGGCCATGGCCTTCTTCTTGACAGTGATGTGGCCGTTGACCATCTCGTTGATGCCCTTGGCCATCAGGGCAAAGTCCCCCTTGAACTTCTCGACCGGCACGAAGACGTCGATGTCACCCTTGTCGTGCTCGATCGACATCGCATTCATTTCGGAAATCAAGCCCTTGAGATTGGCCCGCAAGGTTTCGATGGTCTCGTTGATGAAAGCCTTTTTCCCAGGGAACTGCTCGAGCGGCGCCTCAAATTTGCCCTCGCCGAGCTCCCTGACGCAAGCCATGGCCTTTTTCTTGACGGCGATATGGCCGGCAACCATGTCGTTCACGCCCTTTGCCATCACCGCGAGGTCGCCCTTGAACTCACCCGATGGCAGCACGGCATCAATGTCACCCTTGTCGTGGTCGGCGGACATATGGGCGATCGATGCCCCGAGCTTCTGCACCGGCTGCAGGCTTGCCTCCAGCAGGGCGTTGACGGCGATCAGCATCTCTCTGGCTTCGCCCGTTGCCCCATCGAGATTTGCACGTTCGGAGAGGTTGCCGCCGGAGACGCTGGCACAGATGCGCTGTATCTCGGCCAAGGCCACGGGTGATTTGGAGGACTTCTTCATTTGAGCGTAGAACGACATTCTATTCCCCTCTCGAAAACGTTTTTGGATCTGGTGTAGCTGACAAGTCATGGGCGCACTGCAGCCGCCGCCCCCCACGAACGGACGGGCGTCCAGGCTGCTGATGCCAAGGCGGGACATTGGGGTCATCCGGAATTCGCACCCGGCCCATGGGGCCAACGCGCATGTCTCTTGGATGACCCGGCTCTAAGACGCGTTAGTCGATACCCTGTCGGCAAGGACGAGGACGCGCCTGAAACCTCTGGCCGCCTGGACGATCGACCACCCGAACGCAGTCTGGCACTTGGTTTATTGTCGCGTCATGCGAAGGAACATCTCAACCGGATGTTGCGCAACCCTAGTTAGAAACGATAACGGTTAAGCATGTCCTAAGAAGACGCCCCAATTATTAGAGAATTCTAAGGGGATATTTTAACTGGCCGGAATTTTCGCGGCGACGCAGCAATGGCTGTCGCGGGAGGCGGTCCTTGCGAACCGTTGTTTCTAGAGGACTGGGCCGCAAAAGACCCGAATATAGCCGCTTTGGCCCGACGATTGGCATGTTCGCGGTCGGAAAGCCAACGCTTCCAGCCAAAGCGAGGCGCTCTCGGTGCTGACCTCGGGCTTGAACATTGCTCCGAGATCACCCATCGATCGGCACAATGTCTTGCGCTCTCGATATCGTGAATTTGCGCGGACAGTCATTGTTGCGGTAAAAACAGCTGCTGATATAATTGAGCCATGATGGCGATTTTCGGTTTTCGCACTGTTGCCTGGGTTGTGTTTGCTGTGGTGGCTCTCATCTCGGCGGCGCGACTGCGATTGCCGATGCGAACCACGATATCCCTGGAGGTCGAGCGCTCGATCGCATTCGGCCTGGTGGGCATGATGTTTATCTTCGCCTATCCCGACGACCGAAGAATTGTCGCGGCTCTCTGCTTCGTTGGCGTGATCGCGACCGAGCTTCTGCAGGCCGTCTTTTCGCCGAAGTATGACCTCGTCGAAGGCGCCGTCGTCACCGCAATCGGCGCCACCGCCGGCCTGATTGCCGGCGCCGCGATCTTGCAGATCGTCTCAATGATTTCGACGTCCTGATATCGGTCAAGCTGCTGAAAGTGAGACTGTTGGTCCTGCTGACGAAGTGGAGCCCCGTATGGGCGCGCCACAGAAAGGGCACGCGCTGACGTCAAAACGGATCGCTTGAACGCGCCAAGGTGCCCCCTCCCCCGTGCATCCACAGCCCAAACGCAAAACGGCCCGCGGTCTTTCGACGCGGGCTTACGATTGTGTTGGTTGGTCTTGATGTTTGATTTGGTTGCGGGGGCAGGATTTGAACCTG
>CAZZZI010000179.1:0-10030 GCA_964658415.1 uncultured Sphingomonas sp. | reverse complement strand
GACGATGCCATGATCGACGTCAACCTGACGCCGAACCGGCCGGATTGCACCTCGATCTACGGCATCGCCCGCGATCTCGCCGCCTCCGGCCTCGGCACGCTGAAAACGCGCCCGGCCCCTGCGTTTTCAGTTGAGGGCGAAACGCCGGTGAAGGTGACGCTCGATCTCGATGATCCGAAGCTTTGCCCCGGCTTCGCGCTCCGCCTTGTGCGCGGCGTGAAGAACGGCCCGAGCCCGGCCTGGATGCAGCAGCGGCTTCTGGCGATCGGTCTTCGTCCCATCAGCGCGCTGGTCGACATCACCAACTACATGACCTTCGACCAGGGTCGGCCGATGCACGTCTTCGATGCGGCCAAGGTCAAGGGCGACCTCACCGTCCGCCGGGCGCGCGACGGCGAAACCGTGCTTGCGCTCGATACCCGCGAATACAAGCTCTCGCCGAGCAATGTCGTCATATCGGACGACAACGGCATCGAGTCGATCGGGGGCATCATGGGCGGCGAGCATTCCGGCTGCGATGAAAACACGACGGACGTGCTGATCGAATCGGCGCTGTGGGATGCGATGAACATTGCCAAGTCTGGCCGCGGCCTCGGCATCATCACCGATGCACGCTATCGCTTCGAGCGCGGCGTCGATCCGGACTACATGATGCCGGGCCTCGAGCGTACGACGGAACTGGTGCTGGAGATCTGCGGCGGCACTGCGGCCAAGGCCAATGTCGTCGGCTACACGCCCTATGAACCGAAGATCGTCAATTTCCCCTTCTCGGAAATCAAGCGGCTGACCGGCCTTGAGGTCTCCAACGCCGAGAGCACCGAAATCCTCACCCGCCTCGGCTTCAAGGTCACCGGTTCGGGCGAGCGCGTCTCGGTTTCCGTCCCGTCCTGGCGCCCGGATGTCGATGGCAAGGCCGATCTGGTCGAGGAGGTCATGCGCATCCATGGTGTCGACAAGATCAAGCCGGCGCCGCTCGAAAGCCATGCCGCCGTCAACGGCCGTATCCTGACGACCCTGCAGATCCGCACCCGCACCGCCAAGCGGGCGCTGGCCTCGCGCGGCATGCTGGAGGGGGTCATGTGGTCCTTCATCTCGTCGGACCAGGCCAAGCTGTTCGGCGGCGGATCGGATGCGCTGAGGCTCGCCAACCCGATTGCGTCTGATATGTCCGACATGCGGCCCTCCCTTCTGCCGGGCCTGCTCAGCGCCGCCCAGCGCAATGCCGACAAGGGCTATGGCGATGCGGCGCTGTTCGAAGTGTCAGGCACCTATGAGAACGATCGGCCGGAAGGCCAGCGGCGCGTCGCCGGCGGCATCCGCCGCGGCACGGCGACGATGGCAGGCGCCGGTCGCCTATGGTCGAACGCTGCCAAGGGCGGCGGCAAGCCGGTCGACGTCTTCGACGCCAAGGCCGATGCGCTTGCCGTCATCGAGGCCTGCGGCCTGCCGATGGGCAATATCCAGATCGAGCAGGGCGGTCCGGGCTGGTATCATCCCGGCCGCTCCGGCACCATCAAGATGGGCCCCAAGGTGGTGCTCGGCTATTTCGGCGAATTCCATCCGAAGACGCTGGAAGCGCTCGATGTGTCAGGTGCTCTCTGCGGCTTCGAGGTCTTCCTCGACGTGATGCCCGAGCCGAAGCGCAAAGCGACGCGCACCAAGCCCGCGCTCGAATTGTCGCCCTTCCAGGCGGTCAAGCGCGACTTCGCCTTCGTCGTCGACAAGACGGTCGAGGCGGGCGCCATCATCCGCGCGGCCACCAGTGCCGACCGCAAGCTGGTCTCCGGCGTCAACGTCTTCGACGTTTTCGAAGGGGCATCGCTCGGCGAAGGCAAGAAGTCGGTCGCCATCGAAGTGCAGATCCAGCCGGCCGAGCGGACCCTGACCGACGAGGATTTCGACGCGCTGACCCAGAAGATCGTCGCCAACGTGACGAAGACGACCGGTGGCGTTCTGCGCGGCTAAGGAATCGAGGCCGGTTCCCCTTTCGGGGGATCGGCCATCGGCTAGCTCTGCACTTGGTAAAGCTTGTTGGCGATCGACCATCGGCCATCGACCTTGAGCAGGGACAGGTAGTCGGAAAAGCGATGGCCGGCAAACTCGTCGATGATCTTGACGCTCGCGGCATCGCCTTCGATGTCGATCGACCGGATGTCCATCAATGGCTGCGTCCCCGGAGGCGCCGCACCCTCGGCCAGGATCTCGGCGATGAAGTGGTCGAGCGAACTCCATTCGACCGTGCCGTGGACATTGCCAACGATCGTGGCGCGCGGATGAAAGGCCTTCTTCAAGGCGGCCGCGTTGGCAAAGGCCATTCCATCCACATAGAGATGGATAACCGCGCGAATGGCCTGCTCCTCCGACATGGCACGTCCTCCCGGGATGACTGCTCCACGGTAGCAGATTTTATGATATGCGCAACGCAGGGATGTTCGTGTCGCAACTTCGACCGATGGGTTGCGGATGGCACCGGCCTCTGCTTCGGCGCGTTTGCCGCAAGGATGGAACTTGCTTGGCCAGCCCTTGTCCGGCGGTTCATTTACGCATAGCGAAGAGGTGATGCTGGCCATCGGGGCGCAGTCGAGGGTGGTGATTTGACGAAGCGCAGTTTTTCCTTCCCCAGTGCCGAAATCCGCGCCAAGGCCATCGGCGAGATCCACTCCCGGCCCTATACACTCCTCACACTGCCGCGCGTCGTCTTCCAGATCGCCTTCCTGACGGAAGCCAATTTCACCGCCGACCATGCCATCCTCACCGACCTCTCGCTGGGGCAGGGTGTTCCGGCTCCGGCAGCCGAATCCAGCCACCATACGATGACCTGGGGAGGCGGGACGTTGCGCTGGGAGCGTCACACGGAATTCTCGACCTACTTCTGGGATACGCCGGCGCCTGGAAAGTTCGGCGGCGACATCCCGATCAACCCCTTTGGCTCCCGTTTCAATGCGCCCGGTCCGTTCATTTCAGGCGTCCGCATCGAAATCCGCCCTGCGACCGAGGTGTCGGTGGATGTGATCGAGAATTTCGACCCGACCAGTCTCTGTCAGAGCACCGTGGCAGACGGCAAGGCGACTGTTGTCACCGATTTCCGCCAGGACGGCGATGGCCTGACCAAGTTCCTGATCCTCGACCGCGGCATGACCGATGCGGCGCGCGGGATGTTGACCCAGCGTATCCTCGACATCGAGACCTATAGGACGCTGGCGATGATGGGGCTGCCGCTCGCCCAGACGCTGTCGCCGGAGATCCGCCAGATCGAGAACAGTTTTACCGCCATCACCCAGGGCATGAAGCAGCATGCGCGCGACGAGGCGGATGCGATGCTGGCCGAAATCACCCGCCTGGCGGCCGAACTGGAAGCCAACGCCGCACTCAGCCTCTACCGTTTCGGCGCCAGCCGCGCCTATTACGACATCGTCCTCGACCGCGTCGCCATGCTGGCGGAAAAGGGTCTGCCCGGGAACGAGACGCTTGGCGCGTTCCTGCAAAGGCGCCTGGCACCGGCCATGCGAACCTGCCAGTCGGTGGAAGTCCGCCAAGCCAACCTGTCGAGCAAGCTGGCACGCGCCAGCGGTCTGCTCCGCAGCTGGATCGATGTCGATCTGCAGAAGTTCAATGCCGAGATTCTGGCCTCCATGGACAAGCGCGCACATCTGCAGCTTCGCCTGCAACAGACGGTGGAAGGCCTGTCGGTAGCGGCCATTTCCTACTACGTCATCGGCCTCGTCGGCTATCTCGCCAAGGTCATCCACGCCCTCGGTGTCGATATTTCGTCCGACACGCTCACGGGTGCCTCGGTGCCTTTCGTGATCCTCGGCGTGTGGCTGACGGTCCGCCGCATCCGCAGCCGTCATAGCGACGACCCTGTGGGTGCCTCCAGCAAGCCCCGCTCCATCCGGTGAAATCACGGCGCTGAAATGGAGACATGGGTCTAGGGAAAGATACTCGAAGCAGCGACCTCCCGACGCTGTGAGGGAGACCTGAGGCATATGGTCACCGGGCCGGCCTGTCGTGGTCGGGGTAAGACGTGCCCGGATTGCGCCACTGCAGAAATAGCAAGCCTTTTCCAAAGAAGCGGTCTCAACCTTACTCTTTGTCAATAGATGCTTGGTATTGAGCGGGCACTTTCGACATCTGGCTAGATATACATCCCCATGCTCATTGGAAGAAAGAATATAGATGCACGCCCGCTGGGTGTCATCGCCGTGGCGTTGCTATTCTTGATTTTTAACATCTGGAGCCAGTCGAGCAATTGGTTGACATTGGTCGGCTCTACCAGGGTTAGACTGGTCGAGACAGCGCATTCCATCGCAACCCACACCGATGATGTCTATGCGCTAGCCCGTCTACCCCTCGGAGAGCTGGTCGTCGGCGCTGAAGCGTCCCTTTCGGATGGGAAAGGCACAGCAGCCACAATCGAGGCCATGCATCGTGTCGTTGCAGCAACCAGCCTTTTCAGAAGCGTTGCCTATGCGGATGCTTCCGGGAGACTGATCGCCTCGACGCTGGACGCGCGCGCAACGGGAATGGATGTCACCTACCGGGAATACTTCCAGTTTCACCAGGTCAATACAGACAAGAGCGCACGCATCGGCCTGCCATCCAAGAGCCAGTCAGACGAAAAATGGTTTCTGCCGATCACTGAAAGGGTCAATCGTCCAGACGGTAGCTTTGCGGGTGTCATGGTCGCAACCATCGATCTCGAACACTTTTCCTCTTTCATGCAGGATTTTGACCTCGGGAATGACAGTTCCTTCGGCTTGATGCGCGGCGATGGGAAAATGATCATGAGACTGCCGATCGATCCCAAGGCCATGGGCACCAGTGTTGCTTCATCGGCATTCTATCGGGATCAAGCGTCGAAAGACAACGAGGGCAACTTCGACTATGTGTCGCCTTTCGACGGAACATCCAGGATCGGCGGCTTCTACAAAAGTCAGCAAACCGGTGTGATCGTCGTTGCGGCAAGCTCAAAGTCGGCCCTGTTCAAAACATGGGTGAATTATTCCAAATACCCCTGGCTCTGCCTGTTTGTCACCGCCTTGACGGCTGCAGCGGCGGCCATCTGGTGGCTCAGACAGCGGCGATTAAGTGAACTGGTCGAGAGAAGGATCGCTGCTCGGGAAGCTGAGTTCCGGGTTATTGCCGACTCATCTGCCGATGTTATCCAGAAGATAGATTTGGATGGCCGGCGCCAATACGTGTCCCGAGCCGCAAAAAACGTGTTCGGCCAATGCCCCGATGCGCTGATCGGCAGCAGCATCTACGATGCAGAGGATGCTGAAGAGACGAAAGCCTGGAAGGACGGGCTGAAGAAAATGCATGAAGGCATGTCCACCCAGACGATGCTTTCCAGCAGACGGCGCGGCGATGGTGATATCGTTTGGCTTGAAAGCGTAATTTCCTCCGTTCCGCTCTCGGCCGGCAGCGGGGGCGAAGGCTATGTCGTCGTGACGCGCGATGTAACCGCGCAGGAGTTGGGCAAGCGGGAGCTGAACGCCCTGGCTGTCACAGACGGGCTGACTGGCCTCTTCAATAAGAGGCACTTCACGAACGCCCTGAAGCAACTGAGTGCCGATGAGAAAACCCAGATCGCCTCGGTCATCATCTTCGACCTGGACCATTTCAAGAAATTCAATGACACCTATGGCCATCCGCAGGGCGACAAGTGCTTGCGTGAAGTCGCGATCGCCATACAGGCGAGCTTGGCCGGGATCGATGCAGTCGCGGCGCGGATAGGTGGCGAGGAAATGGCGGTGCTATTGCCTGGCTACGACGAGGAGGATGCAGAGCAGATTGCCGAAAGCATCAGGCTGAGCATATGCGCTCTCGAAATTCCGCACGAGTGGAACAGACCTTATGGCATTGTCACCGCGAGCTTCGGCCACGCTACCCTGATCGGTTGGCAAGCCGGTTGCGAAGATCAGGTCATGGCGGCTGCCGACCAAGCTCTCTACCGGGCGAAAAGTCAGGGGCGAAATAAAGCCGTCGCCGCTTTCGCCGACAGCAGGCCATCGCTCCGCGCAATGGCCAACTGATGCCCCCAGCCAGCGCGAAATCGTGTGGAGCCGCAGAATGCGATCTTTCCCTCGGTGACGGCTGGCCTTCGCGAACCTATTTTTTCCGAGTGTCAAAGAAGCGCGCACCGGAACCGCAAATTCCGGGGCGCATCTTCACGATCTTTACTTCTGCATCCGACTCTTGATCTCGTCGATGCGCTTCGACGCTTCTGCCTTCGACAGGTCCTCGGCAAAGGCGTCCGGTTCGTGGGCCTGCTCCGTCAGTGTCTTCAGGTAGGATTTCTGGGCGCCGGTCATCGGCTCGTCGCCGGTGACCCAGTCATCCGGATCCTTCTCGGTGTTGGAAGATGGGTCCGGATCGGTCTTGGGATTGTGTTCGTCTATCATTGCTAACCTCCTTGTTTGTTCTCTTAACGTTCTTCAGCAGGTGAGGTTCCCTATGCGTGTCGCGCTGGCAGGTGCGACAAGGAGTCCAGGCCGCAGCTCTTGCAACGATATATAATATACATTATGTTATATTATATACTGAACTTGAGCTCAGGAAGCCAATCATGACCGTCACCAAGATCTCCGACAAACTGTCGGTCTCGCCGCAGCCAAGCATCGCCGACATCGGATCATTGCGCGATGAGGGGTTCGCGACGCTTGTCAACAATCGGCCCGACGGCGAGGGCCCCGATCAACCCGGGACGGAGGCCGAAAACCGGGAAGCCGAGGGTGGCGGCCTTTCCTACATCTATATCCCGGTCACACTCGGCGCGATGACAGAAGCGGACGTCCGCGCGTTTCAGCGTGCGGTCCACGAATCCAAGGGTCCAGTCTTCGCCCATTGCAAATCCGGCACCCGGTCGCTCAGCCTTTATCTAATCGGCGAGGTTCTCGACGGCCGCATGGCGGCGGACGACGTCGTCGAGTTCGGGCGCGACCGGGGCTTCGACACCAGTGCTGCGGCGGCGTGGCTCAAGGCGTATGTCGCGCGCCGGCCGCAGGTAAAGGGCTTCTTCGACAAGCGCACCTGGAGCGTCCAATACGTGGTGTCCGATCCCGCGACGGGCAGGTGCGCGATCATAGATCCGGTTCTCGATTTCGACGAGAAGGCCGGAGCCACGGCGACCACCAATGCCGACGCGATCCTCGATTACGTTCGCGACAACGGCCTGACGGTCGAGTGGATCCTCGATACCCATCCCCATGCCGACCACCTCTCCGCCGCCCACTATCTCAAGGGCAAGACCGGTGCCAGGACCGCGATCGGTGACCACGTTGTGGACGTGCAGACGCTCTGGAAGGGCATCTACAACTGGGCGGAACTCGCCACCGACGGCTCGCAATGGGACCATCTCTTTGCCCATGGAGACACGTTCAAGGTCGGGTCCATCGATGCGAAAGTCATGTTTTCACCCGGGCACACGCTTGCCTCGATCACCTATGTCATAGGCGACGCAGCTTTCGTTCACGACACGCTGTTCATGCCCGACAGCGGCACGGCGCGCGCCGACTTCCCCGGCGGCGATGCCCGCGTCCTATGGAGGTCGATCCAGGCTATCCTCGCTCTTCCAGAAGGGACCCGCATCTTTACCGGCCATGACTATCAGCCGGACGGTCGCGCTCCGCGCTGGGAAAGCACCGTGGCCGAGCAGAAGGCGTCCAACCCGCATCTTGCCGGCGTGATCGAAGACGAATTCGTGGCGTTGAGGACGAAACGCGACAGGACGCTGCCCATGCCCAAATTGATCCTGCATGCCCTGCAGGTAAACATCCGCGGCGGACGCCTGCCGGAGCCGGAGGCGAACGGCAGGCGCTACCTCAAGTTTCCGCTCGATGCACTGGAAGGAACCGCATGGGAATGAGCACAGATCCGAAAGCGACAAGGGCGGGGCTTTCCCCCGCCGAGATGGCGGGCCGGGCCGGAGAGGTCGCCAACCTTCTGAAGACGCTGTCGCACCAGGCGCGTCTGATGATCGTCTGTACCCTCGTGGAGGGCGAGTTCTCGGTCAGCGAAATCGAGGAAAAGCTCGATCTCCATCAGCCGCATCTCTCCCAGCACCTGACCGTCCTTCGAAGTTCCGGGATCGTCGAAACGCGCCGGGAGGGAAAGCAGATCTTCTACCGGCTGACGGAGGAGAAGGCCGCCCAACTGGTCGCCGCCCTCTATGACATCTTCTGTGCGAAGGAAGACAAATGAGCACCTATCTCGTCTCGTTGGCCGGAGGCATGCTGATCGGCCTGTCCGCTGCCATGCTCCTGCTTCTGAACGGCCGCATCGCCGGTATCAGCGGCATTGCCGGGCGCCTGGTTCAAGGCGTCGGCCTGACCACCAATCTCGCCTTCGTGCTTGGCCTGCTGCTCGGGCCGCTCGCCTATCTCATGGCATTCGGCGGCTGGCCGACCATTGAGATCACGACAGGCTGGCCGCTGATCATCGTCGCCGGCCTGCTCGTCGGCTTCGGCTCGCGCATGGGGTCCGGCTGCACCAGCGGCCACGGCGTGCTCGGGCTTGCCCGCCTGTCGCCGCGATCGATGGTGGCCGTCGCCACCTTCCTCTCGGCAGGCGTGATCGCTGTCGCGATTCTGAGAGGTCTCGGACTATGAAGAGAGGCATCTACCAATTCGGCGCAGCCCTTCTTTCCGGCATCGTCTTCGGTTTCGGACTGTCGCTTTCGGGCATGCTGAATCCCGTCCGCGTCCAGGGCTTTCTCGACGTCTTCGGCAACTGGGATCCAAGTCTTGCCTTCGTCCTCGGCGGCGCCGTCGTCGTCGCCTTCATCGGCGTGCAGGGGATGAAGCGGATGGCGCGCCCTCTCTTCGACGACGGCTTCCATCTTCCAACCAACCGGAAGATCGACGCGCCGCTCGTCCTCGGCTCCGCTATCTTCGGTCTCGGCTGGGGGATCGGGGGCTTCTGTCCCGGCCCTGCGATCGCCTCGCTGTCTGTCGGCATACCGCAGACGGTGCTGTTCGTCCTCGCCATGCTCGCGGGCATGACAGTGTACGACCGGGTCTGGAGCAGGAGGACATGAGCGCTTCCGTTCTGGCGGCCGTCGGCTCCGGCGGGGTCGTCGGCTTCATGCTCGGCCTTCTCGGTGGCGGCGGCTCGATCCTGGCGACGCCGCTCCTGCTCTATGTCGTCGGCGTCGCGCAGCCGCATATCGCGATTGGAACCGGCGCGCTTGCGGTGTCGGTGAACGCCTTCGCCAATTTCGCGGGCCACGCGATCAAGGGCCACGTCTGGTGGCGCTGCGCGGCCGTCTTCTCCGCGCTGGGCGTGCTGGGCGCACTTGCCGGCTCCAGCCTCGGCAAGGCGATGGACGGAGACCGGCTGATCTTCCTGTTCGGCATCCTGATGCTCGTCGTCGGCGTTCTGATGCTAAAACCCCGAAAGCCGGTATCTGCCGAACGCCGGCCGGTCGACCTCAGGATGTGCGCGATCACGGCTGCCGTCGCGCTCGCCGCAGGCGCGGCCTCTGGTTTCTTCGGCATTGGCGGCGGCTTCCTGATCGTTCCGGGGCTGATGCTGGCAACCGGCATGCCGATGATCAACGCCATCGGCACGTCGCTCCTGTCGGTCGGCGCGTTCGGTCTCGCGACGGCGCTGAACTACGCGGCCTCGGGTCTCGTGGATTGGGGGCTCGCCGCCGAGTTCATCGGCGGCGGCGTCGCTGGCGGCCTTGCAGGCATGATGCTGGCAGTGCGGCTCAGCGCCTACAAGAACATCCTCAATCGCCTGTTTGCCGGGCTTATCTTCCTCGTTGCGGGCTACATCTTTTACCGCAGCTACCACGGCTAAAGCAGGCGGCGTTCCTGGTCCGGAAAGCCTACCGCTTTGCAGTCCAGGCCGCAGGTTTGCCGTAGCGCGCTCCGGCGATCTTTTCCGGCGACAGCATGTCGTCCAGTCTTGTCACGTCTTCCGCCGTGAGCACGACGTCGGCAGCGGCGGCATTCTGTTCCAGATGGGTGATCTTGCGGGCGCCGGGGATGGGGACGATGAAGTCGCCCTTGGCCAGCACCCAGGC
>CAZZZI010000178.1:0-10079 GCA_964658415.1 uncultured Sphingomonas sp. | reverse complement strand
GCGTGGCGCGACCGTGCGCATCCACAGGGTTGTGGCTTCGCTGGGAAGGCAGGCAGCTGACTATCCGAGCAGCGTGAATGTCGGGCTGTTGTCCTTGAGTCCCACACCGCTTGCCTGCATACGGAAAGCTTCCTCGACCAGCCAGACCAGCTTGTGTGCCGCTTCCCCGAAGGTGAGACCGCCGGGCCGAATGTTGGAGACACAGTTCCGATCGGCATCGTTGTTGCCAACACGCGGACCGAAGGTGAGGTAGGCACCGATACTGTCGGGAGACGACAGGCCCGGCCGCTCTCCGATGAGCATCAGGACAGCGCGAACCCCGAGCGCCACGCCGATCTCGTCGGCCAGGGCGACACGGGCGTTGCGGGCAATGGCAACCGGCGCGATCGCCAAATGCCTGGCGTGTAGCATGGACGTCAGGGCCCGGAGCAGCGGCTCGACATTCCGATGGATTGCCGTGGCCGACAGACCGTCGCCGATGACGATGCCTATATCCGCACCCTGCCGCACACCGGCACGAAGCGTTGCCCGGCTGTCGTCCGACAGGCGCCGTCCAAGATCGGGTCGGCGGAGGTAGCTTTCGCGGCTTGGCGCGGCGCTTTCGACCACAAAGGATTCCAGCCCTGTAGAGTGCACAACGTCCACGATCGCGCCGGCATCGAAGGCGAGGTGCACCGCGTCCCTCGCCTGGGCGTGGGCGAGCCCGAAATTCAGGACTTCGGAAGTCGGCAACGAGGCACCGGCGCGGCCGAGCGCCAGGCGGGCCGTCGTGTGATCCTTCAGGCCGGTCCAGCCGTCACTGCTGGCCAGCGATAACGGTTTGTCGGCTTCGACATCGCGGCCGCTCATGCCGCAGCGCCCATCATCGGCGCTTCGGCCAGCGAGATCAGCGCACTGCCGGCGGCGCCTTCCGGCAAGAGCCGTCCGTCCGCGTCGCTGATGCCGCTGCTCTGCAGCCAGGTTTCGAATTCCGGAGCACGCTTGAGGCCCAGCAATTCCCGGACGTAGAGCTGGTCGTGAAACGATGTCGACTGGTAGTTCAGCATGATGTCGTCGGCACCGGGAACGCCGATGACGAAGTTGACGCCGGCCGTTGCCAGCAAGGTCAGCAGCGTGTCCATGTCGTCCTGGTCGGCATCGGCGTGGTTGGTGTAGCAGATGTCCGCGCCGATCGGCAGGCCCATCAGTTTGCCGCAGAAATGGTCTTCCAGCCCGGCGCGGATGATCTGCTTTCCGTCATAGAGATATTCCGGGCCGATGAAGCCGACCACCGTGTTGACCAGCAGCGGCTCGAACTGCCGGCAGACGGCATAGGCGCGCGCCTCCATCGTCTGCTGATCGACCCCGAAATGGGCGTCGGCGGACAGCGCCGATCCCTGGCCCGTCTCGAAATACATGCAGTTGTTGCCGACCGTGCCGCGGTTGAGCGAGCGACCGGCCTCGAGGCCCTCCTGCAGCACCTTGAGATCGATGCCGAACGAGCTGTTGGCCTTCTGGCTGCCGGCCACCGACTGAAAGACGAGGTCGACCGGCACGCCGGCATTGATCATCTCGATCGACGAGGTCACGTGCGTCAGCACGCAGGTCTGCGTCGGGATCGCGAAGCGCTCGATCAATTCATCCAGCATGCGCAGGATGCCGGACATGACGGCTGGGTTGTCGCTGGCGGGATTGATGCCGATCACCGCGTCGCCGCAGCCGTAGAGCAGCCCGTCGATGGTCGAGGCAAGGATGCCCTTGAGGTCGTCGGTCGGGTGGTTGGGCTGCAGGCGCACGGCCATCCGGCCGGGAAGGCCGAGGGTGTTGCGGAAGGCGGTCGGCGTGCTGCATTTCTTGGCCGCCAGGATGAGATCCTGATTGCGCATCAGCTTCGAAACGGCTGCCGCCATTTCAGGCGTAACAGCCGGCGCAATCGCTGTCAGCATGGCCGGCGTCGCCTGTTCGGACAGGAGCCAGTTTCTGAAATCGCCGACCGTCAGGCCGGCGATCGGCCGAAAAGCTTGCGCGTCGTGGGTGTCGATGATCAGACGGGTGACTTCGTCACTTTCATAGGCAATGACTGTTTCGTTGAGGAAGGTTGTGAGCGGCATGTCCGCCAGACACATCTTGGCGGCAAAGCGCTGGACATCCGACTGCGCCGCAACGCCCGCCAGCGCATCTCCGGAGCGGGCCGGCGATGCCATTGCCAGAACATCCTTCAGATCCTCGAACCTGAAGCGCTGGCCGCCCGCCGTCATCGTATAAGCCATCAATTCGCGCCCCGTCTCCGACTGATGCCATACTAGCTGCAGCACTATGACATGAGAAAGGGAGCCACAAGCGGGGCTGATATGCATAAATAAGGGGCCGGTCGATTTTCCGCGCAATAATGCCTAAAATAAGAGCGAACGCTCGAAAAGAAGTCGCGGAGCCGTGCCCTTCACCCCGCGACGAGACGCGTCACTTGCGACCGGTCAGCCGCAGCCTTTTCGCCAGCCGGGCAAAATCACTCTGCAGGACAGGCGGCACCACATCCGTCGGCTTCGGCGCCTTGCCGATGATCTGGCGGCGCCCCTTTGCGGAAAACGGCTGGGCGAGCTGGGCGCGAAACCCCTTGGCGACCTTGCCGCTGATGCCGATATCGACCGAGGACGGGCGGCGCGGATTGTAGTAGGTGCCGAAGATCTGGTCCCAGAGCACGAGGTTCTCGCCATAGTTCGTGTTGCCCTCGGCAAGCAGCCTCGAGTGATGCCAGCGATGCAGGCGCGGCGTGCTCAGGATCCAATCGAGCGGACCGGTCCTGACATCGATGTTGCAATGGGTCAGCAGGCCGACGAAGGCCGTCACGGCCCCGATCCAGAGAAAGACAGGCAGCGGCGCGCCGAGCAGATAGAGCGGAATCTGGCTGAGGGCGATCTTCAGCAGCGAATCGATGAAATGAAAGCGGCCGGTATTGATCACCCAGAGCCGCTCGACGCTATGATGCAACGCGTGGAACCGCCAGAGCGACAGATTTTCGTGGGCGACGCGATGGGCGATGTAGAGGCCGAATTCGGCGACGATCAACCCGAGGATGACCTGCAGGAACAACGGCGCGCTGTGCGGCCAGAGAAAACCGGGCGGGCTGAACATCGGCTGCGCGACGGTGGCCACGGCCATCGGGAACGAGGTGCCGATGGCGGCCACGATCTGAACGCCGCCCTTGTTGAGTAGCGTATGGGCAAAATCGTTGAACGTCTCGCCGTCCCGACGCAACCAGGTCTGCTCGTACGGCATCAGGCGTTCGCTGAGACCGATGAGAATGACCACCGCCAGATACACGACGTTGAACCAGAGAAGCGGTACGGACGTCCTGAAGGCGAAATAGGCGCCGATCAGGCCACCGATGAAAAACGCCGGCCATAGCATGCAGGATATCGTCGTATAGGCGAGACCATGCGCTTTCCGGTCCATCTCGTTCACTGCGGTTTCGGGCGCAAATGTCATCTCTTCACCGTCCTGGGTCCTGCATCGCTTCTTGGGGATTTCTATACCGATGAGATCAGATTTTCAAAGTCCGCAGCTCCGCTGTCGCCCGCTCTAACGCATTATTGATCGACGACCGATGTCGGAAAACCACGGCATTCGCAAAGCTGGCCCACCCCGTTGAATGCCAAGCCCGCCGCCCCCAAGCATTTGCCAAGTTCGCGGGGCGCGACCCTGAAGCCGGCCGTGATGGGTGAGAACGCCATCGTAGTCACGCGCCAGCAGCTGAGATGGGCACTTGTCAGCTCCACGCCAATCGCTGAAGGTGTGACGATCATTGTTCAAGGATCAAATCGCATGACAGACGAAGCCTTCTGGGCAGCCAATGACGAGCGTTTGCTGCGGCACGCCTTTGCCGTGGCGAGCCGGGCCCACAGCCATGGCAACCATCCTTTCGGAGCGGTCCTTGCCGGCTCCGACGGGTCCGTGCTGATGGAGCAGGAGAACGCCTACAATCCGACGCTCGACATGACCGGCCACGCCGAGCGCGTGCTGATGACGCGGGCGTCGCAGGCCTACAGGCCGCAGTTCCTGGCTGGCTGCACGATGTATACCTCGGCGGAGCCCTGCGCCATGTGCTCGGGCGCAATCTACTGGGCCGGCGTCGGGCGCGTCGTCTACGGCCTCAGCGAAAGTCAGTTGAAGGAGATCACCGGGAATCATCCGGAGAACCCCACCCTCGATCTGCCGTGCCGCACCGTCTTCGACGCCGGCCAGCGAAAAATGGAGGTCGTCGGGCCCATCCTCTGCGAGGAGGCCGCGGCGCTGCATGAGGGCGTATGGTAGCCTCGCTCCCGCAGGGACGCCACCGCCCGGGATGGACGCTGTCGTGGTATCGCACAATGCCGACCTTGCAAGCCCGATGACGGCCTATTCCGATCGTTGCCGGACGCCCGAGGAAACCTTAAGTCTCATCCGGCCGCTGCTGCCCCGATACGGGATCACGCGGCTCGCCCGGCTGACCGGGCTGGATACGCTCGGCATTCCGGTCTGGAACGCGGTCTCGCCCAATGCCCGCTCCCTAGTCATCAACCAGGGCAAGGGCATCACGGATACCGATGCCAAGCTTTCGGCTGCCATGGAGGCGCTGGAGCGCGCCATTGCCGGGGCGCCGGACGTTTGCAGATCGGAAAGACGCTGGCGCGACCTGGTCGACGCCGGCGAACTGGCCGATCGGCTGGACGGCCTGATTGCCGTCGCTGAGGCCGACCTTGCAACCGACGAAGTCATCGAGTGGATCGCGGGCGTCGAGCTTCTGTCGGGAAGCGCCATCTCTGTGCCTTACGACGCGGTGGTCCTCGACCGAACCCGGGGTGGACGGTTCTGGCAATCGTCGGACGGCCTTGCCTCCGGCAACAGCCATGAGGAAGCCGTTCTGCACGGGCTGCTGGAAAGGATCGAGCGGGATGCCTACGTCCTGTGGCAGGTGACGAACCCGGAACGCCGGCACGCCCGCCGCATGGCTGCCGGCGCCTTCGACGATCCCGTCATTGCTTGCCTGGAGAGGCGGATGGCCGCGGCGGGGCTTGAGCTCGCCCTGTTCGATATCACCAGCGACATCGGCGTGCCCTGCTTCTCGGCGCTGCTCGGTCCGGCAGACATCGCGACACGGCGCAGGCCGCTCTACCGCGACGTCAGCCATGGCGGCGGCGCGCATCCCGACCCGATCCGGGCAGTCATCAGGGCTATCACTGAAGCCGCCCAATCGCGGTTGACCTATATCAGCGGCGCGCGCGACGATATCGATCCCTTGCGCTTTTCGCAGCCTCTTCCGCTCGAGACGCAGCAATGCTTCACGGCCGACGCGGCCTTGCCAGCCGTCGTGGCCAACCCTCCATCGGGCGGGCCCGGCATCCTTCTCGCCGCGATCCTCGACCGATTGAGGCAGGCGGGCGTCGGTCGCGTCATCACCGTGCCGCTGTCTTCCCCGCACTTGCCTGTCTCGGTCGTCAAGACGATTGTCCCGGACCTCGAAAACCCAGAGGGTGCCCGCAAACGCAAATTCGGCGTGCGGGCCATTTCACGGGTCTTGGGAGGCGGTCAGATCTAGTTTTCTCCTACGCGTCGTCCCGGACGCTGCGTCGGCGAGGCCGCCGTCTCCATATCGCCACCATTGGCGTGTTGAAGCGATTGCCGAACCCTCGCCGCAGCGAAGGGCGGCGACCGGCAAACCTGGCAGCACTGGAGAGACGTGGTGGCCCGCCTGACGATCCTGATAGCCGCAGTCACTGCGTGCCTGCCCGTAACGGCCTTTGCCCATCCGCATATCTTCATCGACGCCAAGTTCGAAGCGGTCGGCGCCGCAGACGGAACGCTTACGGAGCTGCGCAACGTCTGGAAGTTCGACGATGTCTTCTCCTCCTCCGTGCTCCTGGATTTCGACAAGAACGGAAACAACAAGCTCGACAAAAACGAACTGGTGGCCGTCGGCAAGACCGTGAGAAACTCGCTCGAGCAGTATAAGTACTACACCAATGTCACCATCAACGGCAAAGCCGTCGCCATGGCGAAGCCGGATACCATCCAGGCGGACTACAGGGACGGCGCCCTGACACTGACCTTTTCGCTGAAACCCGTGGACAGGGTCCGCCTCGCCGGGACCACTATTTTCGGGATCTACGACCCGACGCTCTATACGGCCGTCGATTTTGCCCGCGACAGCGACATGGCCACATCCGGGGCCGGCTTTTCCGGCTGTAGCCGAAAGGTCGTGCGGCCGAATCCCGACGAAATCATCGCCCAGAACCAGGCTACGCTGACGAGCCTTTTCTTCAACGACCCGATGGGCACCGATTTCTCACAGCTGGTGGCCACGCGGCTCGAGATGAAGTGCTGAGCCTATCCGCGCCTGGCCTCCGCGATAAACGCAAGGCTCCGCAAGATTCCGGTCGACAGCAAAAATGATATGTTATAACAAACCATCTTTATCAATGGATTGTGACATGCCGAGAAACTCAGACCCCTTCCGCCGATCGCTGATGGGCCATTCATCCCTGGTCCGGCTTCTGGCCTCCGCCGCTCTGCTGGTGTTGCTGTGGCTGGCGATCGCATGGGCCGTGAGCCTCCCATGACCGAACTTGCAGTGACCAGATCTGCCGCCACGAAGCAGCGTATCCGCCTCGACAACGTGTCCATCGCCTATGCAAAGAACCTGGCCGTCAAGAACATCACCGGCAGCTTCGAGCAGGGAAGCCTCACGGCCATTGCCGGCCCGAATGGCGCGGGAAAATCGACGCTGCTGAAGGGCCTGATGGGCGATCTCAAGCTGAAGTCCGGCGCCATCCACCTCGATGCCCTGAAGCCGAAGGATTTCGGCTACCTGCCCCAGGCCGCCGAGATCGACCGGCATTTTCCCCTGAGCGTGGCCGACACCGTCATGCTTGGCGCCTGGAACCGCATCGGCGCCTTCCGCGGTATCTCTCAGGCAACTGCGGAGCGCGGACGGGCAGCCCTTGAGGCGGTCGGTCTCGGCGGCTTTGAGCGCCAGCACATCGGTTCGCTGTCCGCCGGACAGTTCCAGCGCGTCCTGTTCGCGCGATTGCTGCTGCAGGACGCCAAGGTCATCGTCCTCGACGAGCCGTTCACCGCCATCGATGCCGCCACCACCCGCGACCTGCTGCGGATCATCCGCCAGTGGAACGACGATGGCAGAACCATCATCGCCGTGCTTCACGATTTCGAGCAGGTCCGCAGCCATTTTCCGCAGACCCTGCTGATGGCGCGCGAAACGGTGAGCTGGGGCCCGACCGAAACCACGATGACGCCCGGCAACCTTCAGAAGGCCCGCGCCATGGCCGAAAATGCCGCCATCGAACAGCCGGAGGCGCGGGTCCCATGATGCTCTACGACGCCGTCATCCACCCCTTTGTCGAATACGGTTTCATGCGGAGGGCGCTGATTGCCTGTGTGGCGCTCGGGCTTGGCTCCGGACCCATCGGCGTACTCCTGATGCTGCGCCGCATGAGCCTGGTCGGCGACGCCATGAGCCATGCGGTGCTACCGGGTGCTGCCATCGGCTTTCTGATCGCGGGCGGGCTGTCGCTGCCGGCCATGGGCCTCGGCGGCATCGTCGCCGGCCTTATCGTCGCCCTTCTCTCGGGTCTCGTCAGCCGCACCACCGTTCTCAAGGAAGATGCGAGCTTTGCCAGCTTCTATCTGACGTCGCTGGCATTGGGCGTGCTAATCGTTTCGCTCAGGGGCTCCAACATCGATCTGCTGCATGTGCTGTTCGGCACCATTCTCGCCATCGATTCCGCGGCCCTCTACTTCGTCGGCGGTATCGCCACCTTCACCGCGCTCGTGCTCGCTGTCGTCTACCGCCCGCTGGTCGCCGAATGTTTCGATCCGGGTTTCCTGCGCTCGGTGCGCGGCCACGGCTCGTTCTACCACGTGCTGTTCCTGTTTCTGGTCGTGCTCAATCTGGTGGCCGGCTTCCAGGCGCTGGGCACACTGATGGCCGTCGGCCTGATGATGCTGCCGGCTTCGATCGCGCAGCTCTGGGCAAGGACTCTGCCCGTCATGATGGCGATTTCCGCCTGCGTCGCGTCCTTGTCCGGCCTGGTCGGCCTGATCGTCTCCTTCCACTTCGGCCTGGCATCGGGACCGACGATCATCCTGGTCGCCGCGTCGATCTACTGCCTGTCGCTGTTGTTCTCCCCCTCGGGCGCCGTTCGCCGCCTGATTCCCCGTCGCACATGATAAGGCCAACACAGGAGTAAAGCGTGACATACCTTCGCAACATCGCCTATGCCGGCACGGCACTGGCAGCACTGACGACCATGACATCGACCGCATCGGCAAGGACGCTCGACGTCGTTGCCAGCTTCTCGGTGCTTGCAGACGTCGTGCACGAGGTCGGAGGCAAGGCCGTCTCCGTCAAATCGCTGGTCGGCCCTAACGGCGACCCCCACGAGTTCGAACCGTCGCCCGACGACGCCCGCAACCTGAAGTCCGCCCAACTGGTCTTCGTCAGCGGTGACGGCCTCGAGGGATGGATGGATCGGCTGATCACCGCCTCCGGCTACACCGGCAAGCCGGTCGTCGCTTCCGACGGGGTCAATACCCGGACCATGGAAGAGGACGGCAAGACCGTCACGGATCCGCATGTCTGGAACAGCCCGGTCAACGTCATGGTCTGGGTCGACAACATCGAAAAGGCCCTGGCAGCCGCCGATCCCGAAGACGCGGACACCTTCCGGAAGAATGCCGAAAGCTACCGCCGGCAATTGCAGGCGCTCGATAGCTACGCCCATTCCAAGCTCGATCCTGTCCCCGACGACAAGCGCAAGATCCTGACCAGCCACGACGCCTTCGGCTATTTCGGCCGCGAGTACAAGGTCACATTTCTGGCGCCGGTCGGCTTTTCAACCGAGACAGAGGCGTCGGCCGCCGATGTCGCCAAATTGATCGACCAGATCAAGGGCGAGAACGTGAAGACTTATTTCTTCGAGAATTCGAACGACCCCAAGCTGGTCCGCCAGGTCGCCTCGGCTACGGGGGCAAAGCCGGGCGGCGAACTCTATGTGGAGGCGCTGTCCGACAGCAAGGGACCGGCCTCGACCTATATCCAGATGTTCCGTTATAACGTTAACCAGATCGCCGCGGCGCTCGACAGGAAATGATCTTGCGCCGGCAGTGCGGTTCGTGCTGCCGGCCTCTCCGCCATTGATTTTCGACCCGTCAGACCACACCTTGATTAGGGCTTCCGCTTCGGCGATAGATGTCATGAAGATCGACCCAGGCACGCCCTGGAAACAACATTGGCGAAAACGATTTGACCGTACAGGAAAAGCTCACGAAGAATCAGGCACTGGTCCTCGGCATTCTGGAAAAGTCCCATGAGCCCGTCAGTGCCTATACGATCCTCGAACGGCTCCGCGATGACGGTTTCCGGGCGCCCCTGCAGGTCTATCGGGCTCTCGAGAAGCTTCTGGCATTCGGCAAGGTACATCGCCTCGAAAGCATCAACGCCTTCGTCGCCTGCAGCCATGCCGGCCATAGCCACAGCGGCGGCGTCACGGTCTTTGCGATCTGCGAGACCTGCGGCAAGGTCGATGAATTTCACGACGACATCATCAGCGAGCGCCTGGCGATCTGGCAGGAAAAAGCCGATTTCAAGCGGGAAAAGACGACGATCGAGATCCGCGGTTTCTGCACCCGCTGCCGGAACCTGCCCTCTTCGCCTCAGCCGTCAGCTGCGCACGACGCCTGACAGCCCATACGAGCTTCCGCTTCGACAATTTTCAGGTAATTTGGGGGATAGGCAGAAATCTGCCTGGACTGTCGTCCGAAGACTCGCAGCGCCATTCGTATCGAGTTTTATGCCGTGCCCTAAACACAAAAAACGCCGCTTTCGCGGCGTGATGTTCCGACTTGACTGTCGGTGTGTATTGATTGTGAAGGTTGAGATTATGTTGCGATTTGCAGACCTGGCAGCGACCGACTCTCCCGCGTCTTAAGACGGAGTACCATAGGCGCAGGGGCATTTCACGGCCGTGTTCGGAATGGGAACGGGTGCAGCTGCCCCGCCATGACCACCAGGTCGGCAAAGCGCAACATTGAGAAGCTGGGTGGCA
>CAZZZI010000177.1:0-10098 GCA_964658415.1 uncultured Sphingomonas sp. | reverse complement strand
CGACTGGTCCGCGTCAACCTCATGCACCGCCGACGCACAGACCGCCTTCTGACCAAGCCGCCCAACAAACCACAATGCCATAACCAATTGGCGTTCCAATGGGGGTAAGTTAAACCGGACAGCCGTGGGACAAGCCCGAGGATGACGTCGGAGGGGATGGCCCAAGTCGCCACTATAGACGAAAGCCGCGGGATATCCTCTTCTCAGAGAAGAATATCCCTCAGTGGCGGAAGTGGCGGACGCCCGTAAATACCATGGCGACGTTGTGCGCGTCGGCGGCGGCGATCACCTCGGCGTCGCGCATCGAGCCGCCGGGCTGGATGACGGCGGTGGCGCCGGCGGATATGGCGGATAGAAGGCCATCGGCGAAGGGCAGGAAGGCTTCGGAGGCGACGGCGGAGCCGCGGGTCAGGGGCTCGGCGAGGCCGAGCGCTTTGGCTGCGTCCTCGGCCTTGATGCCGGCGATGCGGGCGGAATCGACGCGGCTCATCTGGCCGGCACCGATGCCGGCGGTCTGGCCGTTCTTGGCGTAGACGACGGCGTTGGATTTCACATGCTTGGCGACGCGGAAGGCGAAGCGCATGTCTTCCAGCTCCTGAGCCGTAGGCGCCCGCTTGGTGACGATCTTCAGTTCGAGGTCGTCGACCATGACGTTGTCGCGGCTCTGCACCAGGAGGCCGCCGGAGACGGTCTTGGCCGTGATGCCGCGCGCGCGCGGGTCCGGCAGCGCGCCGACCGAGAGCAAGCGCAGGTTCGGCTTGGCGGCGATGATGGCGCGGGCCTCGTCGCTGACCTCGGGGGCGATGATGACTTCGGTGAACAGTTTGACGATTTCTTCAGCCGTTTCGGCGTCGAGGAGGCTGTTGAGCGCGATGATGCCGCCGAAGGCTGACGTGCTGTCGCAGGCAAGCGCCCGCCGGTAGGCTTCGGCCAGCGTCGGGCCGGTGGCGACGCCGCAGGGATTGGCATGCTTGATGATGGCGCAGGCAGGGCCCTGCTCCGGCGGGAATTCCGCCACCAGCTCATAAGCCGCGTCCGTGTCGTTGATGTTGTTGTAGGAGAGCTGCTTGCCCTGCAGGAGCTTCGCCGTGGCGACGCCCGGACGGTTGTCGCCTGTCACGTAGAAGCCGGCCGACTGGTGCGGGTTCTCGCCGTAGCGCATTTCCTCGCGCAGCACGCCGCCGATGGTGCGGTGGCGCGGCGTGGCGATATCGAGGGCTTCGGCGAACCAGTTTGCGATCATCGTGTCGTAGGCGGCGGTGCGGGCATAGGCCTTGGCGGCCATCTTCTGGCGGAAGGCATAGGCGGTCTGACCGGCATCGCTCGACAGCTGCGCCAGCAGTTCGGGATAGTCCGTGGGGTCGGTGAGGATGGTGACATAGGCATGGTTCTTGGCCGAGGCGCGGATCATGGCGGGGCCGCCGATGTCGATGTTTTCCACCGTCGTCGGATAGTCGCCGCCGGCAGCGCGAACATCCTCGAAGGGGTAGAGATTGACGACCACGAGGTCGATGCCCTCGATGCCGTGCGCCTTCATCGCCGCCTGGTGCTCGGCATCGTCGCGGATGGCGAGCAGGCCGCCATGGACGCGCGGATGCAGCGTCTTGACGCGGCCATCCATGATCTCAGGGAAGTCGGTAATCTCGGATACGTCGATGACGGCGATCCCGGCGGTGGCGATGGCCTTGTGGGTACCGCCGGTCGACAGCAGGCGAACGCCCTTGTCGTGCAGCGCCTGGGCCAGCTCGACGATGCCCGCCTTGTCGGAAACCGACAACAACGCGGTCCTGACCTTCACCTTGTCGGGGGCTGGGATTTTCTTCGATACAACGGCCATGATCGTTCTCCGGTCCTGTCTTCGGAAGGCGTCCGGCAGGGACGCTCGAGATGATGGCGTCGCGTTAGCACAGCCGGCCGGCCGATTAAACCTTCAGGCACCTCAGCGGCGGGATAAAAACCAGCGGATCTCGGTTTTTTCGGAAAGCGAAAAGGCGATCTCCAGCAGCTCCGATGCCCGCACACCGGAGGAATCGGCGAAAAACACGTCCTCGCCGATCAGCACGTCGTTGCCCGGCGAGGAAAAGGTCCAGCTTTCGCCGTCCGGCGCCGTCAACGACACCGAATCCGGCTGCGTCTGGCCGATGGTGATCGAGGGGTGGATGTGAAAACGGGCCGAGGCGTGGTGCTCGGCATCGGCTTTTCTTTTCGAGGCCTTCTTGTCGTCGGGGGCAAAGAAGCGATCGTGGCCGGTGATGATCGTGCCGGTGTTGTTCAAGGCGAGCTCGCGCTCGTGCATCAGCCCGAAGGCGGCAAGATAGCCGTCATGGGCGGCCTTGATGCTGTCCCGCCCGTCGCCGGTGTCCAGCCGTTCGACGGAGACTTCGGAGACGCCGCGGGTCATGATCGGGCCGAGCAGGTTGGAGCGGGAAAAGGTCAGCGACGAGGTATCGTCGAGGGTCACGGTCGAATGCGCCGCCGTGGCGCGGGCCATCTGCACGTAGCGGGTGCCGGCGAATTTCGGCGAGCCGGCGTTGATGATGATGCGGTGCCGGCCGGACGACATCTCGAAGGACAGGCAGCCGGCATGGGCGGTGCGCGACAGGTCGACCGAAACAGGGCCGCCGGTATCCATGATGACAAGTGTCTGGCCGGCCGACAGCCGCTGGTAATGGGCGTGCGGAAGCGCCTTGAACGTCTGGCCGGACGTCTCGTCGTAGCGCAGAACCGACATCAGCTCGTTGGCAAAGGTCGAGGTGGCACCGTTGAACAGGGCAAGGTCGCCGTCCTGGTGGCGGAAGAAGCGCAAGGCCGGATACATCCGGTCGATGCCGGCGATCAGCCGCGCCGGGGCGTCGTGGCCAAGGTTGATATAGGTCTGGCGCAGCGGCAGGAGGTCGAGCAGCAGTTCGAGGGCGGCGCGCGGATTGCGCGAGATATGGGAGCCGTCGGCCAGAATCTGCCGGTCGATCTCGCGGTCGAGCGCCTGGCCGGCCCGCTTGATGGTGGCGGCCCGTGCCGGCATCGACACCGACGACATGGCAAGCGCGATGCGGACGCGAAAGCGCACCTCTCCATCCGGGGCCGTTGCCGCGACATGGCGGAGATAGCGGACATGATGGGTGAGCGAGCGCATGAAGCGGCGATAAAAGCTGCTGTCGGTGCCCTGCAGCACCACCGGCGAGTGGGAGAGCCACGCAATCAGCCGTTGTGCCGCAACATCGGTATCCCAGGCCGGCCCGACGGTCTTGCGGCCGTAGAGACCGATCCATTCATTGACCAGCGCGCGGGCCAGCACGCTGCCCTGGCCGCTCTTGTCGGCGCGCATATGGCGGAGCCAGCTGAAAGTGTGCAGTCGCGTCGCGAATATCTCGGAGGGTAGTTCCTGGAGAAAAGGTGAGCGACCGTTGGTTTCCAGCACGCGACCGGCCAGCGGAATGCGGCCGTTGATCATTTCCTCGGCGACGAAAGGATCGATACTGCGCAGATCGGTCGGGGCGACGATCAGTCGTTCCGGCACACGCACCGTGTGCCGGGTCAGGCGCAGACGTGTCAACGCCACGCGGCGCGATAGCCGCCGCCATGCCTCCCGCGCGTACAAACTCACAAAATGTCCGCCAAAAACTGCATATTATAAATGGGGATTGTCCGCGTCCAGCGTTAAGAGATCGTTAGCAGATCCCGCCTTCGGGTGGTTATCGAACCAGATTGACGCATATAGGGCAAAAAAACGGTACGACCATCATGCGTTGCGGCTGAGAACGCTGGCAAAGAAGCCGTCCAGCCCGGAAGCAAAGCCTTCCGGCAGTGGCAGCATGGCGGGCGTGGTGCGGAAATCGCCATCGGGCGAAATCGCCGCCTCCAGGCCCGGCCAGTCCTCGGCGCGGATGGCAACCCGCTTGATTGCCGGGCTGTCGGCGAGGATGCGGGCGATGATCTCCTCGCCCTCGGACGGATCGAGCGAACAATTGGAAAAGACCACGATGCCGCCGGGTTTCACCAGCGTCAGCGCGTGGCGCAGAAGGCGTTCCTGCAACGCTGCGAGCTTGGCGATGTCCTCGCGTCCCTTCGTCCACAACACATCCGGATGGCGGCGCGTCGTGCCGGTCGAGGAGCAGGGAGCGTCGAGCAGGGCGGCATCGAAGAGCTGTTCGGGCGCAAACTTCGCCATGTCGGCGACGATTGTCTCCGCCTCGAGACCGAGGCGGGCGAGATTGGACGACAGGCGTCGCAGGCGGCTTTCCGACTGGTCGAGCGCCGTCACCTTGCCGCCGGCCAGCACCAGCTGTGCGGTCTTGCCGCCCGGCGCAGCGCAGAGATCGACGACATGCTTGCCGGCGAGCGAGCCGAACAGTTTGGCCGGAATGCTGGCGGCGGCATCCTGCACCCACCATTCGCCATCGGCAAATCCCTCGAGCTCGGGGATCGTGCCGTCGAAGGCGGCAAGCCGGACGCTGCCGGTCGGCAGAACCGTGCCGTTGAGCCTGTCGGCCCAGCCCTGGGGATCGGATTTGACGGTCAGGTCGATCGCTGCCGGCTGCAACTGCGTGTCGGAGATCGCAAGCGCTGCTGGGCGGCCATAGGCCTTTTCCAGCCGCGCCAGAAACCAGGCGGGCATGGCCGGTATGGCGGCGGTACGCTCGAGAATAGCGGCCTTTTCCCGGCCCATGCGGCGCAGCACGGCATTGACCAACTTGGCGAAGCGGCGGTTGCGCGGGTCCTGGTTGGCCTGCTCGACGGCCAGATCTACCGCCGAATGATCGGGAATATCGAGATAGAGCATCTGCGCCGCAGCGACGACCAGCACATGATGCAGGGCACGGGCGCCTTCCGGCAGCGGCGCGTCGATCAGCGACGAAATCGCCGCCTCGATGCGCGGCAGGTGGCGGAGCGCCGAATTGAGGATGGCGCGCACCAGCGCCCGGTCGTTGTCCTCGAGGACACGATAGGCCGGATTGCCATGGTCGCCGTCAAGCATGCCATCGAGCGGCGTCTTGCGGTCGATGACGGCGGCAAGGATCTTCGAGGCCGCAGCGCGGGCGGCAAGGCCCGGCTTGACCGGGCCGCGATCGACGGCGCGGCGTGGACTGCGGTCGCCCTGGTTGGAGCGGGCGGGGCGGCGGCCGGCGGATTCGGTATCGTCTGACGTCAAGACCAGGGTCCTTTGGGTGGTTGTGGACCACCGCGACTGGACCCCGTATTCGGCACCGAGCGCGATTTGCGCACCGCATTAGCAGGCCGAAACGCCTGCGTCGAGCCATGTCCCGGCTGTGGGCCAGCGCCGGCGGGGCCTTCCATCGCCATCGCCTGCAGTTCAGCAATCCGGCTTTCGGTGTTCGGATGGGTGGAAAACAGGTTGTCCATCGGCCGGCCCGAGAGCGGGTTGATGATGAACATATGCGCCGTTGCCGGATGGCGCTCGGCGTCTTCGTTCGGGATATGGCTGGCCGCGCCGGCGATCTTGCCGAGCGCCGAGGCGAGCCAGAGCGGGTTGCCGCAGATCTCGGCACCGCGCCGGTCGGCGGCATATTCGCGAGTCCGGCTGATCGCCATCTGCACCAGCATGGCCGCCAGCGGGGCAACGATCATCGCCACGAGCGCGCCGATCCCGCCGAGCGGGCTGTTGCTGTCGCGCCGGCCACTGAAGAAGAACGCGAAATTGCCGAGCATCGAGATGGCGCCGGCAAGCGTCGCTGTGATCGTCATCGTGAGGGTATCGCGGTTCTGCACATGGGCGAGTTCATGGGCCATGACGCCGGCCACTTCCTGCGGCGTCAGCGCATTGAGCAGGCCAGTGGAGGCGGCAACGGCGGCATTCTCGGGATTGCGGCCGGTGGCGAATGCGTTCGGCTGCGGGTTGTCGTAGAGGTAGACGCGCGGCATCGGCAGGCCGGCATTGGCGGCGAGGTCGCGGATCATATTGAAAAACTCGGGCGCGCTGCGCTCGTCGACGGCCTGCGCGTTATAGGTCGACAGCACCATGTTGCCGGAGTTCCAATAGGAAAAGAAGTTCATGCCCGCTGCGACGACGAAGGCGATCATCATGCCGGACCGGCCGCCGAGCAGGAAGCCGACGCCCATGAACAGCGCCGTCATGAAGGCCAGCAGCATCGCGGTTCGCATCATGTTCATCGTCTTCTCCGCCAGTTGACCCCCGTCGCGCTTCCCATTCCGGCAGCGACGCCCTATAATCTGGCTATTCGCCCGCCCAATTCAATATTTGCTGGAGAGCGCCATGCAATCGGCCGACAACGACAACAGCGAAACCGTCGACACCGCCGATGAGACGGCCCTCCCCCGCAAGCCGCTGTCGCCGGCGGCCAAGCGTGCCCTGGCCGAGGCCGAGGAGCGTCGCCGACTGCAGGCACAGGCCGATCTGCCGCCCGAAATCGGCGGTCGTGGTGGCGCCGAGCCGTCGCGGTTCGGCGACTGGGAGATCAACGGTCGCGCGATCGATTTTTGATCGGTAAATATTCCTATTGACTTTCTGCCGATTCAGGAAATAATTCCTGAATTATGGCGCGAATCTGTTTGATCACCCTCTCCTGTGTTTCCCTCTTGCTGCCATTGGGCGCGAGCGCCAACAACGTGCGCGAAACGATCGCCGGGCCTGTTTCCGCCGATATCATCGAGGTGATCGACGGGGACACCATCCTTGTCGATGCGTCGCCCTGGCCGCAGCAGATCGTCGAGGTCTATGTCCGGCTGCGCGGCATCGATGCGCCGGAGCTGCATTCGAAATGCGCGTCGGTGCGCGAAGAGGCGGAACGGGCGCAGGCGGCGCTCGAGGAGATCATGCCAGCGTCAGGCACGGTGCAGCTGACGAAGATTTCAGGCGACAAGTATTTCGGCCGGGTTCTCGCCGACGTCACGACGGCGGATGGCCGCAATCCGGCGGAGACTTTGCTCTCGGCCGGCTATGCCGTTTCCTACCACGGTGGCCGCAAGGCGACCGAGCAATGCGCCGACTGAACGCTCGGTTTGGGCGCAACCGTATGCGTCGATCCCGCATTCCTGCGAACGCTGCCGGAATGCGGGAGGGCTAGATGCCTCAGGCGGCCTCCGCCTTGTTCTGCCGGTTGGCGATCAGGTCGTCGACGACGGCGGGATCGGCCAGCGTCGAGGTATCGCCGAGGGCCGCGAAATCGTCCTCGGCGATCTTGCGCAGGATGCGCCGCATGATCTTGCCGGAGCGGGTTTTCGGCAGGCCCGGCGAGAACTGGATCTTGTCGGGCGTGGCGATCGGGCCGATCTCGGCGCGGACATGCTTGATCAGCTCGGCGCGAAGTGCGTCAGTGCCTTCGTGGCCGGACATCAGCGTCACGTAGCAGTAGATCCCCTGCCCCTTGATCGCATGCGGATAGCCGACGACGGCCGCCTCCGAGATCAGGTTGTGGGAGACCAGTGCCGATTCGACTTCGGCCGTGCCGAGGCGGTGGCCGGAGACGTTGAGCACGTCGTCGACGCGACCGGTGATCCAGTAATAGCCGTCCGCGTCGCGCCGGCAGCCGTCTCCGGTGAAGTATTTGCCCTTGTAGGTCGAGAAATAGGCCTCGATGAACCGCTTGTGGTCGCCGTAAAGCGTGCGCATCTGGCCGGGCCAGCTGTCGGCGATGCAGAGATTGCCGTCGGCGGCGCCTTCGAGCACCTTGCCCTCGGCGTCGACCAGCTCCGGGATGACGCCGAAGAAGGGCTTGGTCGCCGAGCCTGGCTTCAGGTCGGTGGCGCCTGGCAGCGGCGTGATCATGTGGCCGCCGGTCTCGGTCTGCCACCAGGTGTCGACGATTGGGCAGCGGCCATCGCCGACGACATTGTAGTACCAGCTCCAGGCTTCCGGATTGATGGGTTCGCCGACGGTGCCGAGCAGCCGCAGGCTTGCGCGCGAGGCGCGGGTGACGAACTCGTCGCCTGCGCCCATCAGCGAGCGGATGGCCGTCGGCGCGGTGTAGAAGATATTGACCTTGTGCTTGTCGATGATCTCCCAGAAGCGGCCCTGGTCGGGGAAGTTCGGAACGCCCTCGAACATGACAGAAGTCGCGCCGTTGGCGAGCGGGCCGTAGACGATATAGGAGTGGCCGGTGACCCAGCCGACATCGGCGGTGCACCAGTAGATGTCGCCGTCATGGTAGTCGAAGGTGTATTCGTGGGTCATGGCGGCGTAGACGAGGTAGCCGCCCGTGGTGTGCAGCACGCCCTTCGGCTTGCCGGTCGAGCCTGACGTGTAGAGGATGAACAGCGGATCCTCGGCCTTCATCCTGGCGGGTGGGCATTCGGCCGGAACCTTGGCCATTTCCTGGTGATACCAGAGGTCGCGACCCGGCGCCCAGCCGGTCTTGCCGCCGGTGCGGCGCACGACCAGCACCTTGTCGACCATCACCTGCTGGCGGGCGGCGATGTGGATCGCCGTGTCGGTGTTGTCCTTCAGCGGCACCGGCTTGCCGGCGCGCACGCCCTCGTCGGAGGTAATGACGAAGGTGGATTCGCAATCGACAATGCGGCCGGCCAGGGCATCCGGCGAGAAGCCGCCGAAAACGACGGAATGCACCGCGCCAATGCGGGCGCAGGCGAGCATCGCATAGGCCGTTTCGGGGATCATCGGCATGTAGATCGTCACCCGGTCGCCCTTCTTGACGCCGTGCTTCTTCAAAACGTTGGCTAGGCGACAGACCTGCTCGTAAAGCTCGTTGTAGGTGATCTTCTTGTCGATATAGGGATTGTCGCCTTCCCAGATGAAGGCGACCTGGTTGCCGCGCGTCTTCAGGTGGCGGTCGATGCAGTTGTAGGCGACGTTGGTCAGCCCGTCCTCGAACCACTTGATCGACACCTTGCCGGTGAACGACGTATTCTTGACCTTGGTATAGGGTTTGAACCAGTCGATGCGCTTGCCGTGCTCGCCCCAGAAAGCGTCCGGATTGGTGACGCTGCGCGCGTACCAGCTCTCGTATTTTTCTCGTGTGATCAGGGCTCGTTGCTTGGCCGGCTTGGTGACCGGATAAATTTTTTCAGACATGATTCCTCCTCGAAATGCCTGGCGCGCCCTGCTTTTGCGCAGAAAGCTGCTGTCTTTGTCCTCACAAATATCACCTTAAGATATGGCGTCCATTGGACAAAGCGCATTTCGTCGGCAAAGAATTGCAATTCTGCGGCACTCGCGATATACAGAGCGTCATTTCCCGGACATCAGTGGTGAAAAACACCCACGGACCGCGACCCCGGCGCGGACGGACAGAAGGACTATATGCATGGCCCAACAACTGCTTATGCCGAAGGCTACGGCCATCTGGCTTGTCGACAACACTGCCTTGTCGTTCGAACAGATCGCGCAGTTTTGCAAGCTTCATCCGCTGGAAGTCAAAGCCATTGCCGATGGCGAAGCGTCGCAGGGCATCAAGGGCCTCGACCCGATTTCCACCGGCCAGCTGTCGCGCGAGGAAATCGCCCGCGCCGAAGGCAAGCCGGACTACAAGCTGAAGCTTTCCGAACCGAAGGTACGCGTACCCGAATCCAAGCGCCGCGGCCCGCGCTACACGCCGGTGTCGAAGCGCCAGGACCGCCCGAACGCCATTCTCTGGCTGGTGCGCAACCATCCGGAACTGAAGGACGCACAGATCTCGCGTCTCGTCGGCACCACCAAGTCGACGATCGAGCAGATCCGCGACCGGACCCACTGGAACTCGACCAACCTTGCGCCGATGGATCCCGTGACGCTCGGCCTCTGCAGCCAGATCGACCTCGACATGGAAGTCGAAAAGGCCGCCAAGGGCCGTCCGCTGCCAACAGCCGCCGAACTCGGCGCCACCCTGCAGCCGTCGCAGGAAACCGAGAAGCTGCCCTTCTCCTACGAGCGCGAGGAAAAGGAAAAGACCATCGACGCCGATGCCGTCTTTGCCAAGCTCAAGTCGCTCCGCGCGCCCAAGGACGAGGACGAAGACCAGTACTGAGGTCTCGTTTCTGCCTGTTGCTCTCGGAACCCGGCTATGTTCCGAAGTCAGTTTGCTGACAAACGGGATTACTGACCACACCATCCTCGGCGTTTGCGCCGAGGATTCAGACTGCTGACAAACCCCTGGCCTTGCCCAGGGGTTTGTGATTCACTGGGAC
>CAZZZI010000176.1:0-10127 GCA_964658415.1 uncultured Sphingomonas sp. | reverse complement strand
CAGGGGGGGCATCGGACGGCAATTCGGCAAGCGGCATGGGCTCGCCGGCCGGCTGCTCGATCTCTGCAGAGGAATCGGCAAGCGGCGCTGGCTCGGCGGACGGCTGGTCGACCTCTGCTGTGGCATCGTCATCCGGCAACGCGGCAGGTTGCTCCTCCACGGCGGCACCCTCGGCACTGTCCTGGTCGTCGCCATCTTCTTGTTCCGGAGACAGCGCAGGCTCGCCGGCCTGCTCTCCGGCTTCAGGTCCGCTCTGCTCGATGTCGGCGATCTCTTCCGGTTCTTCCTCGACATCCTCGATCTCGGCCAGAGCGTCGATTGCGGCGGCAAATTCCGGTTCTTCGGGTTCCTTCGCGGGGTGGGGCTCGTCGGTGCCCTCGGCCTGCGCGGACGCTTCGTCCGCACTCGCCGCAACGCTTGCGACATCCGTGTGGTCACCGTCGACGGCGACCGGCGGATCAATCGCGATCGGCGCTGCAATCGTCACCGGCTCGCCCGGTTCCTGTGCTTCAGGCTCCGCACCGCCGACCGCCGAGGCCGCGTCGACCGGATCGGCATCGTGCAAGGTTTCGAGCGCAGTTGTCGGCGATGAGACGGCGGTGGCAGTTTCAACGGCATGGGCCGGCATTGTCGGGGAGACAGTGTCGACGGGATCGAGATGGCCGATGACCATCTCGACGACGAACAGCAGGTTGAGCGGCGGCGTGTCGGACAGCCGGCCGATGGCGGCGGGCAGGTAGCCCTGGCCGGTGCGGATCGGGCGCTTGATCAGCCGCTCCGGCTGGCTGCCGGCCATCGTCACCAGCATGCCGGCCGTTTCTGTCGTGATGCCAAGCGCCGCGAAACCGGGGGAGGCGGCGACGATCTCGCCGTCGCGGCCGATGACGGCGATATGGGTGTCGGGATCGTCGAAGCCGTCGAGCATGCGCTGCGCACGGTCCTTGGTGTCCAGCGGCTTGGCGGAGACGGGGCAGGAAAACAGGATCGCCTCTTCGCCGGCCGGCGTGCGGATCTTCTCGACGGCGGCATTGGCGACGACGCGCTGGAAGCCTGCGGCAACGCGGATCAGGAAGCTGCGTGAATCGCCCACTTCAGCCAGCTGGTGTGCGGTGGCCGAGATCTGGCGGAAGGAGACGTCGCCGGCGCGCGCGCCCTGGTCGAGGAAATCATAGATCGCCGCGTAGCCGAACAGGTCGGCGCCGGCGCCGTTCGCCCACAGCACCCGGTCGAGTTCGACCGAAAACAGCGCCATCGCCTCGCCGCGCGCAAACCGGTCGCGGATGCGCGGATGCACGGCAATGTCGATGAAAGGGTACTGTACTGCCGGCATTGTCCAACCTGATGTTCGAGCCGAGGCCTTCTCGTATTAACGATTTATTAATATAGGTGACGCTGCGTCCGGTCCAGCAACAGCCGGGGCTTTCGCCGGAAAGGGTTAACGGCCGGCCAGAAGCGGCACAGTTCGCCCCGCGATACCGGGGCGCGCAGCATATCCAGCCCGATCAGGTCCGCATCGGCCCCTACTTTATCCACAGCCGCGCGATTTTCAATCGCCGAAACCCGTCATCCACGGCCTTGACGCAAACCGGAGACCTGTTCCCGTGAGCAAAGCCCTATCCACGCCCCAGAGCCGCCCTTTCGGCCCCAGCACCCGCACGCCCATGGTTTTCCCCTGCACCCGCAGATATCTTGTAAAATCCGCACCTGTTCCGCCTTTTTCTCAATTAGCCGAGATAGGGCTTGAAAAAATTCTGAACTCCCCGTATTTCACCCACGTCGCGTCGAGACGCGGCATGTGCGGTTGTAGCTCAGTTGGTTAGAGCGCAGGTTTGTGGCACCTGAGGTCGGAGGTTCGAGACCCCCCAACCGTACCATTATTTCCACATTTTGACGATTGATCCCTATCACGGCTCACCATCCAAGGTGTCGTTCAATGGCGCTGCGGTCGGTCGTATTAGCCATGACGCGATAACGCGCCGTCGAAATCACGAAAATTCTTCCTGCCCGCTGGCGCCGATGTTATTCGGTCTTAATCTGCGCGCAAATGCAAAATGGCGACGGTGTCGTGCGCAGGTCTCATTTCTAGCGGTTCAAGGGTTTTCATGCGTATTCTGCTGATCGAGGACGACCATATCTTGGGCTCATCGTTGAAGAAGGCCATGGAGAAGCATGCCTATGGCATCGATTGGCTGAGGGACGGAGAGGCGGGCCTTGCAGCGGCCGAGGCATCGGAGTTCGCAGCGATCGTGCTGGACCTCAATCTGCCGAAGCTGAACGGCATCGGCGTTCTCAAGGCGCTGCGCAAGCAGGGCAACGACGTGCCGGTCCTGTTGCTGACGGCGCTGGACAGCGTTCTCCAGAAGGTCGACGGCCTCGATCAGGGGGCCGACGACTATATGGTCAAGCCCTTCGATCTCGACGAGCTGCTGGCGCGCCTGCGTGCCCTGATCCGCAGGCGGGAAGGCCGGGTCGAGACGACCATCCGGTGCGGCGAGGTAGAGGTCGATCCTGCGGCGATGGTGGTGCGGCGCAACGGCGCCTCGGTGCCGCTGACGGCCAAGGAGTTCCATCTTCTCAAGCTCTTGATGGAGCGCAGCGGTCGCTATGTGACGAAGAACGATATCGAATACGCGCTTTACGACGCCCAGAACGCCGTCGAGAGCAACACGACAGAGGTGACGATCTACAATCTGCGCAAGAAGCTCGGATCGGAGTTCATCAAATCCATACGCGGCGTCGGGTACATGATCGAGCGATGACCAAGGCAACGCTGACCAGCAAGCTTTATCTGCGCATCATCCCGGTCATCGTGATTGCCATCAGCCTCATCGGCTTGCTGGCGTTCAAGAGCGCCCGGCACGAGATCGACAATATCTACGACGCGCAGCTCATCAACGAGGCGAACGTTCTCTGGGGCCTGTTGCAGCGGCCGCTCCTGCGCGAGACGAACGATCCGCCTCGCAGGATCGACGACATCGACTTCAAGATGGACAACCAGCTGGCCTTCAACCAGGACGCCGACGACTATGCCGATGCGCACATGGTCAGGGCCTGGAAAGACGGAAAGATCCAGGTGTTCAGCAGCACGGCCTTCCAGGCCGATATGCCCGAGCAGAAGGCCGGATTTCACACCATCAGCTACAAGGGAGAGCGCTGGCGCGTCTATGCGCTGCCGATCCCGAATACGCGGATAGCCATGGAGGTCGGCGAGAAGATCGCGCTCCGCGACACGCTCGTCTCGAACATCCTGCGCAACCTCGTGTTTCCGCTCTTCATTCTGTTGCCGATCATCGCCTTCCTGATCTGGCTCGGGATCAACCGGGGGCTCGCGCCGATGCGCGATTTCGTGCGGCAGATACGCCTGCGCTCGCCGGACGACCTGTCGCCCATCCCCGTCGACGGCCTGCTGCGCGACCTGATGCCGCTCGGCAGCTCGATCAACCAGCTGCTCGACAAGCTCAGCCACTCGCTGACGCTCGAGCGGCGGTTTTCCGACCTTGTTGCGCACGAGTTGCGCACGCCGCAGGCCGGGGTCAAGCTGCTGCTCCAGATGTTGCGCGATACCGAGTCGGGTCGGGAGAGAGATGCGATCGTCGCCGATCTCGTGGCAAGCAACGATCGGGCCATGCACCTGATCGAGCAGCTGCTGCGGCTGGCGAGGGTCAGCCATCACCCGCTCCGGGTCGGGCCGGTTCCGCTCTATCACATGGTGGCGTCGATCGTTGCCGGCTTCGGCAACCGCATCACCGCCAAGCGGCTCGACCTGTCGCTGCAGGGCAGCGAAGAGGCGCAGGTGCTGACGGACGAATCCCTGCTGCAATTGATGATCAGCAACCTGATCGACAATGCCCTGAAATACACGCCCGCCGACGGCCGTGTCGTGGTGACGATCGCGCCGGAGGGTTCGGGATGGCTGCTCTCGATCGACGACACCGGGCCGGGCATTCCGCCCGACCAGCGGGTGGCGGTGTTCCAGCGCTTCTATCGGGTCGATTCACCGCAGGAGGATGGCTCTGGCCTCGGCCTTGCGATCGTGGCCGATGTGGCAACACGCCTTTCCGTGGGCATCGATCTGACGACGCCCGGCTGGGGACAAGGGCTCAGCGTCCTCGTGCACCTGCCCGGACCGTCCGGACAGATGCTCCTTTGAGAGTTCGCTCCGGAAGGCACAGCCTTCAGCTTTAAATCATCGGCGCTTGCTATCCACGCGCGCTTCAGAGGACGGGGGAAGTATTCAGTTGTCGCGCAAAACGGCCATCATCGTCGGCAACGGAGACCTGTCGGCGGACCTCTCGCCCGTGGTGGACGCAGCCGATTTCGTCTTGCGGTTCAACGAGCCGAAGCGGTCCGTCGGCATGAGCGGAAAGAGGACCGACCTGTTGATGCTGGCAACCTCCAGCAAGCCGATGCAGCGGCGTCTCCGCGATCCGGCCTTCTACGTCAGCCCGACATTCCAGGTGGCCGCCGCCGTCATGCTGGTCTATCATCCAGAGATCCTGCGCATATATCATCCTAAGCCCAATATATTGTCTTGGCTGAAGGGGCGCAGGTCCGACTGGACGCGCCAGACCATCGACCGTGTCGGGGCGGCGGGCAAGGAAATCCGCATCATGCCGCCGCAGTTCTACAAGGCCGGTTGCGCCACGCTCGGCCTGTCCGAAGCGGACATGCATCGCGTCTTCCCGAGTACCGGCTTCTTCGGTCTCTATTACTGCCTGCAGCAATTTCCCGTCGATCAGTGGGATATCCGTCTTTGCGGTTTCAGTTGGGAAGGCTGGAAGCGCCACAGTTGGGACGGCGAGCGGAAATGGGTGGCAGGCCTCGTTGATGAAGGTCGTCTGACGCTCATCGACCCCTGATCGACTGCCGTCATCAGTTTCGCCTCATTCTCACCTAAGGCATCGATCAGGCCCGTCTTCTACACAGTCCTTGGAATGAAACCGAGGACGCTGCTATGCAGAACGCTTATCATCTGGAACGGCCGCAGACGCTGGGCCTGCAGAAGCGCGTGGCGAGCGTCGAATCGAACCTGCTTCACGCTGCGGAAGTTTCGCCGCGGCCGCAGAAGATCAAGGCATTCATCGTCCATCTCGGTCGGGCAGAGCGGCGTCGGGCGCAGGTCGAGCGGTTGTCGGCGACCCTGCCGGTACAGGCCGAAGTCATCGATGCCGTCGATGGGCTCGCTCTCGATCAGGCCGAACGAGACCGCGTCTATCGCAGCAATCTTCACACGCCGGCCTATCCCTTTGCGCTGAGCAATTCGGAAGTCGCCTGTTTCCTGTCCCATCGCAAGGCCTGGGCCGCGATTGTCGAGCAGGATCTGGATGCCGGTTTTGTCATCGAGGACGACGTCGAGTTGACGGACGAGTTCCCGGCAGCTTTTGCCGCTGCGACCGCCTGCCTGACGCCAGGCGCTTTCGTGCGGTTTCCGTTCCGCGCCGATCGCGAGAGTGGCGAGCAGGTGTTTGCGCAGGGTACTGCGCGCGTCATCCGTCCGGATGTGATCGGCCTCGGCATGGTCGCCCAGCTGGTCAGCCGCGGTGCCGCCATCCGTCTTCTGCAGGCGACCGAAATGTTCGACCGGCCTGTCGACACCACCGTGCAGATGGAGTGGCTTTTGCATCTCTCGCCGCTTACGGTGCTGCCGGGCGGCGTGCGCGAGATCTCGTCGACCCTTGGAGGCACCAGCATGAAGCGCCAGAGCACGTTTGCCGAGAAGCTTGCCCGCGAAGTCCTGCGTCCGCTTTACCGCGCCAAGGTCGCCTTCCGTTCGCGATACATGGTCTGAGGATCAGGATTGCCCGTTCCCATCCTCGTCTATCACCAGATCGCCGTTCCCCCGTCGCGCCGGACCCCTTTCCGGAGCATGGCGGTGCATCCGGATAATTTCCGCCAGCAGATGCGAATGCTGAAACGGTTCGGTTTCCAGGGGCTGTCGTTGCGCGAGGCCCTGCCTTACGTCAACGGCACGAAGCGCGGCAAGGTCGTGGCCATCACCTTCGACGACAGCTACGCCAACGTCTACGACAACGCCTTGCCGGTCCTGCAGGACTGCGGGTTCACGGCAACCAATTTCGTGGTTGCCAATCAGATCGGCGGCCGCAACGAATGGGATATTCCGCTCGGCGTCCCGCCATCGGCCTGCATGGACCTGTCGCAGCTGCGCGACTGGGCCGCGCTCGGCAACGAGATCGGCTCCCACACGATGGACCACGCCCGCCTGCCGGATCTGTCGGCCGAGGAGGCCTGGAACCAGATCTTCCTGTCGCGGGTGGCGCTGGAGGACATGGTCGACGACGAAGTCTCGGCCTTCTGTTTTCCCTATGGCGACGAGCGCTCCGAGCACCGGCAGCTGGCGATCGAGGCCGGCTACAGCGTCGCCGCGACGACCTCGCGCAGTCGCGCCGGCAAATGCGATGACCCGTTCGGACTGCCGCGACTGACGGTTCGTCGCAACGATACATGGCTGCATTTCATGAAGAAGTGTCTTGTCGGTTAGTCGAAGGAGCGAGCGTTTGCTGGGATCGGAAACCTTGCGTCGAAACGCGTCCGAAGGACTGATGATCCTGGCATGGATCGTGACGGCCTCGGCGACATTGATCGAGGACGATGCCTATCGCTACAGCGGCATCCTGCTGTTCGCCTACGGTCTCTACCGCTACCTCGCCATGAACCCCCGGCCGGCCGTCGGCTTCGCGGCCTGGCTCTGCGTCGGATGGGGCAGCTATGCTATGGGCCGCTTCGTGCTGCAATATCTTTTGCAGGCAGGCCATCCCGAGGGGGATGGCGAGCTCATCTACGCGATGCCACTGGCCTTTCCGAGCCTGGCCTTCGCGATGTTCATCGGCTGGCAGCGGATGCAACGGGTGATCGCCGCCTATTTCGGCGTCGCGCTCGCCACGCTCCTGCTCACCACCCGTTACCGCGCCATCCTTGCCGGCGAAACCGTCCGGCCGCTCATCCAGCATAACCAGATCCACGGCGCCGTCTGCTGCGGCGTCATCCTCATTGCCGCAAGCTTCTGGCTCATCCACTGCCGGAAATGCCCAGGCGTCTCGGCAAGGCTGCGCGCCTATGCCAGCATCGTCGCGCCGCTGGTTATCCTGCTCTGTCTGTTCTGCATCTACGGCGCGAAGTCGAAGGGCGTGTGGCTGGCGCTTGGAATTTCGGCGCCGTTGCTGCTGCTGTCGATCGTCGGCTGGTTCCGCTCGAAGGCCGGGCTGCTGTTCACCGGTTGCGTTCTGCTCTTCCTCGCAGTGGGCGGCTACCTCGTCTGGGGCAACCTCGAAAAGACCGCCGGTCCGACCACCGTGGCGACGATGGGGCTCTTTGAGAACATCGTCTCGGGCGAGCCTGTCGGCACTGCCGTCGCCCACCGTATCGACGACGCGACAACCCCAAGGGCGATGGACGAGCGGTTGCAGCTCTGGTCGAATGCCTGGGAGCTTATCGCCAGTGCCCCGCTGTTCGGGCTCGGAAACGCCTGGGAGCCGCGCTGGCACCAGACCTACTACAAGTCGGTCGATTACAACGCCATGCACAATGGCTATCTGGAAATTCTGGTTCGCTACGGCGTGGCGGGCAGCGTGTTCATGGCCCTGGTGGCTATCGTCATGCTGCGCGAGGTCGCACGCGCGGCGCGGCTAGGTCTCGTTCCGGCGGCTGCCTACCACGCCTATCTGCTGATCCAGATATTCTTCGCCATCACCCTGCTCAGCAATTCCAACAATCGCCTCGCCATCGGCGAAACCATCATCATGCTCAGTTTCACCTTTGCCCTGGCCTGCAATCTGCGGTTCCGTGCCAGCAAGGGCCGGATAGGCGAGGGCGGCGATGGAAAAGAAGCCGGCCGATCTTTCGTCAGCTCCAGCGGACGATCGCCATCGCGGCGAACCCCACTGCCGGCATGACGATCGCCGTCATCAGCCGGATAAAGCGAAGATCCGTCTTCCCAGGAACGAGGCATCCGATCAGCCCGATGCACAGCGAGAGCCAGAAAGCCAAGTGCGGCGCGCTGTCTGAAAAGGCGAGAAGGCCGTAGCAGGCGAAGAACGCCACCGTTCCGCAGCTCGAGCGGGCGATGATGGCACAGGGATCGTGCGCGACGTCCGTAAATCTGTGCTGCGACTGCGTCATGCTGCTCTGTCCCCCCGATGCATCACGCTAGCAAAGACGGGACCGCCAATCCAGCCATTCCGCAGGTGCCGACTGCCGGCCTCCGACTTCTTCCGAAGGTCCGGTGGTCGAGCCCTTGTCCACCTTGCGGATTTTTCATGGAACTGCTGCCGACGGCTCTCCGTTGATCTCATAACGGGAGGCATGGATGAGCAAGACACTTCTTTACGGCGCCACCAGGATCGACGGTCTGACCGCAGTCTCTGGCCTCGATTCGTACCGGTGGAAAAACCGCGTGCTGGTGATTTTTGAAGACATGGACAATGCGAAAGCGAGCCGACAGGAAAATCTCCTGTTGTCCGACAAGGCCGGTTTGGCCGAACGGGATATGGTGATCCTCAAATGCGCGGCGGACGGGGTTTCGCCGCTCTTCGGCAGCGCGCCGGTGCTCGACCCGGTGCTCGATAGAGACGGCCTCGGCGAAGAGCTGGAGGCGCCCGAAGCCGGGGTCTTTGCGGCCATCCTGGTCGGCAAGGACGGCAGCGTCAAGCTGCGCGCCATCGAACCCGTCAGCTGTAACGAGCTGTTCGCCATTATCGACGGAATGCCGATGCGCGCCGCAGAGGCGACGCGTCAGCAGGATCTCTGATCTCTGCCCTGTGAAAGGAAGAACCGATGTCTTTACCCAATACACCCGAAGAACAGCCACCCATGCCAGCCCCCGGCTGGAGGCCCGTGCCGCCGATCGGCGAGCCGGATCCTGATACGTTGCCAGGCGAAGAGCCTTTGCCCAATCCGGACGAAAACGACGAGCCTCCGATGCAGGTTCGCAGCTGAGGTCAATTCAGAGAAACATGCCGCGCTCTTCGGTTACCAGCTCGTGCAGGTAATCTGCGACCGTGCGGACACGCACGAGATCGCGCGCCGATTCATGATAAGTCGTCCAGTAGGCTCGGCGAATACCGGTCTCCGGAAGGATGCGCACCAGCTCGGCATATTGCCGGGCTATATATTCGTGGAGGATGCCGATCCCCGCGCCGGAGCGGACGGCCTCGGTCTGGCCGATCGCCGTAGAAATCTCGAACGAGGCATCCCAGTTACGCATCACCTCGCCGGTAAAGGCGAGCGAGGCGGTGAAAATAAGATCCTCGACATAGCCGATGCGCGGATGCGCCTTCAGCGCCTCTACGCTGGCGGGAACGCCGGCCCGTTCCAGGTAGTCACTGGAGGCGTAGAGGCCGAGGGTGTAGTCGGTGAGCTTGGCCGATACCAGGCGGCCCTGATCCGGCCGCTCCAGCGTGATCGCGATGTCGGCTTCCCGCTGCGACAGCGAGAACGAGCGCGGCACCGGCACAAGCTGGATGCGCAGTTCCGGATGCCGGGCGATGAGCTTGCCGAGGCGGGGCGCGAGGAACGACACGCCGAAACCATCGGGTGCGCCGATCCGCACCGTTCCGGCCACCGTGCTGTCGAGATGCCCGACACTGGCCTGCGCCCTGAGCATCTCCGCTTCCATACGCTCGGCGGCATGCAGGAAAATCTCGCCCTCGGCGGTGAGTTCGCAGCCATTGGTCCGCCGCACCAGCAGTCGCGCCTTCAGTCTGCTCTCGAGCGTCGTCACGCGGCGGCTGAGCGTCGCATGGTTGACACCGAGCCGCTTGGACGCGGCGAGGATCTGCCCGGTCCGGGCAACGGCGAGAAACATGCGGACATCGTCCCAGTCCATGGTCGACCTTGTGTATATTTATGCACAACGGTTGATTATAGCAGCACGTTGATTTGTGCAAATTGAAGTGCGAAGATCGGTCAACACTGAGAACGACAACAATGGTAGGAGGCACCATGCGCGAGATCGGTCACTTCATTGGCGGCAAGGCCGTCGCCGGCACCAGCGGCCGCACCAGCAACATCTTCAATCCGGCCACCGGCGAGATCCAGGCGACCGTGGCTCTGGCCAGCGTCGACGAGTTGCGCGCAGCCGTGGCCAACGCCAAGGCAGCCCAGCCGAAATG
>CAZZZI010000175.1:0-10179 GCA_964658415.1 uncultured Sphingomonas sp. | reverse complement strand
GCATGGCAAGGTCCTTGCGGCGCGCGCGCGGAATGCTCTCGATGGCGCTGACGACGGCGTCGAACAGCGTGTCTTCCATCTCCTCGCCTTCGATGTCGTATTGCGGCAGGCCGATGGCGACGAGATCGGGGTCGCCGACGATGTCCAGCTTGCTGTCGAGCAGCACGTTGATGGTGACATGGCCAACGAAGGACAGCTTCTTGCGGTCGCCGATGCCCATTTCATCGTAATCGCCGATCAGCGTGCCGTCCTTGAAGATGCGGCCGTGCGGCGCTTCGCCGATGACCTCGACCGGACCCGGTGCCAGGCGCAGGATGTCGCCGTTGCGCACCTTCGGCACGAAGGGAATGCCGGACTGCTCGCCAAGCAGCTTCTGCGCCACCAAGTGGGCGGCTTCGCCGTGGACCGGCACCAGCACCTGCGGGCGAACCCACTGGTACATCTGCTGCAACTCGTTGCGACGCGGATGGCCGGACACGTGCACCAGGGTGTCGTTGTCGGTAATGATCTGGATGCCCTGCTCGATCAGGCCGTTCTTGATATCGCCGATGGCCTTCTCGTTGCCGGGAATGGCGCGCGAGGAGAAGACGACGATGTCGCCCGGCGAAAGCGCGACGTTGCGCATCTCGTCGCGCGAGAGCTTGGCCAGCGCCGCACGCTGCTCGCCCTGGCTCCCGGTCAGGATGATGACGACCTTGTCGCGCGGGATGTAACCGTATTCTTCTTCTGCGATAAACGGCTTGATGCCTTCCATCAGGCCGTTGTCGCGGGCAACCTCGACGACGCGCTTCAGCGACGAACCGAGCAACAGGATTTCGCGGCCAGCGGCTTCTGCCGCCTGGGCCACGGTCCGGATACGACCGACATTCGAGGAGAAGGTAGTGATCGCCACCCGTCCCTCGGCCGCCTCGATGATCTTGCCGAGGCTTTCGGAGACGGACTTCTCCGACGGCGAGACGCCGTCGCGCATGGCATTGGTGCTATCGCAGAGCAGCGCCAGCACGCCCTCGTCGCCGACCTGGCGGAAGCGCGCCTCGTCGGTGAAGGGGCCGAGCGACGGCTCATGGTCGATCTTCCAGTCGCCGGTGTGGACGACATTGCCGAGCGGCGTGCGGATCACCAGCGACATCGGCTCTGGGATCGAGTGGTTGACGCCGATGGCCTCGACTTCGAACGGGCCGATATTGACGCGGTCGCCGGCCTTGAACGGGGTGATGGGGATCTGGCCCATGGTGTTGCGCTCGTAGTTGCGCTTGGCCTCCAGCAGGCCGGCCGTGAAGCCCGATGCGTAGACCGGTACGTTCAGGCCGGGCCACAGATCGTTGAGGGCGCCGTAATGGTCCTCATGGGCGTGGGTGATGATGATCGCCTTGAGGTTCTTGCGTTCCTTGGCGAGAAAACGGATGTCGGGCAGCACCAGGTCGACACCCGGCAGGTCGGGACCGGGGAAGGTCACGCCGCAATCGACCATGATCCATTGCCGGTGGTCCTTCGGGCCGTAGCCGTACAATGCGAGATTCATGCCGATCTCACCCACGCCGCCAAGCGGCAGGAACACCAGTTCGTCTTGATTAGCCATACTGTTCTTTAATCCATTATCCGAAAAAGACGTCGCCTGCGGCGATCGTCATCAGCCGGCCATCGCCGGTATCGAGCTTGAGCAAGCCACTATCATCTATCCCCGCGAATTGTCCGTAAATCGAACGATCCGGCAGGTTCACGGTTATCTTTTCGCCGATGCCGCAGGCGATTTCTCGCCAGCGCGCCACGGTCTGCGCCACGCCATTGCCGGCGTTCCACTGCTTCAACGCGTCGGCCATCGCGGCGTAGAGGTGCGCGAAGAGCTCATCCGAAGAAACAGAAGCGCCTTCCTGGCGCAGTGAAGTCACCGGGTATAGCGGGTTGTCGGGCATGACTGCAACATTTATGCCGATGCCGATGACGAGTGCGTAGCGCCCGTCGGCAAGGGCTTCACCCTCGATCAGGATGCCGCTGGTCTTTTTGCGTCCGATCAGCACGTCGTTCGGCCATTTGACCTCGACAGGATTGGACCCTGCCGGGAGCACGGTCCGTACGGCGTCATGGACCGCAACCGCAACGGCCAAGGGGAGCGATCCGATCCGCTCGATGGGCGCGAGATCGATGAGCAAGAGGGAGGAGTAGAGATTGCCGGGTTCGGACACCCAGGACCGGCCTCGGCGTGCGCGGCCGCCGGTCTGTCGGGTTGCGGTCACCCAGAGATTTCCGCTGTCGCCGGCCCGCGCCCGCGACAGGCATTCGATATTCGTCGACACGGTCTCGCCCAGAGCGACGTGCCGGTAGTCGACCTCCCGCCGACCCCCTGTGTCCGCCGCTATCAAAACAGCGTCGTGGCCGCGACGTCTGCCGCCGTGCCAAGCACACCGCCGAAGAAGGCGTAGGCGAGAACGAAGACGCAGGAGGCGCCGAAGACGATGCGCAGCGTGCCCGGAACCCGTGCAAACTCGACGGTCGCCTTGTCGAACCACATGACGCGAACAACGCGCAGATAGTAATAGGCGCCGACGACCGATGCCATCAGGCCGATAACGGACAGGGCATAGAGCTTGGCTTCGACGGCGGCCGTGAAGACGAAGTACTTGGCGAAGAAGCCAGCCATCGGCGGAATGCCGGCCATGGAGAACATCTGGATCGTCAGCACGAAGGCCATGAACGGGTTGGTCACCGACAGGCCGGCGAGATCGCTGACCTTTTCGACCCGCGTGCCGTCCTTCAGGCGCATCGCCATGATGCACGCAAAGGCGCCGAGCGTCATGATCATATAGATCAGCATGTACATCATGACGCTGGAGACGCCGTGCGGATTGGCAGCAGCGAGGCCGACCAGCGCATAGCCCATGTTGGCGATCGACGAATAGGCCATCAGCCGCTTGATGTTGGGCTGGCCGACGGCGGCAAACGAGCCGAGCAGCATCGAAGCGATCGCGATGAAGATGATGATCTGCTGCCAATCGCCGATGACGGGCTGGAAGGCGGTGGTGGTAATGCGCACCAGCAGCGCCATGGCGGCAACCTTCGGGGCGCCGGAGAGGAAGGCAGTGACCGCCGTCGGTGCGCCTTCGTATACGTCGGGCGTCCACATGTGGAACGGCACGGCGGAAATCTTGAAGGCGAGACCGGCGATGACGAAGACGAGGCCGAACACCAGCCCGAGCGACCGGCCGCCGGCGAGTGCCGTGGCAATCCCGTCGAAGGTGGTATGGCCGGTGAAGCCATAGACCAGCGACATGCCGTAGAGCAGCATGCCCGAAGACAGGGCGCCGAGAACGAAATACTTCAGGCCGGCTTCCGTCGAGCGCAGGCTGTCACGGTTGATGGCGCAGACGACGTAGAGGGCCAGCGACTGCAGTTCCAGCGACAGGTAGAGCGAGATCAGGTCATGGGCCGAGATCATCAGGATGATGCCGAGCGTCGCCAGCAGCAGGAGGACGGGATATTCGAAACGGTCGAGCTGCTCGTCGCCGTCCTCGCCCATCACCATGAACATGGCAACGCCTGCACCCACAAGCGCCGTGATCTTCATGAAGCGCGCATAGCCGTCAGCGATATAGGCGCCGCCATAGGCCGAGCCGGTTCCCTGGACGAACAGGATCCAGAGTGCTGCTGCGAGCAGCACCAGGATGCCGAGGCCCGTGACCAGCCGCCCCGAACGGTCGCCAGAGAAGACGCCGACCATCAACAGCACCAGCGCGCCGACGGCCAGGATGATCTCCGGGACGGAGAGATAGAGACTAGCTGAAATTGTTTCCGCGATCATATCCAAACGTCCCGTTCTTACTTCGGCTGTGGGGCAAGCGGCGTGACGTGCAGCGCAGCATTGTAGTTATGTATCAGCAAGTCGACAGACGCAGCCGAGACGTCAAAGACAGGCTCCGGATAGATACCGAAGAACAGCGTCACCAGGATCATCGGATAGACGATGAACTTCTCGCGGATCGAGATATCCAGCAGATCCTTGATCTTCGGGTTGGTGACCGCACCGAAGATCATCCGGCGATAGAGCCAGAGCATATAGGCCGCCGACAGAATGACGCCGGTGGCGGCAAAGAAGGCGGTCCATGTGCTGACGCGGAAGACACCGATGGTCGTCAGCAACTCGCCGACGAAACCGGACGTGCCGGGCAAGCCGACATTGGCCATGGTGAAGAACATGAAGGCGACTGCATATTTCGGCATGGTACCGACGATACCACCGTAAGCAGTGATTTCGCGGGTGTGCATGCGCTCGTAGATGACGCCGACGCAGAGGAAGAGAGCGCCCGAGATCAGACCGTGCGACAACATCTGGAACAGGGCGCCGTGGATGCCCTGCTGGTTGACGGCAAAGATGCCCATGGTGACGTAGCCCATGTGGGCGACGGACGAATAGGCGATCATCTTCTTGATGTCGGTCTGCATCAGCGCGACGTAGGAGGCGTAGATGATGGCAATGACCGACAGCACCATCATCATCGGCGCGAAGTAGGCAGAGGCATCCGGGAACATCGGCAGCGAGAAGCGCAGGAAGCCGTAGCCGCCGAACTTCAGGAGCAGCGCCGCAAGGTCGACCGAGCCTGCGGTCGGCGCTTCGACGTGGGCGTCGGGAAGCCAGGTGTGGAACGGCCACATCGGTACCTTCACGGCAAACGAGATGAAGAATGCCAGCCACAGCCAGAACTGCATCCGCTCGGTATAGTGATGGGCGAGGATGTCCGGGATCGCGGTCGAGCCTACCTCGTTATAGACGACGATGATCGCCACCAGCATGAAGATCGAGCCGAGCAGCGTGTAGAGGAAGAACTTGAACGAGGCATAGATGCGCCGTGGTCCGCCCCAGACGCCGATGATCAGGAACATCGGGATCAGGCTGGCCTCGAAGAAGACGTAGAACAGCACGATGTCGAGCGACGCGAAAACGCCGAGAATGACGGTTTCGAGCACCAGGAAGGCGATCATGTAGTCGCGGACGCGGTAAGTGATCGCGTTCCAGGAGGTCAACACGCCGAACGGCATGAGGAAGGTCGACAGCACGATGAACAGCATGGAGATGCCGTCGACGCCGACATGGTAGGAGATGCCGCGCGCGAGCCAGGAGTACTTTTCGACCATCTGGAAGCCGGCATTGCCGTTGTCGAAACCGACCCAGACGAAGATCGACACCAGGAAGGTCACGAGGGTCGTCACCAGAGAGATGATCATGATGTTCTGGCGGCCGGCAGCGGTGTCGTCACGCATGAACAACAGCAGCAGGCAGCCGACCAGCGGCAGGAAAATGACCGTGGAAAGAATTGGCCAATCGGTCATCAGATAGAACTCCCGAGCATCATCCAGGTAACGAGGGCTGCGACACCGAGCAGCATCGCGAAGGCGTAGTGATAGAGGTAGCCGGTCTGCAGACGGACGACCTGGTTGGCAAGGTCTACGACGCGGGCAGCAACACCGTTCGGGCCGAACCGATCGATCGTGCCCTCATCGACGCCGTGCCACAGGAAGCGGCCGAGCGCCTTCGACGAGCGGACGAAGAGGAAGTCGTAGAGTTCGTCGAAGTACCACTTGTTGAGCAGGAATTCGTAGAGCACGCGCTGCTGGCGGGCGAGCGCCTTCGGCGTCTCGGGCGACTTGATGTACATGTACCAGGCCAGCACGAAGCCGATGACCATGGCGATGAACGGGCTGAGCTCGACCCAGGCAGGCAGGTGCTCCATCTCTTCGAGAATGTGGTTGCCCGGCGCCATGAACAGGGCACCCTTCCAGAAGTGTTCAAAGCCTTCGCCGACGAACTCGTTGTGGAAGAGAAAACCGGCCGCCAGGGCACCGAGTGCCAGCACGTAGAGTGGGACCAGCATGACGTTCGGCGATTCGTGCACGTGGTGCATGACATCGTGCGACGCACGGGGCTTGCCGAAGAAAGTGAGGAAGATCAGGCGCCAGGAATAGAAGCTCGTGAACAGAGCCGCGATGACCAGCAGCGTGAAGGCGAAACCGGCGACCGGGCTCGCCGAGGCGAAGGAGGCCTCGATGATCGCATCCTTTGAGAAGAAGCCGGCAAAGCCGATCGGCGTGAAGGGAATGCCGAAGCCGGTGATCGCCAGCGTGCCGACGATCATCATCCAGAAGGTCTTCTGAATGTGCGGACGCAGGCCGCCCATCTTGCGCATGTCCTGCTCGCCGCCGACGGAATGGATGACCGAGCCGGCGCAGAGGAACAGCAGCGCCTTGAAGAAGGCGTGGGTGAAGAGGTGGAAGATCGCCGGGCCATAGGCGCCGACGCCCAGCGCCACGAACATGTAGCCGAGCTGCGAACAGGTCGAATAGGCGATGACGCGCTTGATGTCGTTCTGGACGAGGCCGACGGTGGCCGCGAAGAAGGCGGTGATGGCGCCGATGGTGGTGACGACGATCAGGGCGTCAGGCGACAGTTCGAACAGCGGCGACATGCGGGCGACGAGGAAGACGCCGGCGGTCACCATGGTTGCGGCGTGGATCAACGCGGATACCGGTGTCGGGCCTTCCATGGCGTCAGGCAGCCAGGTGTGGAGCAGGAACTGCGCCGACTTGCCCATGGCACCCATGAACAGCAGCAGGCAGACGGCTGTCAGGGCGTTGCTGTGATTGAGGTGCATGCCGAGGAAGCTGAGCACGACCTGGTCGGCGCGGCTGCTGGAGGCAAAGGACTGCGCATTCGAGAAGATGACGTCGAAGCTCACCGAACCGAACAGCACGAAGATGCCGGCGATGCCGAGCAGGAAGCCGAAGTCGCCGACGCGGTTGACGACGAAGGCCTTGATGGCGGCGGCGTTGGCCGAGGGCTTCTGGAACCAGAAGCCGATCAGCAGGTAGGATGCCAGGCCGACGCCTTCCCAGCCGAAGAACAGCTGCAGCAGGTTGTTGGCGGTCACCAGCATGAGCATCATGAAGGTGAACAGCGACAGATAGGCAAAGAAGCGCGGACGGCTCGGATCTTCGTGCATGTAGCCGATCGAGTAGATGTGCACGAGGGTCGAGACGGTGTTGACGACGACGAACATCACGGCGGTCAGCGTGTCGATGCGCAACTGCCAGGAAACGTCGAAGCGGCCGGACTGCATCCAGCGGAACAGATCGACGACAACAGTCTCCTGGGTGCCGAGGGCCACCTGGAAGAAGACGATCCACGACAGCACGGCGACGATGACCATCAGGCCGCTGGTGAGATATTCCGACGCCTTGGCGCCCATGCGGCCGCCGAAAGCGCCGACGATGAGAGCACCGATCAAGGGAAGAAAGACGATAGCCTTATACAACAACATAGCGCGATCAGCCCTTCATCACATTGACGTCTTCCACGGCGATGGAGCCGCGGTTTCGGTAGAAGACAACCAGAATTGCAAGGCCGATGGCAGCTTCGGCGGCGGCGACCGTCAGGATGAACAGCGCGAAGACCTGGCCGACGATGTCGTTCAGGAAGGAGGAGAAGGCAACCATGTTGATGTTGACCGCAAGCAGGATCAGCTCGATCGACATCAGGATGATGATGACGTTCTTGCGGTTCAGGAAGATGCCGAAGACGCCGAGCACGAAGAGGATGGCGCTGACCGTCAGGTAGTGGGAAAGACCGATGACCATAGTGTTGTTCCTTTATCCCCGCGTCTCAGCTCAAATGCCCTGCCCGGGCTTGACGGTGACTACCTCGACGGCAGTCGCCGGCGTGCGGGCAACCTGTTTGGAAATATCCTGGCGCTTGATATTCACCCGATGGCGGAGCGTCAGCACGATGGCGCCGATCATCGATACCAGCAGCACGAGGCCGGCGATCTCGAAGAAGAAGACGTAATTGGTATAGAGCACATCGCCGAGTGCCGCCGTATTGGTGCGGCTGGCGAGATCGGGGATCGGCATGGCGACAGTCTTGGCGATCTCCGGCGAAATGACGCTACCGCCGATAACGACGATCAATTCGGCCGCGAGAATGATGCCGATCACTGCACCGATGGGCGCGTAGCTCAGCAATCCGGAGCGCAGCTCGGCGAAGTCGACGTCGAGCATCATCACGACGAAAAGGAACAGAACCGCCACGGCGCCGACATAAACGACCAGCAGGATCATCGCCAGGAACTCGGCGCCCAAAAGCAGGAACAGACCGGCAGCGTTGAAGAACGTCAGGATGAGGAACAGGACCGAGTGAACCGGGTTCCGCGCCGAAATGACCATGAACGCCGACGCTACCGCGATAAAGGCGAACAGATAGAAAAATAGAGCCTGCAGACCCATGTTGGTGCCTTTTTCATCTTCCCACGGGCCTTCGGGAGGTTTCTCCCGGCCCGATCCGGCTTCGCATGGTTGGCGCGAAGCCCCGGTCTATCTTGAACCATGGCGATGGCGGAGGTTTCCGTCGGCCGTCACAGCATATTCAGGCGCAACGGCTCAGCGATAGGGCGAGTCGATTGCGATGTTGCGAGCGATTTCGCGCTCCCAGCGATCGCCGTTTTCCAGAAGCCGCTGCTTGTCGAAATAAAGCTCTTCGCGGGTTTCCGTGGCGAATTCGAAATTCGGCCCTTCGACGATGGCGTCGACCGGGCAGGCTTCCTGGCAGAAGCCGCAATAAATGCACTTCACCATGTCAATGTCATAACGCACCGTGCGGCGCGTACCGTCGTTGCGGCGCGGGCCGGCTTCGATGGTGATCGCCTGGGCCGGACAGATGGCCTCGCACAGCTTGCAGGCGATGCAGCGCTCTTCGCCGTTCGGATAGCGGCGCAACGCGTGCTCGCCCCGGAAGCGCGGGCTGACGGGACCCTTTTCGAAGGGATAGTTGATCGTCGCCTTCTGCTTGAAGAAATAGCGCATCGTCAGCAGGAAGGCGCCGGCGAATTCCTTCAGAAACAGCGAGCCGATGGCGTTGGACAATCCGGCCATTTTAAACTCCAAATCTGCGTGAAGCTGCGAGCGACATGATCATGCCCACCCCGTCAGCTTCAGCACGAATGCAACGATGACGACCATGGCAAGCGACAGCGGCAGGAACACCTTCCAGCCGAGACGCATGAGCTGGTCGTAGCGGTAGCGCGGTACGAAGGCCTTGACCATGGCGATCATGAAAAACACCAGGCAGGACTTGATCAGGAACCAGATGATGCCGGGAACCCAGTTGAGGAACCAGACGTCGACCGGCGGCAGCCATCCGCCGAGGAACAGGATGGTCGTCAGCGAGCACATCATGACGATGGCGCAATATTCGCCGAGCATGAACATCATGTACATCGACGAGCCGTACTCGACCATGTAGCCGGCAACCAGCTCCGATTCCGCTTCCGGGAGGTCGAAGGGCGGACGGTTCGTCTCTGCCAGCGCCGAGATGAAGAAGATGATGAACATCGGGAACAGCGACAGCCAGTGCCAGTCGAGGAACGAGCTCGGCAGTCCGACCTTGGTGCCGAGACCCGCCTTCTGGGCGAGCACGATGTCGGACAGGTTCAGCGAGCCGACGCAGAGCAACACGGTGACGATGACAAGGCCGATGGAGACTTCGTAGGACACCATCTGGGCGGCCGAGCGCAGCGCGCCGAGGAACGGGTACTTCGAGTTAGAGCCCCAGCCCGCCATGATGATGGCGTAGACTTCGAGCGAAGAGATCGCCAGGATATAGAGCACGCCGACATTGATGTTGGCGATGACCCAGCCATCGGCAAGCGGAATGACCGCCCATGTCATCAGCGCCAGCGTCACCGAGACCAACGGCGCCAGCAGGAAGACGCCCTTGTTGGCACCGGCCGGAATGAGCGGCTCCTTGAACATAAACTTCAAGAGGTCGGCGAAGGACTGGAACAGGCCGAAGGGACCAACGACGTTCGGACCGCGGCGCAGCTGGACAGCTGCCCAGATCTTGCGGTCGGCCAGAAGGATGAAGGCGATGAAGACCAGCAGGCAGACCAGCAGCAGCAGCGACTGGGCGGCCATGATGATTGTCGGCCAGACGTAGGCCATGAAGAATGAATCCATCGTCCCCTACCCTTACTCTGCCGCAGCCTGGAAATTGTTGCGGGCCAATGCCGAGCACTCCGCCATAACAGCGGAAGCGCGCGCTATCGGGTTCGTCAAATAGAAGTCTTTGATCGGCGACGCAAATGCGGATTTGCCCATCTTCCCGGCTTTCTTCGACAAAGCGACAATTCTGGCACTGTC
>CAZZZI010000174.1:5426-10260 GCA_964658415.1 uncultured Sphingomonas sp. | reverse complement strand
CGGGCGGTGATGCCCATCTTCTTGTGGTCGTAGCCGGCCGAGCCGCCCGAGGCAAAGGCGTCATCGAGCCAGAAGCCTGCCTCCTGCGCGAGGCCGTTGGCTGTGTCCGAGAAGGTCGCCGTGCCCTTGTCGGCGGCGACGACGAAATAGGGATCGTCGCCGTCCAGCCGGAGCGTATCGGGCGGCGCGATGATGTCGGCGCCGGAGATGTTGTCGGTGATCGACAGCAGCGTGCGGATATAGGTCTTGTAGGCCTCGCGGCCGGCATTGAAGACGGCGTCGCGGCTGCCGCCCACCGGCAGCTGCTTGGGATAGAAGCCGCCCTTGGCGCCGACGGGCACGATGACGGCGTTCTTCACCTGCTGCGCCTTGACCAGGCCGAGCACTTCCGTGCGGTAGTCTTCCGCCCGGTCGGACCAGCGCAGGCCGCCACGCGCCACCTTGCCGAAGCGCAGGTGCACGCCCTCGACCTCGACGCCGTAGACGAAGACTTCGCGGAAGGGACGCGGCTCCGGCAGGCCTTCGAGCTCCTTCGGATCGAGCTTGATGGCAAACATCGCCTTTGGCGATCCATCGGCATTGCGCTGGAAATAGTTGGTGCGCAGCGTTGCGTCGACGGCATTGACGTAGCGGCGGAGAATGCGGTCGTCGTCGAGGCTCGGCACGGTGGCAAGCTCGGTCTCGATCGTCGCATGCAGAGCCGCCAGCCGCTTGAGACGGGGCTTTTCCTCGAGCGCCGGATCGAGCGAATCCTGGAACAGCCGGACGATACTGGCGGCGATGCCGGGATATTTGTCGAGCGTGGTGGCGATATAATCCTGCGAATAGGGGATGCCTGCCTGGCGGAGATAGCGGGCATAGGCGCGCAGGATATTGACCGTCCGGGCCGTGAGATCGGCAGACACGATCAGCCGGTTGAAGGCATCGTTGTCGATGCTGCCGTCGAAGGCTGCGAGAAACGCCTCCTCGAGGGCTGCGCCATGGCGTTTCAGATCGAAGGCGACGCCATCGCGCGCCTCTAGCTCCATGTCGTGCAGCACGACATCGCCGTGCACGTGGTCGCCATCGACGCGGATGTCGAAGGTGCGCTCGCTGAGAACGTTGAAGCCGAGGTTTTCCAAAAGCGGGACGCGCCGCGACAGCGCCAGGTTGCCTTCGCCGTGGAAGATCTTCAGGGACAGGACCTCGCTGTCGCCGAAGTTACGGGTGTAGAAGCCGATGCGGATGGGCGCATCGGAGGCGCAGGCGATGATATCAGGAAGCTCGGCAACGGTTTCTTCGGGCGTGAAGGCTTCCTGGAAGGCCTGGCTGACGGCAAGGTGCGGCGCGCCTGGACCGGCGAGGACGGCAATCCGGTCGATCCATCGCGCAGCGATGGCCCGTACCGCCTCTTCCAGCACAGCCTGCGGAATATGCGGCGTCCGGCCGATGGTGCGGCCGATGATGAAATGCACGCGGGCGACGCCGCCTTCGGGGAAGGCCGGATAGTAGGCGGAAACGCGGCCGTCATAGACCGTCCGGAGATAAGCGCCGATCTTTTCGCGGACGACCGAATCATACTCCTCGCGCGGCACGTAGACGATGACGGAGACGAAGCGGTCGAAGTGGTCGATGCGCGGGAGGACGCGGACGCGGGGCCGGTCGGAAAGGTCGTTGATCTGCTCGCAGAAGGTGGCCAGCAGCGTCGTATCGATCTGGAAGAGATCGTCGCGCGGATAGGATTCCAGCGTGTTCTGCAGCATGCGGCCGGAATGGCTGGTCGGATCGTAGCCGAAATGATCGGTGACCTTGCGCGCCTTGGCGCGCAGCAGCGGGATGTCGGAGAGCTCGGCGGTATAGGCGATCGAGGTGAACAGCCCGACGATGCGCAGTTCGCCGACAACATTGCCCTTCTTGTCGAAGCGCTTGACGCCGACATAGTCCATGTAGGCGCGGCGATGCACCAGCGACTTGACGTTGGCCTTGGTGACGATGAGGAAATCGGGGCCATCGAGGAAGGCGAGGATCTCGGGCGTCGTGGTGACGGCATCGCTGCCCTGGCGGAGCACGCGGACGTCCGGATTGGACAGGATGCCGAGGCCGGTGCCCCGGTCGCGCTCGACGGTGGCGTCCTTGCCCTTGCCGGAATAGACATAGTCACGCATGCCGAGGAAGGTGAAGTTGTCGTCGCGCAGCCAGGACAGGAAGGCTAGCGCCTCGTCGCGATCGGCCGCCCGGCGGCCCGCGGCATGGGCCGTGAGTTCGTCGATGACGGTGTCGAGCCTTTCCAGCATCGGCTGCCAGTCGCCGACGGTCAGGTGCGCCTGTTCCAGCACCGTGCGGACGCGGACGACCAGGGCCTCCGCCTGCTCGTCGGTCAGCGGCGCCAGATGCAGCTGGATATGGCTGACGCGCTGGCCGGGATCGCCGGCCTCGGCTGCCCGCAATGCCGGCGTGCCGTCCGCCTGCAGCGAAAGGATCGGGTGCACGGCCATGGCGACGTCGCGGTAGCTGCTGGTCACTTCGCCCATCACCGATTCGTAGAGAAACGGCATGTTGCGATCGGTGATCGACAGCACGGAGACCTCGATGCCCTCAGGCGCGACGCCGGGTATTGACGCAACGCTGACGCGCGCCTCGCCGGACCAGCGGCCGAGTTCGTCGGCGGTGTGGATGGCGGCAAGCGCCAGCATTTCGGCGCTGTAGCGGGTCATGTCGTCGTTGCTGGCCTGCCCGAAGAGGATTTTCGGATCGAGATAGCGCTTGCCCGACGCCTGAGCCGCCTTGGCCGCCGCCTCGATCAGCTTTTCTCTTTTTGGATTCACTCTCGCCATGACTGCACTCTCCCGAAGTATCCTGCTCGCAAGCAGACTTCAGAAGCGATAGAGATGCAACCGCAAAAGAATATGACGAAGCCGGAAGATCGATGGCCATAGGTCAGCTCGCTCGTTCATAGCTTGGGAGACCGCGCCATGCGAAACATCCTGTTCGTCTGCAGCCAGAACAAGCTCCGCAGTCCGACGGCCGAGCAGGTCTTTGCCGACAGGCAGGACCTCGAGGTTTCGTCGGCAGGCACCAACAACGACGCCGAAACCCCTCTGTCGAGCGAGCTGGTCGCATGGGCGGATATCATCTTCGCGATGGAAAAGACCCATCGGTCCAAGATCCAGCGCCGATATCGCGCCGCGCTGAAGGGCAAGCGGATTGTCTGCCTCGATATCCCGGACGACTACGGGTTCATGGACGAACGGCTTGTCGCCATTCTCCTGTCCAGGGTACCGCGCCACCTCTGACGCCCCGTGGCGCGCGCTTGCCGCCTCGGCGCAGGCAGCCGGTGATCTCGCCGCCGCCAGCCGGCAATGCCGATCGCCGTTGACAGTCAACAGCGAACGTCCCATCAACATTCAGTCATCATGGCCAGCATCACCGAAAGTCAGCAGCATGTCGGACACAACACAAGGGGCGGTCCTCGTCATTTCCAGCCACGTGGTGCGCGGCTCGGTCGGCAACCGCGCGGCGGTCTTCGCGCTGGAGACGCTGGGGCATCCCGTCTGGGCACTGCCGACCATCGTCCTGCCCTGGCATCCCGGCCATGGACGATCGACGCGGCTGACATTCCCGGAAGCCGATTTCGACGCCGCCATCGACGATCTGCTGGCCGCCCCCTGGCTACCGGAGGTCAAGGCGGTGCTATCAGGCTACTTCGCCAATGCCGCCCAGGCCCATTCCGTCGCGCGCCTGGTCACGGCGCTGCGCGAAAAAACGCCTGACCTGTTCTACGCCTGCGATCCTGTGATCGGCGACCTCGGCGGCCTCTACGTACCGCTGCCGACGGCGGAGGCGATCCGCGACCACCTGCTGCCGCTCGCCTCGCTGGCGACGCCGAACCGCTACGAGCTTGCCTGGCTCTCGGGCGCGCCGCTCGACGACAACAATGCCGTGATGGAGGCGGCCCTGGCGCTCGGGCCGTCGCGCATGCTGGTGACCTCGGCCGTCCCGATGATGGCCGGCGGCACCGGCAATCTCTATCTCAGCGGCCGCAACGCCCTGCTGGCCGAGCATCGGGCGATCGACAATGCGCCGAACGGGCTGGGGGACCTCTTGTCGGCGCTTTTCCTGTCGCGGCTGATGTCGGGCATGGAGGAGGAGCGGGCACTGCAGCTGGCGACGGCCAGCGTCTATGAAGTGCTGGCCCGCGCTGTCAAGCGCGGCAGCGACGAGCTGACCCTTGCTGCCGATGCCGCGAGCCTGTCCACCCCCATGGCGATGGTCCAGATGCGCCACCTCATGCATCCGGCGCAGCGGCGCAAGCGATAGCGGCGTCACCAAATTTTAACACGCCCGCTGTTGATCTCGGCGCTTCGTCGCGCTAATCGAGAAGCATGCAAACTTTTCCTTCTTTCCTGATCGACGGTTACAGCAACTTCATGAGCGGGCGCTATCTCGACGAGCGCGAACGCTATCGCAGCCTTGCCGAGCAGGGCCAGAGCCCCTCGACGATGGTGATAGCCTGTTCCGATTCGCGGGCGGCTCCGGAAACGATCTTCGACGCCGGACCCGGCGAGATGTTCGTCATCCGCAACGTTGCCAACATCGTGCCGCCCTACGAGCCGGACGGCAATTTCCACGCCACCTCGGCCGCCCTCGAATTCGCCGTTCAGGCGCTGAAGATCAAGAACATCGTCGTCATGGGCCATGGCCGCTGCGGCGGTATTCGCGCCGCTCTCGATCCGAACTCCGAACCCCTGTCGCCGGGCGATTTCATCGGCCGCTGGATGTCGCTGGTGTCGACTGCCGCCGAGCAGATCCAGAACAACGACATGATGACCCAGGGCGAGCGCCAGACGGCGCTGGA
>CAZZZI010000174.1:0-5326 GCA_964658415.1 uncultured Sphingomonas sp. | reverse complement strand
CTGGCTGCAATCCTGCTGCCATTTGCATTCATGATGGCCGCCGGGCTGCAGTTGATCGTCTCGTCCTTCCAGCAATATGGCACGCTCGAGGGCGACCGGCTGATTGCCGGACTGCTGGCCCATGGCGGCGCCATCGCCGCGAGCGAAATTCCGGCCGAGATGACAGCGACGCAAGCCTTCCTGCTCGACCAGAACGGAGAGACGGCTGCGGCCATGCACCGGGCGAGGGACGCCGTCGACGCGGCACGGCGAAGCTTTTTTGCGCGGCTGCCGGCCCCGGACAAATTCACGACCGGCATCAACGGCCAGTTGTCGCGCCTGCGCTTCGGCTACAGCCGGATCGTCGGGCTGCGGTCGGCCATCGACGACGGGCGCTACGGCCGGCAGGCCAATGTCGGCTATATCTATCGCCAGGCCTCGCTGCGCCAGCTCGGGCTCGGCGATCCGCTGTCGGCGCTGATCCACGATCCGCTGCTGCTGCGCAAGTCCAACGAGCTGATGAGCATTCTGCTGACCTATCACGGCGAGCTCATCGTCAACAATATCGGCAGGCACTACCTCGAGCAGCGCGACGCCTCCCCCATGTCGCACGAACAGCTTCTGCAGGGCGACGTGACGCGGCGGCTCGGCACCGACCGGTTGCGCTTCGACACCTCCTCGCCGACCATCCGGGGCATCGTCGATTTCCTCAACCAGCCGAGCGAAAAACGCGCGGACCTCTATTCGCAGGCGATCCTTTCCGGCGTGCTGCAGCCGACGCCGGAATTGCGCGACCGCTGGACGGCCGCCGAGGAGGCGCGGCTGGCGTTCCTGCGCCAGAACATCCAGGCCGTCACCCAGGATCTCCAGGACACCGGCGACAAGCTCTCGGCGCGCGCCCATTATCACCTGCTGGCGATCGTCTGCCTCGCCCTCGTCATCGCCCTTTTGGCCGCCATCGTCGGCGCACTGGCGTTGAGGGGCATGCGCCTGCTCGACCGGCTGACCCGCGAGCGTGAGACGCTGGTGACCGAGCTGCGCAGCGCCTCGCAGACCGATCTGCTGACCGGCCTCTACAATCGCCGCGGTTTCGAGGAGGCAGCGGATGCGCTGCTTGGCAACGATCTCAGCCGTCCCATCGCCCTCGTGCTGTTCGACCTCGACCATTTCAAGACGATCAACGACGTTCACGGCCACGATGTCGGAGACGACGTGCTGCGGCAGGTGGCCGAGATCGCCCGCCGCAATTTCCGCGGCATGGACCTGCTCGTGCGCCATGGCGGCGAGGAGTTTCTGGCCCTGCTGCCCGACACCAGCCGCGAAGAGGCGGCGCTGGTTGCCGAGCGCGTGCGGCAGGCGGTAGAGAAGGCCCAGATCCCGATTGCCGGCGGCGGCATCGTCGCCGTGACCGCGAGCTTCGGCTGCGCTGCCCGCACCCACTCGACGCGCGGCGATCATTTCGAGGATCTGATCAAGAAGGCCGACATGGCGCTTTACGCCGCCAAGGCCAATGGCCGCAACTACGTCGCCACCTCAGCCATCGTCGAGCGCCGCCGAAGCCATCCGGCTTGAGGCCAGCCAAGGCTTGGGCAATGGCCGATGCCGCCATGACAGCGAGGGCGCGCTTAAACCCCAGAAGGCGGTGGCGCCGGCGACTTCTTCGCATGCCCGAAAACTGCCGCCGGCCTGTAACGCAAAAAGGGCCCCGATCGCTCGGAACCCCCTGTGTAGTAAGACGCGGAAATATTACTTTCCGTCGATCTGCTTGCCGATATAGGCGATCGCCTGCTGGTAGACGACAGCGGCGTTCCAGCCGGCAATGGCATTGAAGTTCGGCTCGCCCGGCTGGTAGCCGGCGCCGGGACGCCAGCCGTGGCCGCGCAGGAAGTTGGCGGTCGATGCCAGCGCATCGGCCTTGGAGCCGACCATGTCGATGCGGCCGTTGCCGTCGCCGTCGACGCCGAAATTGACGACATTGCGCGGCAGGAACTGTGTCTGGCCGATTTCGCCATGGGCAGCCCCGCGTGCCGACGGGCTGAGATAGCCTTCACCGACGAGCTTCAGCGCAGCGTAGAGCTGGTCCGTGAAATAATCGCTGCGGCGGCAGTCGTAGGACAGCGTCGAAACGGCCGACAGCGTGTGCTCGTTGCCCATGTAGCTGCCGAAGCCTGTTTCCATGCCCCAGATGGCGATCAGCGGGCCGGCGGGAACGCCGTACTTGCGCTCGATATTGGCAAACAGCGCGGCATTCGCCTGCTTCATGCCACGGCCGCGGCTGATGACCGTCTGGCCGCCACGCTTCTTCATGAACTCGTCGAAGGAGAGCTTGAAGCTCTTCTGTCCCCGGTCGGCCCGGATCGTCGGCTGGTTGTAGTGGACTTCGGCAAAGGCGCGGTCGAGGACCTGCTGGCTGACGCCCTGCGCTGCCGCTTCCTGCTTGAACTGCACCACCCAGGCCGGAAAGCCGGCTGCGGTGTTGCCGCACTGCGCAGCCTCGGCAGCCATCGGCGCCGCCATCATGAGCACGGCTGCGAGAGCCGCCCGACCAGACTTGTTCATGGGCATTCCTTGTCCCTGTGTTTTCGCATCCGCGCCGGCCCCGCCGGAGCCCGATGCCCGTTTTCCGTAAAAACCGTTTTGCGGCATCGATCTTCCCGTCCGGCGGACCTGTCCGTCCGATTGCCGGTATCCGTGGAAAACCCTGCCGTTCGCAAGCGAACCGCAGGGTTATATAGCCCACACCTTTATAAAGAGTAGCCCTCTCAGGCTGCCTGCTTGCGGGGCTTGATCAGTCCTCGGTTGATCAGCAGCTCGGCGATCTGGATCGCGTTCAGTGCCGCACCCTTGCGCAGGTTGTCGGAGACCACCCAGATGTTGAGCCCGTTCTCGACCGTCGCGTCCTCGCGGATGCGCGAGATGTAGGTGGCATCCTCGCCGGCGGACTCGTAAGGCGTCATGTAGCCGCCGTCCTCGTGCTTGTCGATGACGATGCAGCCGGGCGCCTCGCGCAGGATGTCGCGGGCCTGGTCGGCGCTGATCTCGTTTTCGAACTCGATGTTGACCGCCTCGGAGTGGCCGATGAAGACAGGAACGCGCACGGCCGTGCAGGTCACCTTGATCTTCGGATCGAGGATCTTCTTGGTTTCGGCCAGCACCTTCCACTCTTCCTTCGTGTAGCCGTCTTCCATGAACACGTCGATGTGCGGGATGACGTTGAAGGCGATGCGCTTCGGGAACTTCTTGTTCGACATCGGGTCGGCCACGAAGACGGCGCGCGTCTGGTTGAAGAGCTCGTCCATGCCGTCCTTGCCGGCGCCCGACACCGACTGGTAGGTCGAGACCACGACGCGCTTGATCTTCGCAAAATCATGCAGCGGCTTCAGGGCGACAACCAGCTGGGCCGTCGAGCAATTCGGATTGGCAATGATGTTGCGACGGGTGAACATCTCGATCGCGTCAGCATTGACTTCCGGCACGATCAGCGGAACGTCCTGGTCGTAGCGCCAGGCCGACGAATTGTCGATGACGACGCAGCCCTGCGCGCCGATCTTCGGCGACCACTTCTTGGAAATCTCGCCGCCGGCCGACATCAGGCAGATGTCGGTGTCGGAAAAATTGTAGTTTTCGAGGTTCTGGACCTTCAGCGTCCGGTCGCCGAACGACACTTCCGTCCCTTGGCTGCGGGCCGAGGCAAGCGCCACGACCTCGTCAGCGGGAAAGCCGCGTTCGGAGAGGATGTTGAGCATTTCGCGACCGACATTGCCGGTAGCGCCTGCAATTGCAACTTTGAAACCCATTCTGTGCTCTCTTTCTCATCTCTCCGCTGTCCGGTGAGGGGGGAGCCGCCATCGGCGGTTCCCTGTCCCCAGCCGAGCCGGGGAGAGAGCGGCAGGCCAGGAACGTCAGACGGTTTTCGTCGTGGTTTTGGCCTTGGTTTTGGAAGACATGAGGAGACGGCTATGCGCCCCGGCAGAAGCTGCCGGGTGGGCGCAGTCGCGGATCTGTTCGAAACGAACCATGGACCGTCATCCTTTTCCGCCGCAGGTATTAAAATATTCTGGGAAAGAGTCAAGTGACAGGCGCGTGAGCCCATCCATCGGCAATTTCGGCGCTACGCGCCTCGGGTATATGCCCCTATGCCTGGAATGCGCGGCAGAGATCCTTGCCGGGCAAAAGTCACGATGTATAGTTTGCTATTTAGGTGGCATTCCTGCCAGTGGGCGGAGGGCAGGTGCAGATGCGCCGTGGGCCTCTAACGCCCCATCAATACGGCGCCACTCGGGTCAGACGCTTGGTGACCGAAGTATAACCGGAAAGTATATCAGCCGTTGACGAGCTGGAACATCAGGCCGAGGCCAATGGCTGCAACGCTGATGAAAGCGATGGCAGTGAGGCAAGAGGTCTTGAGCTGGTTTACATCATAATCGGTCATTGTTTGCTTCCTTGTTTGCTGACTATACAATGCGCCAGCTGGGGAAAGGTTGCATGGGGTGGTTGACATATCCTCATATGGAGAAAATGGCTGCTTCGGCGCCTGCACTGAAGGTTACCCTTAACCGTCGACCGCTGGTGCAGGGCAAACGAAAAAGGACGGAGATGCGATCTCCGTCCTTTCGAATTCCTGGTGCAGAAGAAGATCAGAGCTTCTTGTTTGCGTAGTCCGATGCGGCAGCCGCGCCATCCTTGACGGTGTCCTTGGCTTCGCCGACAGCCTGCTGGCCTTCGCCCTTGATTTCCTGCAGCTTGCCTTCGGCCTGGAGCTTTTCGTTGCCGACCAGCTTGCCGACGCCCTGCTTCACGTTGCCGACGGCTTCATTGGCGAGACCCGAGGCTTTGTCTGATGTGCTACCCATTTGACTTCTCCTTTGTGTTTCCACCCAGAAAACGGGCAGACTCGCAGATTGGTTCCAAAAACTTTCGGAGAATTACGGCTGCCCGCAGCAGCACAAGACTTGCTGCCCGAGTATTGCGGCAGGCACATCATGCGGTCCTCACGGCATATGAGGGAATTTCTTCGTTTCTGAAGGCCAGCGCCCCAACCTCCCTAATTCCTGTGCTCGTCACAGGAATCCGGCCACGGCGCGTCTGCGCCGTGAGAGAACTTTCCGGGCTCGGGAAGGAGTTTCTCGCGCAAGGAATTAGGCGGCTGGATTCCTCCGACAAGCACAGGAATCAGGTGGCGGGGGCTTTCCGCTTCGAAATGGGCTGTGACTGCTGGGGCTTTTTGGGGGATAAACCGTTGAGATTGTCCAATGGAATCAATGAAAACCAGAAATATTCATCCTCGTCTTCCCACTCCGGACTATACTCTCCCCGTTCCGCCCTCGGATACACCGGTCTGCGTTGC
>CAZZZI010000173.1:0-10355 GCA_964658415.1 uncultured Sphingomonas sp. | reverse complement strand
GCCTGGCAGCGGCAGCCACCGAAGTCGATGTGCTTGCGGTCGCATGAGCGGCAGGGTTCCTGCATCCAGTCATCGCCGCGATAGGCGTTGAAGGCGGCGCTGTCGTACCAGATTTCAGCCAGTGGACGGTCCGCTGCATTGTCGAATTCGAGGCCGACGATGGTCTCGGCGGCGTGGCAAGGCAATACCTTGCCCGACGGCGTGACGTTGAGCCCGATGCGCGCCCATCCGCCCATGCAGGCTTTCGGAAAACGGGCATGATGGTCGGCCGGCACGTAGTCGATGACGAGCGTACCCTCGAGCCGCTTGCGCTCCGTTTCGACGAAGGCATTCGTCGCCTCGACCTGCTCCAGCGTCGGCATCAGAGCCTGGCGGTTGCGATCCGCCCAGCCGTGAAACTGCACGGTGGCGATCTCGATGCGCCGCGCGCCGAGCGCGATCGCGAGTTCGAGCATGGCGCCGATTTCTTCCATGTTCTGCTTGTGGCAGACGGCATTGACGGTGAGCGGGATGCCGGCCGCCCGCGTCCATTCGGCAACGGACATCTTGCGGGCATAGCCACCCCGGTAGCCGGCGACCGCATCGGCTTTCTCAGGCGTGACGCCCTGGATCGACAGCTGCAGATGATCGAGGCCCGCCTGCGCCAGCTCCGCGATGCGCGCCTCATTGAGGCCGACGCCCGACGTGATGAGGTTGGTGTAGAGCCCGAAGCCTGCCGCAGCCCTTGTAAGCTCGACGAGATCGCGTCGCGATGCCGGTTCGCCGCCGGACAGATGCAGGTGGAGCACGCCCATGGCGGCAGCCTGGCGGAAGGTCTCGATCCACTGCTCGGTCGAAAGCTCGGCATCGGCTTTCACCAGCTCCAGCGGGTTGGAGCAATAGGGGCACGCCAGTGGACAGCGGTGGGTCAGTTCCGCAAGCATCGCCATGGGCGGCGGAGCGGCAATGCGGCGCGCCTCCGCCATCGATTTTTCAGCTGAGAAGACCACGGTCATCGGACGATCTCCAGCATGCGGCGGTTGGCGAATTCCTGCGCGAAGGCAATCATGTCCGTCAGCACCTGATCCTTGGGCGCTCCGAAATCACGGGCAAAGCCGTCCGCGATGGTGTCGAGGCTGCTGACACCGTCGAGCGCCCTGACGATGGTCACGGCAATCTCGTCCAGCGCCAGTGCCCGCTCCGGCGCGAGCAGGACCATCTGCTTGCGCACGGGGTCTTCGTGCAGCCGGACGCCGCGGGGCAGTCGGATCACGGATGTAGCGGTGATGGTCACGGTGTGTGGTTCGCTCATAGTCCAGATCCTTTCGGCCGGTCGTCCTCGGGCGAGAAAGCGATGACGGCCTCGCGCCCGTCCCATCCGCCCGGCGGTATCAGTCCCGGGGTCACGTAGGCCGAGGAGAGAGCGTCGAGCTGGGACCAGAGGACATCGGTCTTGAACGTCAGCGCTGCTGCTGCCTCATCCTGCTTTTCCAGCGTATCGGCATGGTCGAGCACATAGCCGAGACCGAACGCCACCTCCTGAGGTGCCTCGTTCAGACGCTGGCGGAAGTAGGCCAGCGCCCGTTCGTCGGCGAAGGCATAGTGCTGCAGCAATCCGGCAATGCGGTCGGCATGAATCTTGGGCGCGAACATCTCGGTCAGCGACGAGGCGACGGCCTCCAGCATCGGCTTCTCGCGCACGAAATGAAGATAGGCGTCGACGGCAAAGCGGGTGCCGGCAAGTACACCGCGCGTCGACGCGACATAATCGGGATCGATCCCGACGGCTTCGGCCAGCTTCAGCCAGCGGCGAATGCCGCCGCCTTCCTCGATGCCGCCGTCATGGTCCTCGATCCGCCGGCGCCAGGCACGGCGCAGCTGCGGGTCGTCGGAGCGCGACATGAACGCGGCGTCCTTCATCGGGATCCGGCTCTGGTAATAGAAGCGGTTGATCACCCAGGCGCGGACCTGTGTCAGGCTGCATCCGCCGCCATGCAGAAGGACGTGGAACGGGTGTTTGTCATGATAGCGCGCCGCGCCGATGGCCCGCAGGCGATCCTCGAAACTCTGTCGGTCAGGTGTCTGGGGCAAGGTTGATCTCCATGCCGTCATGGCCGACCTCGAAGCCCGCAGCATGGACTGCAGCGCGGGCAGGGCCGTCTCGCCAGATCGGATTGGTGTTGTTGATGTGAACGTATATTTTTCGGCGGATCGCAAGACCCGAGAGCGCTTCGAGGCTGCCGCCGGCGCCGTCGATCGGCATGTGCCCCATGCGCCGTCCTGTCTTTCGCCCGGTGCCGCTCACCAGCATCTCGTCGTCGGTAAACAATGTTCCGTCGAAAAGCAGCAGGTCCGCGCCATCGAGGCGGGTGGACAGTTTTTCCGGAAGGGCGGCGCAGCCGGGAATGTAATAGGCGCGCCTGTCTCCTGCCTTCACTTCGATGCCGATGGTCTGCTCGCCTTCGAGCGCGGTATCCGGGTTTTCTCCCTCGAGAAACAGCGGCAGCTTTCCCGGCACGGAGAAAAGCACGGCGTCCAGCCCGGGGAGCAGCGGGAAGGGCGCGTCCAGCGCAATCGTTCGTCTTGTTACGAAAGTCGGGTCGAGGGCGTTGAAGACAGGGTTGTCATCGATGACGGTGGCGAGAGCGTCGGTACTGAACAGATCGAAGGCCTGCTTTTCACGCAAAACAAGAAGCCCGGCAATGTGATCGATGTCGCCGTTGGTGACGACGACGCTGCGGATCGGGGAGTGTCGGAGCGTTTTCGGGTGGAGTTGCGGGTTCTGCCCGATTTGCTGCCGGATATCCGGTGAGGCATTGAGGATAGCCCAGCTCTCGCCGTCCAGGCTGACGGCAACCGATGACTGGGTCTGGGGGACAATTCCGGAGCCTGTGACCCGGGCCATGTTGCAGTTATCGCAGCCGCAGTTCCATTGCGGCAATCCGCCGCCGGCTGCGGTCCCGAGCACGAGAAAGTGCATAGTCGTCAAACCCGTGCTCCGGTTTTTTAAGTCCTAGAACAGGATCGGTTCGCTGCCGTCAGCCGGTGCATAACGGTTGATTTCCATGCCGCAGCTGACTTCGATGAACTTTGGTGCATGCCATTTCATGATGAATCTCCTCGTCTGATTGAAGGGGGAAGCCGTTCGCTTCAATCCCTAAACTTCCATCCGCCCGATTGCGTTCCACGAAAACGCGGAAATTGGGCAGATCTTTCAGGATCTTACTTCACTTCCCCGTGAAGGTTGGAAAGGCCGGCCACGTTAAACGCCGCTTTCCTCACTGTATGTGGCAACGCCTTCCGCGTCTTCAACCCTCGAGCGGGCGGGTCCGGCCGGTTGGCCGGCTGTTTCCCGTCAAATAACTGTAGTTCGCGCGACGCGGCGGCCTATAGGGCTTCAAGGCGCTTATTCCGGCAGACCTTCCGGCGGGGCTGCGACCACTCTCTTTTTCGGCGCGGCCTTCTTGCGCACGGTCTTTGCCTTGCTGACCTTCAAGACCTTGCCGGCGGCCTTTGCCTGCTCCAGCATCATCTCGATCTGGATCTGCTGGATCTCGGTCAGCCGTTCCCACTGGCGATTGAGCAGGTGGTCGACCTTTTCGTGAAGGTGACGAATTTCCAGTTCTGCCTTCAGGTTGACCTTGTAGTCGTTCAGGGCCCGCAGCCGGTCCTTGGCCTCCTGCCGCCGCTGGCTCATCATGATGACCGGGGCCTGCAGTGCCGCGATGGTCGACAGGATCAGATTGAGCAGGATGAACGGATAGGCGTCGAAGGCCTGGGTGGCGCCCATGACGACGTTGATCAGCATCCAGATGCCGAGGAACGCGCAGAAGGAGATGATGAAGGTCCAGCTGCCGCCGAAGGAGGCGACGACATCGGACATGCGATCGCCGATGGAGCGATGGTCCTCGTAATCCTCTTCGATGTTTTCGGCCAGCGTATCGTGGGTCTTGAGGCTCTCGACGACCTCGTCTTCCAGTGTCGACAATTCGCCGCGTTCGTCTTTGAGCAGCTCCGCGATGTACTGGCCGCGATACTCGTCCATCACCTTGCGGCTGAGATAGTCGTCCGAGCGAATGCCCGGATGCTTGTGACGGACGAACTCGGCCAGCGACGGCCTGAGATCGTCGAAATGCACGGCATCCTTTTTCTTCAGGGGCGCTCCGGTAATCGCGTCGATCAGCTTGACGGACTTCGCCTTCGCTTGGGCCAGACTGCGGGTGTAGTCGTCCATCTCGACGGTCGCAGCTTCACCCTGACCGGCGTCGAAATCGACCATGCCATCTGTCGTCTCGATTGTATTTTCTTCCGTCATGGCGAACCCCTTCTCACGACATGGCATCTGCAGGACATGCTTCGGATAGACGATACGGCCGAGGTCGTTAAAGCTCCGTACAGTCCACCCTGTTTGAAGGGAGTGATGAGCATGATTTCGGGGCGTCGGCAAGGGGTGACCACCCCTGTCGCAGCTGTGGATTTTATGCCACGCAGCCTGCCTCGTTTCGAATGCAACCCTGGGGTCCGCATGTGGTGGATTGACGCCCCCGCCGGATGCATTATGAGCGACACACCGTCTTGTTTCAGCAACACCCGGGCAACATTTCTCTGCGTCGGCTCCGGCACGCAAGATCCGTGCCTGACGACACGAATCGGCCATATTGGTGTGACAGCGAAACAGGATGGCAGACGGGCGCCCGCGCCGCCGAATCCTTTATTTGCAGGGCTTTGGCCTCGCAGAATTGTGATGGCCAATTTAGAGTTTCGGACTGGCGTGTACGCAACGGATCGCTGCGTGCCGCGTTTAGCAGGGCGAGTGTTTCCAGGATTTCGCTTTTGGCCGCGGACGATCATCGTCGCCGGCGTTGAATGGTAGGGTTATGTCGAAGAAAAACGGAATTGTAGATTTCTCACGCCGCTCGTTCCTGCGGTCGGCAGCGACCGTCGGCGCAATCGCCGCGGCTGGCCCCGTATTCGCGCAATCGGCATTGGATGATATCATCAACGCGCCGAGACGCGGCTCCTGGGACGATCAGTTCGACGCCAAATCTGCCTCGCGCACCGCCGCTGCGATGGTGTCGAATACGCCGATCCTGAGCCCCGATTCGGTTTCCAACATCCAGCAGGCCATCTCGCAATACCAGGCGATCGCTGCAAACGGCGGCTGGCCGCAGATCAATGTCGGCGACAACAAGCTGCAGCTCGGCGTCACGGACCCGATCGTCGAAACCCTCCGCCAGCGCCTTGCCATCACCGGCGACCTGCCACGCGAAGCCGGCATGTCGCCCGCCTTCGATTCCTATGTCGACGGCGCCGTGAAGCGCTTCCAGGCGCGTCACGGCCTGCCGGCCGATGGTCGCCTCGGCGAATACACCGTCAAGGCGTTGAACGTCACGGCCAACGTCCGTCTGCAGCAGCTGAACACCAACCTGATCCGCCTCCAGACCTTCCCGGCCGATCTCGGTCGCCGCCACGTGATGGTCAACATCCCCGCGACCTATGTCGAGGCGGTGCAGGACGGCCAGGTGGCGTTGCGCCACATGGCAATCGTCGGCCGCATGGCGCGCCCGACCCATATCATCAATTCGAAGATCTTCGAGGTCATCCTCAATCCATACTGGACCTCGCCGCGCTCGATCATCGAAAAAGACATCATGCCGATCATGCGCAAGGATCCGACCTACCTTGCGAAGAACAACATCCGCCTCTTCGACCCGAAGGGATCGGAAGTGGCGCCCGAATCTGTCGACTGGAACGCCGACAAGGCTCCGAACCTGATGTTCCGCCAGGACCCGGGCAAGAACAACGCCATGGCGTCTGCCAAGATCAACTTCTACAACCCGAACAACGAATACATGCATGACACGCCCGAGCAGGGGCTCTTTAACAAGCTGATGCGCTTCGACAGCTCGGGTTGCGTTCGCGTCCAGAATGTCCGCGATCTCGTTGTCTGGCTTCTGGCCGAAACGCCGGGCTGGCCGCGCCAGCATATCGAGAGCGTCATCGCCAGCCGTGTGAACACGCCCATCAAGCTGCCTGAAGAGATTCCGGTGTACTTCGCCTATATCTCCGCTTGGGGTGCCGGCAACGGCGTGGTGCAGTTCCGCGACGACATCTACCAGCTCGACGGCAACGCCCAGCTGGCGCTGGATACGACGCAGGGCATGGAAAAGCCGGTCCAGTAACCCAGACAACGTCATCTTGACAGAAAGCCGCGCCGTTGAGCGCGGCTTTCGTGTTTCTGGCGTCCGGGCATCGCGCTTTGCCCAGCAAATGTCGCGGATCGTCTTGCCCTTGCGCGGTGGCAACGCTAAGACGTCATGCATTCCAGATCCGGAGATTTGACGATGACCCAGCCTTCCACCGAACACTTCTTCAATCGCCCGCTTGCCGAGGCAGATCCTGAGATTTTCGGCGCGATCACCAAGGAACTGGGTCGTCAGCGACACGAGATCGAACTGATCGCCTCCGAGAACATCGTCTCGCGCGCCGTGCTGGAAGCGCAGGGCTCGATCATGACCAACAAGTATGCCGAGGGATATCCGGGCAAGCGCTACTACGGTGGCTGCCAGTTCGTCGATATCGCCGAGGAACTGGCCATCTCGCGCGCCAAGCAGCTGTTCGGCGTCGAGTTTGCCAACGTCCAGCCGAACTCGGGCAGCCAGATGAACCAGGCCGTCTTCCTGGCTCTGCTGCAGCCGGGCGACACCTTCATGGGTCTCGATCTCAATTCCGGTGGTCACCTGACGCACGGTTCGCCGGTGAACATGTCCGGCAAGTGGTTCAACGTCGTATCCTACGGCGTGCGCGAAGGCGACAACCTGCTCGACATGGAAGAAGTCGCCCGCAAGGCCGAGGAAACCAAGCCGAAGCTGATCATCGCCGGCGGCACCGCCTATTCGCGCACCTGGGACTGGAAGCGTTTCCGCGAGATCGCCGATAGCGTCGGCGCCTATCTGATGGTCGACATGGCCCACATCGCCGGCCTCGTCGCCGGTGGCCAGCATCCGTCGCCGTTCCCGCACTGCCACGTGGCGACGACCACGACCCACAAGTCGCTCCGCGGCCCGCGCGGCGGCATGATCCTCACCAACGACGAGGGTCTGGCAAAGAAGTTCAACTCGGCCGTCTTCCCCGGTCTACAGGGCGGCCCGCTGATGCACGTCATCGCTGCCAAGGCCGTTGCCTTCGGCGAAGCGCTGAAGCCTGAATTCAAGGAATACGCCGCCCAGGTCGTGAAGAACGCCAAGACGCTTGCCGAAACGTTGATGGCCGGCGGCGTCGACGTCGTCTCCGGCGGCACCGACAATCATCTGCTGCTGGTCGACCTGCGCAAGAAGAACGCCACCGGCAAGCGCGCCGAGGCAGCCCTTGGTCGCGCCTACATCACCTGCAACAAGAACGGCATCCCCTTCGACCCTGAAAAGCCCTTCGTCACCTCGGGCGTCCGACTGGGCACACCGGCCGGCACGACGCGCGGCTTCAAGGAAGCCGAGTTCAAGGAAATCGGCAACGTCATCATCGAAGTGCTTGACGGCCTGAAGGTCGCCAACTCGGACGAAGGCAATGCAGCGGTCGAAGAAGCCGTTCGGGCCAAGGTCCTGGCGCTGACCAACCGCTTCCCGATGTACGACTACATCGGCTGAGGGATTTAAATGCGCTGCCCATATTGCGGGACCGAAGACACCCAGGTGAAGGATTCGCGTCCGGCGGAGGATAACACCTCCATCCGCCGGCGGCGCATCTGTCCGGAATGCGGCGGTCGGTTCACGACCTTCGAGCGCGTGCAGCTGCGCGAACTCATGGTCACCAAGAAGACCGGCCGCAAGGTTCTGTTCGACCGCAACAAGCTGGTGCGCTCCTTCGAGATCGCACTGCGCAAGCGCCCCGTCGACCGCGACCGTATCGAGCGGGCCGTGTCCGGCATCGTCCGCCGCCTGGAAAGCTCTGGCGAGACAGAGATCAGTTCAGAGCAGATCGGGCTGCAGGTTCTGGAAGCGCTGAAGACGCTCGACGATGTCGCCTTCGTCCGCTACGCCTCCGTCTACAGGGACTTCTCCCATGCCGAGGATTTTGAAAAGGTCATCGCCGAAATCAATGCGAAGATCGCCCGCGATCCACTGGACGGCTGAGCGATGACTGGCGCCAAGTCGGCAGACGATGACGTCTTCATGGCAGAGGCCATCGCTCTCGGGCGACGGCATCTCGGCCAGACCAGCACCAATCCTTCCGTCGGCTGCGTCATCGTCAAAGACGGCACTGTCGTCGGCAGTGCCGTGACCGCGCTAGGTGGCCGTCCGCACGCCGAGCCGCAGGCGCTGGCCGCAGCCGGTGAGGCCGCGCGCGGCGCCACGGTCTACGTCACGCTCGAACCCTGTTCCCATTACGGCCGCACGCCGCCCTGCGCCAATGCGCTGATCGCAGCCGGCGTCGGCCGTGTCGTGGTCAGCGTCGGCGATCCCGATGCGCGTGTCGCCGGTCGAGGCCTTGCCATGCTGCGGGCGGCCGGCATTGTCGTCGACACCGGTGTGCTCGAGGCGGAGGGAAGGCGATCGATGGCCGGCTACCTCATGCGCCAGACGAAGGGCCGACCCTATGTGACTCTCAAGCTTGCCGTTTCCGCCGACGGCATGATCGGCAGGCAGGGCGCGGGGCAGGTGGCTATTACGGGCCCCGAGGCTCGCGCCGCCGTCCAGCGTCTGCGCGCCGAGAGCGACGCCATCCTCGTTGGCATCGGCACGGCCATGGCCGACGATCCGCTTCTGACCTGCCGGACGCCGGGGCTCGAACATCTGTCGCCAATCAGGGTCGTGCTCGATGGCCGGCTGGAATTGCCGCTGACGTCGAAGCTGGCCGTCACGGCGCGGGACGTGCCGGTGATCACTGTCGGGCTGGGGGATAGTGACGAAAGGCGCGCTGCTCTTCGTGCCGCAGGGATCGAGATCATCGAGCAGGATCCGGCCGATCTCGCCATGCTGCTGTCGACGCTCGGCGGCCGCGGCATATCCTCGCTGCTGGTCGAAGGCGGGGCTCGCACCGCCCGCAGTTTCCTCAATGCCGGGCTGGTCGATCGCATCCTGCTGTTTCAATCGCCCATGACGATCGGCGAAGGCGGTCTTGCATCGCCGGTTGAAAACACCGATATCCCTCGAGGATTCATTCATATCGGCACCGAAGTCTACGGCGACGATCGCTGCGACACCTATGAGAGAGATACCTGATGTTCACCGGAATTGTCACCGATATCGGCACCGTCGAAGAGGTTTCCCCCATGCAGGAGGGCATCAAGCTTCGCGTCGCCACCGTCTACGATCCGCAGACCATCGCCATGGGCGCGTCGATCTCCCATTCGGGCATCTGCCTGACGGTAACGGGTCTGCCGGAAAGCGGCAGCAACGGTCGCTGGTTCGAGGTCGAAGCCTGGGAGGAGGCCCTTCGCCTCACCACGATCGGCAGCTGGAAGGCCGGAACGCACATCAATCTCGAGCGCTCGCTGAAAATAGGCGACGAACTCGGTGGCCACATCGTTTCCGGCCATATCGACGGCAAGGCCGAGATCCTGTCCGTCACGGAAGAGGGCGAGGCGATCCGCTACCGCCTGCGCGCGCCCGAGCACCTCGCCAAATTCGTGGCGCCGAAAGGCTCGATTGCCCTCGACGGCACATCGCTGACAGTCAACGCCGTCGATGGCACCGATTTCGACGTGCTGCTCATCCGCCACACCCTCGAGGTCACCACCTGGGGCGAGCGCGAGGCCGGCGATTTCGTCAATTTCGAAGTCGACACGATGGCGCGCTATGCGGCGCGGCTGGCAGAGTTCCCGGCGGCCCAGGCGGGTTGACACAAAATGGGCGGTCCCGGTGAGGCTGGGGCAAGCCGTCGACGTCACCATATCATCGCACCGCTGTAATTTTCGCGTAAGAAATCCCCCTTAGCGCTAAGGGTGCGCAGATCAACGTGCGCCATCTCAATCTGGGGCACGGCTCGGGTTCGCCCCTTGTGTCCAGATCTGCATCAACCGCGTGGTCGCGTCCATGCCGCTCCCCGAAACAGCAGGAATTCCCCATGTCCGTCGAAGTCATGACACCCGCAGCCTCCGGCCGCGATGCCCGATACGATCGCTGGACCATTGCGCTGCACTGGTTGTCGGCCTTGCTCGTCGTCGCGCTTTTCGCGTCGGCCATCATATGGGACTTCCTGCCGAAGGGCACGCCGCTGCGGAAAACGCTGCAGTCGCTTCATATTTCGATGGGCATCCTGTTGAGCGTCGTCTTCGTCGCCCGGGTGTTTTGGCGCACCACGGGTGGCCGCAAGCTCGCCGCGCTCGAAACCGGCATCCAGCGCATCCTGTCGAAGAGCGTGCACCATCTGCTCTATCT
>CAZZZI010000172.1:2861-10511 GCA_964658415.1 uncultured Sphingomonas sp. | reverse complement strand
TGTTTGCTTCCATTTCCTCGCTGCCGGGCGTCGGGCCAAAAGTGGCCGACCTGCTCGTGAAGCTGCTCGGCCGCGAAAATCTCGACGACACCCGGGTGGTCGACCTGCTGTTCCATGCGCCCTCGTCGATCGTCGACCGGCGCGAACAGCCGGGCATCGCGCGGGCACCGCAGGGGACCATCGTCACGATCACGGGCCGGGTCGACCGCCACCAGGCACCGCCACCGCGCACCAGCCAGCCCTACCGCGTTTTCCTGCACGACGAGACCGGTGAATTGGGCCTCGTCTTCTTCCGGGGCAAGGCGCAATGGCTGGAGAAGCAACTGCCGCTCGGCGAGACCGTCACCGTCAGCGGCAAGGTCGACTGGTTCAACGGCCGGCCGTCGATGGTGCACCCAGATTACATCGTGCGGGAAAGCGAGGGCGAAACGCTGCCGCTGGTGGAGCCGGTCTATCCGCTGACGGCCGGTCTGACGCTCAGAACCGTCCGAAAGGCGATCGAGGCGTCGCTGCCGCGCATGCCCGACCTGCCGGAATGGGACGATGCGGCGCTCGTGACGAAACAGGGGTTTGCCGATTTCGCGACCAGCTTCCGGATGCTGCACGATCCTCGCGACGCCGCCGACATAGACCCACAGGCACCTGCCCGCCGCCGCCTTGCCTATGACGAGTTCCTGGCCGGCCAGCTGTCGCTGGCACTCGTCCGCCAGCGGCTGCGCCGCGTGCCGGGCCAGCTGGTCCATGCCACCGGCAAGATCAGCAGCAAGATCGCCGCCGCGCTGCCGTTTTCGTTGACCGGCAGCCAGACGGCAGCCATTGCCGATGTCCTGAAGGACATGGCGGGTAGCGACCGGATGCTGCGGCTTCTGCAGGGGGATGTCGGGGCCGGCAAGACCCTCGTTGCCTTGATGGCGATTGCCGCCGTCATCGAGAACGGCGGCCAGGCGGTGCTGATGGCACCGACCGAGATCCTGGCGCGCCAGCACCATGCCACGATATCGAAATTCGCTGGTGTTGCAGGGCTTTCGATCGAAGTCCTCACAGGCCGCACGAAGGGCAAGGAGCGCGAGGCGATCCTCGAGCGCATCGCATCCGGCGAGGCCCAGATCGTCATCGGGACGCACGCCCTGTTCCAGGACAGCGTCACCTATGCCAATCTGATGCTGGCTGTCGTCGACGAGCAGCATCGCTTCGGCGTCCACCAGCGTTTGCGGCTGACGGCCAAGGGGATATCGCCGCACATGCTTGTCATGACGGCGACGCCGATCCCTAGAACCCTCGTGCTCGCCGCCTTCGGCGACATGGATGTGTCGAAGCTGACGGAAAAGCCGGCCGGTCGCAAACCGATCCACACCGTGACGGTTCCCACCGAGCGTGTCGGAGACATCGTGGAGCGGCTGCGGGCCGCCGTGGCCGAGGGCAAGAAGGCCTACTGGATCTGCCCTCTTGTGGAAGAATCGGAGCAATCGGACCTGATGTCGGTCGAGGAGCGTTTTGAAACGCTGACGCATTTCTTCGGGCCGAACGTCGGCCTGATCCACGGCCGGATGAGCGGGCCGGAGAAGGACGCGGCCATGCTCGCCTTCAAGAACGGCGATACCAGGCTGCTGGTGGCAACCACCGTCGTGGAGGTCGGCGTCGACGTGCCGGACGCGACGATCATGGTGATCGAGCATGCCGAGCGGTTCGGGCTGGCGCAGTTGCACCAGCTGCGCGGACGCGTGGGCCGTGGCGATGAGGCCTCGAGCTGCATCCTGCTCTACAAGGGCCCGCTCAGCGAGACCGGCCATGCGCGGCTTTCGATCATGCGCGATACAGAGGATGGCTTTCGGATCGCCGAAGAGGATCTAAAACTGCGCGGCGAAGGCGAGCTTCTCGGCACCCGCCAGTCCGGCACGCCCGGTTTCCGCATCGCCAGCATCGAGGCCCATGCCGACCTGCTGGAAATCGCTCGGAAGGATGCGGCCTATCTGATCGAGCGCGATGCGGATCTGACGTCGGAGCGCGGCCAGGCTGTGAGAACGCTGCTTTACCTATTTCGGCGCGATGAGGCGATCCGTTTCCTTCGGGCCGGATAGGCGGTTGGTAGTGGTCGTCACGGGACTGTCGGACGGGGAAACCGCGCCGAGATGATCCGGGGTCACCAGGCCGCCCGAGATCAGCAATCGTGCACCGTCTTCCGGGCTCATGTCGAGAATGACAATCTTTTCGCGCGGGACAAAAATCAGGAAGCCTGCCGTCGGCACCGGCGTCGGTGGGAGGAAGACGCTGACCATGTCCATTCCCATGGCATTGAATTTCGAGGCGATCTCGCCTTTGGCATCGGTGGCGACGAAGACCAGGGACCAGAGGCCCGGACTTGGATACTCGATCAACCCGACCTGCTTGAAGGAGTTGCTCTTCTCCTTCAGCACGGTTTCGAAAATCTGCTTCAGGCTCTTGTAGATGGTGCGAACCAGCGGCACCCGGCGTACCAGCGACTCGCCGAAGTTGACGATGCTTTGCCCAATCAGGTTCTTACCGAGAAATCCGATGATTGTGATGAAGATCATCGCGATGACGAGGCCGGTGCCCGGCACCGCAAAGTCGAGATAGCTTTCCGGATCGTATCGGGCCGGAATATAGGGCTGCACCCAACTGTCGGCCCAGTGGACAACGGACCAGGTCAGCCACAGCGTGATGGCGATCGGCGCGCAGATGATCAGGCCTGTTAGAAAATTGTTGCGGAGCCGTGCCGCCACCGACAGTCTCATCGTCGTGTTCTCGGGATTGTCCGCCATTCGTCGTTTCTGAACTCCGTTCAGCCTGCCGCGGTGTCGGCAAAATCCCCCATTGCCGACACGTTCGAAATTGCCAGAATTCGCTGCGGCGCACAACCCGTAGCGAAGCCTGTCCCATCCCGATAACGCATCAGGAGGCTGCAATCGATGCGGTCTTGCTAACGATCACTCAACCGTGACCGATTTCGCCAGATTGCGGGGCTGGTCGACGTCGGTGCCCATGAAGACGGCAGTGTGATAGGCGAGCAGCTGGATCGGCAGGGAGAAGATCATCGGCGCGATGATCTCGTCTACGACGGGCAGGACGATGGTCGCCATCGTCGGCAGGTTCGAGGCAGCGGCGCCGGCTTCGTCGGTGATGAAGATGATGCGACCGCCCCTGGCCGCCACCTCCTGCATGTTCGAGATGGTCTTTTCAAAGAAGCGATCGTAAGGCGCAATGACGATGACCGGCATGTTTTCGTCGATCAGGGCAATCGGCCCGTGTTTGAGTTCGCCGGCCGCATAGCCTTCCGCATGGATGTAGGAAATCTCCTTCAGCTTCAGCGCCCCTTCCATGGCCAGCGGATAGCTCGTGCCGCGGCCGAGATAGAGGACGTCCTTGAACTTGGAGATCTCGCGGGCGAGGCTTTCCATCTGCGGCTGGATCAGGTTCAGCACGCGGCTCATGATGCGCGGCATCTCGGCCAGGTGCCGCACCAGCGCTGTCTCCTCGTCGGCGCTGACGGTGCCGCGCGCGCGGCCGGCACCGATCGCCAGGGCGGCGAGGACCGCGAGCTGGCAGGTAAAGGCCTTGGTCGAGGCGACGCCGATTTCCGGGCCGGCCATGATCGGAAAGACGGCGTCGGATTCGCGGGCGATGGTCGATTCGCGCACGTTGACGATCGCGCCGATCTTCAGGCCGTTGTCCTTGCAGTAGCGGAGCGAGGCCAGCGTATCCGCCGTCTCCCCGGATTGCGAGATGAAGAGCGCCGCCTGGCTCGGCGACAGCGGCATCTCGCGGTAGCGGAACTCGGAGGCGACATCGATCTCGACCGGGAGACGCGCATAGCGCTCGAACCAGTATTTGCCGATCAGGCCGGCCAGGAAAGCCGTGCCGCAGGCGGACACGGCAAGGCCGGTGACTGCGCTGAAATCGATGCCTGACGCATTGGCATTGACGCGGTTGCTGGCAAAATCGACGTAGTGGCCGAGCGCATGCGATATGACTTCCGGCTGCTCGTAGATTTCCTTTTCCATGAAGTGCCGGTGGTTGCCCTTGTCGACCACAAACACTGTCGCCTGCGAGATCTGGCGGGCGCGCTGCACGGGATTGCCTGCAAAGTCGAAGACCTTTGCGTCGTCGCGCGTGACGACCGCAAAATCGCCGTCGACGAGATAGGCGATATCGTTGGTGAACGGAGACAGGGCGATGGCATCGGAACCGAGGAACATCTCGCCGCGGCCGTAGCCGATGGCAAGAGGCGGACCGGAGCGAGCTGCCATCAGCATGTCTGGATGGTCCTGGAACATCACGACCAGCGCATAGGCGCCGGTCACACGGTTCAGCATCCGAAGCATGGCTGCATCAGGGGCGAGGCCCTCGCGGATAGACTTTGCCAGCAGGTGGGCCACGACTTCCGTATCGGTCTGGGTGGTGAAGACAGCGCCCTCGCCCTTCAGTTCCTCGCGCAGTTCGGAGAAATTCTCGATGATCCCGTTGTGGACGACGGCGACCCCGTCGACGAAATGCGGATGAGCATTGGTCTCGTTCGGGATGCCATGGGTCGCCCAGCGGGTATGGGCTATGCCGGTCAGACCGGCCAGCGGCTGGCGATCGAGCAGGCTTTCGAGATTGAACAATTTCCCCTCGGCGCGGCGGCGCTCCAGGATGCCGTCATGGATGGTGGCGACACCGGCGGAATCGTAGCCGCGATATTCGAGACGCTTCAGCGCATCCACCAAGCGGCCAGCCACAGGGTTGGCTCCCACGATCCCGACAATGCCGCACATGAACTTCTCCGTCTCAACTTTTCGATGCACCGAGTTCTAGCGAAACTTCGCCGTTACTCAATTGGTACTGCGGTCACATTGGATGTCCGACCGTTACGCGGTCGCGGTTCAGGTCTCGGCAGACCGTGACTTCTTGAGGGCCAGCGCCCTTTCGCGGATCAGCCTGCCGCGTTCCGGCTTGACCTCCTGGCGGGCGCGTCCAAGCGCCAGCGCATCGGCCGGCACATCTGCTGTAATCACACTGCCCGAGGCGACATAGGCGCCGTCACCAATGGTGACGGGCGCCACCAGCGAGGAATTCGAGCCGATGAAGCTGCCGGCACCGATGATCGTCGGGTGCTTGTTGACGCCATCATAGTTGCAGGTGACCGTGCCAGCGCCGATATTGGCGTCCGACCCGACCGTGGCATCGCCGATATAGGTGAGATGGCTGACCTTGGCGCCCTCGCCGATCCGTGCATTCTTTACCTCGACGAAATTGCCAACCTTGGCGCCCGCAGCCAGATCCGCGCCTGGACGCAGGCGGGCAAACGGACCGACGCTTGCGCCCCGGCTGACACGCGCACCCTCGACATGGGAAAAGGCGTGGATGACAGCACCACCCTCGACGACCGCACCGGGCCCGAAGACCACGTTCGGCTCGATCAGCGCGTCCTGTCCGATCACGGTATCGAAGGACAGATAGACTGTCTCGGGCGCGATCATCGTCACGCCCGACAGCATCACCTCCTGCCGACGCCGCTGCTGCCAGAGATGCTCGATAGCGGCCAGTTCGGCGCGATTGTTGCAGCCGCTGACCTCCGCTTCGGGCGCGTCCACCGCCACGACCCGACCGCCACGGGCACGGGCGATTTCGACGAGGTCGGTCAGATAGAATTCGCCCTTGGCATTTTCGTCTGTGATCTGAGAAAGCAGATCGAGCGCCTTGGCACCGTTGATTGCCATCAGGCCGCTGTTGCACCAAGTGACCGCGCGCTCTTCCTCCGTCGCATCCTTCTCCTCGCGGATGGCAATCAACTCACCGTCGCGTACCAGCAGGCGACCGTAGCCGCTTGGCTTGTCCGTATGGAAACCGATCACCACGATATCGTTTCCGGCCGCAAGGCCGGCCCGGGCGGCGCGCAGTGGTCCATCGGTGATCAGCGGGACGTCGCCGTAGGCGATGAGAATATCGTCATAGCCGGCGGCGATGGCGTCCCGGGCGGCAAGAACCGCGTGACCGGTGCCGCGTCGCTCCTGCTGCAGAAAGGACTGGATCTGCATGCCATCGCGGGCGGCGGCTCGCGTCACGGCCTCCGCATCGCGCCCGACCACCAAGGCCGCCGAGGCGACATCGGTTTTCGCGACGGCTTCCATGACATGGGCGATCATCGCGCGGCCGGCGACCGGATGCAGCACCTTCGACATCGAAGACTTCATGCGGGTGCTGTCCCCGGCGGCGAGAATGACGGCAAGACAGGTGCGTTCCATGGCAGGCTCCGGCGAAGGGATAGGGTCGCGGCGGGCGCCGCTGCCGCGTCTCATAGCAGCTACACCGGAGCGTCACCAAGAGCAAAAACGTAAGCGGCGGTCAGGCCCTGCTCAGCGCCTCGAACGCCTCCAGCACATGGTTGCGCCCGTCGAGAATGACAAACTCCATGGCCGCCCGCGCCGCCTGGACATCGCCGGCAGCGATCGCATCGACGATCTGCATGTGCGTGACGGAGATGTTGCTGAACCCCTCGCTCGACGGCGGGGTGCTCATACGGAACATGCCGACCAGGGCAGCCTCGATCAGGCTGCCCAGGGTCCGCATGAACGGATTGTGGGAGATATCGGCGATAGCCATGTGAAACCTGAGGTCGGCCACCGCGAGGCTGTCGCGCGTATGGCCCGCCGATGCCATCTGGGTGGCGAGCAGCCGCAGTTCCTCGATCTCGGGGGCTTGTGCACGTTCAGCCACCAGACCTGCAGCAAAAGGTTCGAAAGCGAGCCTAATATCATAGAGATGCAAAAGAAATTCGCGATTGACGCCGCTGTCGAAATGCCACGTCAGCACGTCGCTGTCGAACATGTTCCAGTGGATCTTTTCCGTCACCTTGGTGCCGACCCGGGCGCGCGGCACGACCAGTCCCTTGGCCGCGAGGGTCTTCATGCTTTCGCGAAGAACCGTGCGCGAAACCTTGAAGCGCTGCAGAAGATCGCCGTCGCCGGGCAGGATCTCGCCGACTGCGAAGGAGCCGCCGACGATTGCCTTGCCGAGATCGTCGACCACCTGGGAATGACTGTTCCGCGACTTGCCGTTCGGCTGCTGTCTCTCGATCAAACGGCTACGCAACGTGTTCTCCTCTTAGGCAAGGCGCCTGTTAAAGCGCGACAGCAAGAGCAGGCCCTTCTGAAGCAGGATGAAGGCAAAAAGCAGGAAGCCGATCAGAATCTTGGTCCACCAGCTCGACAGCGTTCCGTCGAAGGTGATGTAGGTCTGGATCAGGCCCTGGATCAGGATGCCGATCAGCGTGCCGCCGACAAAGCCGGCACCGCCCGTGAGCAATGTGCCACCGATGACAACGGCGGCGATGGCATCCAGCTCGACGCCGACTGTCGCCAGCGAATAGCCTGCAGACGTGTACAGCGAGAATACGATGCCGGAGAGACCGGCGAGAAAACCGGACAGCGCGTAGATCAGGATTGTCGTGCGGGCCACCGGAACACCCATCAGCGCGGCCGTCTGGACGCCGCCGCCGAGCGCATAGACGTTGGCGCCGAAGCGTGTGCGATGGGCGAGGATGACACCCACCACGAAGACCACCAGCATCACGCAGCCGATAAAGGTCAACCGGCCGCCGCCGGGCAGAAGGAAATACAGATCGCTGAGCGCCGTATAGAAATCATTGTTGAC
>CAZZZI010000172.1:0-2761 GCA_964658415.1 uncultured Sphingomonas sp. | reverse complement strand
CGATGCCGCCGGAGAGGATGACGAAGGTCATCCCGACCGCAGCGATGCCGAGAAAGGCATTGTCGGTGAAGAGGTTGCCGACGACCCGCGTCGACAGGATCGTCGGATACTGGGCCGCGCAAAGCGCGTAGGCGAGGATGAAGATGACCATGGTGGCCAGAAGGGGCAGATATTTGGAGTTCACTTGGCCGGCTCCCTCTGGCTGTCGGGCTTGGGCGTGTCGACCAGTTTTTCCGGTCGCCGGCTGAAGAAGACGCCGACGGATTTTAAGGCGGGAGACTGGATGACGAGGATGACGATGACGATCACCGCCTTGATCACCAGATTGAACTCCGGCGGGAAACCCGACAGCAGGATGCCGGTGTTGACGGACTGGATGATCATCGCACCGAGCAGCGAGCCGACGATGCTGAAACGTCCGCCGAGAAGAGAGTTTCCGCCGACCACGACTGCCAGGATGGCATCGAGTTCCAACCAGAGACCCGCGTTGTTGGCATCCGCGCCCTTGATGTCGGCAGCAATGACGATGCCGGCGATCGAGGCGCAGAGGCCGCTGAGCGCATAGACGGCCATGAGCAGAACAGGCGTCTGGATGCCCGACAGGGTGCTGGCGCGCCTGTTGATGCCGATCGCCTCGACCAGCATGCCGAGTGCGGTGCGCCGCACCAGCAGGGCGATGGCGATGCCGGCCACGACCCAGATGACCACGGGCATGGGCAATGCCGCGATCGAGCCGCTGCCGAAAAAGATCAGCCCGTCATTGTTGAAAGTCATGATGACGCCTTCGGTCACCAGCTGGGCGATGCCGCGTCCGGCCACCATCAGCACCAGCGTGGCGATGATCGGCTGTATGTCGAGGACGGCCACGAGGAAGCCGTTCCAGATGCCGCAAAGGAGACCGGTGCCGAGCGCCAGGACCAGCGTATATCCGACCGAATTGCCCGACACGATGGATGAGGCAGCCACCGCGCCGCAGATGGCGATGACGGCGCCGACCGACAGGTCGATGCCCTTGGTGGCGATCACCAGCGTCATGCCGATCGCCAGCAGCGCGACGGGTGCGCCGCGATTGAGAACGTCGATCACACTCCCGTATAGCCGCCCGTTCTGAATTTCCAGATGAAAAAATTGCGGGAACATGATGAAATTCAACAGAAGAATGATCGCGAGTGCGATGAGCTGCGGTGCCAAGCGGATCAGCAGCGGCTTGAATGAGGAGGTCATGCATCCTCCTTGATGCTGGATGTGCCGGCAATCGCCTGGACGATCCGGTTGGCCGAGATATCGGCTCCCGTTAGTTCGGCGATGTGGGCGCGGTCGCGAAGCACCACGACGCGCGAACTGTAGGCCACGAGTTCGTCGAGTTCCGAGGAAATGACGATCAGCGACATGCCCTGCTTGCAGAGATCCTCGATGAGATGGATGATTTCCGCATGGGCCCCGACATCGATCCCGCGCGTGGGTTCGTCGAGGATCAGGAAGCTCGGATTGGTCGCCAGCCATCGCGCCAGGATGGCCTTCTGCTGGTTGCCGCCCGACAGCAGCCGGATCGGCTTTTCGCGATCGGTGGTGCGGATGTCGAGCGCCTTGATGTAGCGGTCGGCGATAGCGTTCTGCTCCCCACGCGACAGGGGACGTGCCCAGCCACGGCGCGCCTGCAGCGCCACGATGATATTCTCGCGGATCGACAGGTCGCCGATGATCCCATCGGTCTTGCGATCCTCCGGGCAGAAGCCGAAACCGCTCTTGATGGCAGCGCGTGGACTGGAGAGAGCCAGCGCCTTGCCGTCCGCCGTCGCCTCGCCGCTGTCTGCGGCCTCGACGCCGAACATGACCTCGGCCGTCTCCGTCCGTCCCGAGCCGAGCAGGCCGGCGATGCCGACGACTTCGCCGGCGCGGACGTCGAGATCGAACGGCATGATCCTGCCGCGCTTGCCGAAATTCCTGAACTGAAACTTGACGGGCCCCGCGGCGTCCTGGTCCGGACGGACCGACGCTTCGGCTTCCGCCAGTTCGCGACCGAGCATCATCTCGATCAGCGACTGCCGGTCCAGCCCCTCGCGATCTCGGGTTCCCACCAGCTTGCCATTGCGAAGCACGGTGATGCGGTCGCTGATCTCGAAGACCTGTTCGAGAAAATGCGTAATAAATATAATGCCTAAGCCACGCTTCCTCAGATCCTTGATGATCCCGAACAGCATGGCCACTTCCTGTGTGTCGAGGCTGGCGGTCGGCTCGTCGAGAATCAGCACCTTGCCGGACAGATCCACGGCGCGAGCGATGGCAATGACCTGCTGGATGGCGACGGAGAAGCGGTCGAGCTGGCGGCTGACGTCGAGATCGATGCCGTATTGCGCAAGCAGCGTCCGCGCCTGCTCGTTCATGCGGCGGGTGCTGACCAAGCCGAAGCGGCGCGGCTGGCGCCCGAGGAACAGGTTCTCGGCGACGCTCAGATTGGGCAGGAGGTTGACCTCCTGGTAGACGGTGCCTATCCCCAGCTTCTGCGCGGACAGCGTGTCATGCGGATGGATCTCGGCGCCATCGAGAACGAGATTGCCCGAATCGGGCCGGTAGGCGCCGGTCATGCATTTGATCAGCGTCGACTTGCCTGCGCCGTTCTCACCGAGCAATGCGTGCACCTCGCCGCGTCGCAATGTGAAATTTACGTGGTCGAGGGCGATTGAGCCGGGGAAATATTTGCAAAAGTCGGTGGCCGCGAGAATGTTCTCGAAATCGTGAGCCATGGAAGGATATGTTTCCT
>CAZZZI010000171.1:0-10522 GCA_964658415.1 uncultured Sphingomonas sp. | reverse complement strand
GCCATGGCCGCATAACTTAAACCAAACGGTCTCCGGTAAAGCCGGTGCGGTTCAGAAGGGTCATCGCTGATCGGCTACATCGAGCAGAAGGCGTGCCTCTTCGTGCCCGAATCTGCTGCATAGCTATGACTACTATGTGCGGCCAATCCGGCGGCGGTAGCCGAGGCTTGGGTCGATGGCCACATCCATGCGCTCGCCTTCTTGGGGCCGTACCGGAGTCGATCGGGCACTGTAAACTTAATGCTGCGAAGTCAAAATTGGATTTGGGGCTTTGGTTCAGGCGACGCGCAGACATGCGATCTAGTGCCATTTTTCCATGGCTATTGCTCGAAGCTCGCGATGAGGGGCGGACGGGATGTCATGTCGGGGAATGTGAAAGAGGTTTGCGATCGGGTCGTGGATGGAAGCGAAGCACGGAAGATGGTCGACTGGATTGCGGATGATGTTGTCAGTAGCCGATAATGCCTCACATGGGTAACACTCTGCGACAGTTGCAAAGGAAACCGGATGCTTGACCTGCTGAAAAAGATTTACGAGAATAACGAGGAATTTGGCTTTTCTCAAACCCTATCGCAGGGACAGCCGCCGGAAACGATCCTGATGATCGACCGGGTGACTCGCAAGCCGCTTTCGCCACAGATGCGCGATTTCTATAGCTTCGCCCTGACTTGGACGGAGGGGCTGACGGGATTGGATGTCGTTGATCCGAACAAGCTGGAAGAACTCTACGCCAACTCGGACGTGAAAGAATCAATCGACCTGTAGGCCGAGGACTACAAGCCGCTGCCACCATCCGATCCCTCCGACTGGGAGAGAACGGCACTGCTGGCATTGGAAGACGGCGGCCAGGGCCTCGGACTGTGCTTCTACTGGTGGAAGTCGGATGCCGATACCGAACCCTGCATCGTCTTCATCAGCGGCGGCACGATCAATGTCTTCGTCGACCTCGAGGAATATGCCGAGCACCTCGCAATCGGAACCTTCCCCGAGCAGGGCGATGCGATCTACCAGCAACTGGAACAGGACAGGGGAACGTTGAGCGACTGAGCTGATAGCGATCCTGACCATGTACATCCGATAGCAGGCCGCTGCGGGCACTTGCTAGCTTCTCCTTTGCACTTCCGCTCGCTCATTCCAGTAGTCCCATCGAAACCGTTGTATATCCTCTTGCCGTGGGACAAAGGATATTTTCAAGGGAGCAGAGACCTGTCAACAACCGGCTGTATGGCTGCATCAGGGGCAACCCGTTCGCGTCCTGGAAAACTACCGATAAACAGTCACAGGCGTTCCGGCGCGGACCATTTCAAAGAGCTCTTCCACGTCCTGACGGTACATGCGAAAGCACCCGCTTGAGGCGTTCGGTCAAAGGCAACCCCGCGCTCGGCCAGAATCTCTTCCAGATCACGATAGGACACTGCATATCTGACGTAGAAGGACACCGCGTATAAAACTACGTCTTTGGGGTAGTGGCTGCCTTTGAAATCGATCATGATTTGAAACTCAACATGCGTGCTCATCTTCAACTCAGATCTATGGCAGGATTAACCTGCGGGCAAATCCACGGAAAGTTTGCGACAGGAATGGCGATAATCGCCAAATCGCCGTGATCAAAGTAGTCTGGCAGCCCGTCCGGTGCGCCGCGTCGCGTTGTTGTAATAGCTGGACGCTTGCTGGACCGAGCGGTGCCTCGACTGCTCCATGGCCTCGGGTAGCGGAACGCCGCGATTGGCCGCCTCGGTCAGATACCCTGATCGTAAGCCATGCGCCGAAAACTCCCCAGCATCCAGTCCGGCGAGCGCCGCTCGATGCTTGACGATATCATTGATTGCCTTCGGATCAAGCGCGCGACGGGATATATTGCCCCAGCGATCAATGGCCCGAAACACACTACCGCTGTCGATCCGTCCCACTTCGAGCCACGCATTCAGAGCATCGACCGGTCGGCCGGTCAGGTATACGCCCTCATCGGTGTCGGCACTGCTGGTCTTGGTACGGCCGAGATGGATCGAGAGCGACAGGAGAGGAGGGCCGCCTTCAACGGCGATCGAAGGCTCGATCGTGAGCTGTTCCCGCCGCAATCCGGCGATCTCGCTGCGACGACGACCGCCTGAGGCAAAAGCCACCATCAGGATGGCCCGGTCGCGGACGTCGCGAAGGCTGTCGGTGCGACAGGTGCCGAGCAGCTTTGCCAGCACATCTGATGTAACGGCCTGAGCACTCTTGCGTTTTCTTGGTCGTGGGTTGGCGCGGACAGCCAGTCGAATGGCCGATTTCAGGGAAGGGGAGGCGAACACGCCATTCAGCCCGCGCCATTTGGTCAGGGTCGACCATGTGGCAAGCCGTCTGCGAACGGTATCGGGCGCATGTGGTCCCACCACTCTGAGAAAGCCCTGGCTGCGAAGGCTCTGCTCGACCGCGTCCGGCATGCCATGCTGTGGATCGGTCAGTCTCTTTTCCGGATCCCAGAGATGATGGGCAACGAACTTCAGGAGCAGCGCCTCTGGGGCCGGCCAAGGGAGGGATTTGCCTGTGGCAGCAAGCGACCAGGCCTGCAGGTAGGCGAGATCCGATGTGAGGGCGCGCAAGGAATTGGCACCCATGCCTTCATTAATTAGATGACGAAGGGTTTTGACGTCCTCGTCCGACAGGATTTCGGCGAGCTCGTCCCGTCGCCCCATAGGCAGGACGGCGGCGATCGTGTCCAGGGTCGCCGTGCGTTTTTCGACTGAGCGAGACAACGAGTTGCTCATTTCGGCAGCCCGTTCTCGTCATAAAATTCGTCGTGGCTGGAAGTTGTACTGTCATCGGCCGGTCTTCCCGCCGCCATCAGCGCCCAGAGCCTGTCACTGCTCCGATCGCAATATTCCCGCATGGCCATTAACATCGCAATAGGTACTCCATCCCGGCAGATGATCACCTCATCGTCGCGCTCGGCGAGAGCGATGAGTTCCTCAAGCCGTTTGGCCGCCTCGTCAGGTTCCGCGAAGATCTTCATCGGCCCACCTCCTACCAGACCCGCTCATGCAGAATTGCGTCGAATGCGATATTGGTGGAGACGAAGGTGCAATGCTCCAGCCGCGCCTGGGCGGCAAGAATTCGGTCCCATGGATCCCGGTGATCCCAGTCGAAGCTTGCTGCGAGTTCTGCATGCAGATCGCTGATGGCCAGAGTCTGCAGGCCGCTTTCCGTGACGGCTGCCCGTAGCTCCTGTGGCTTGAGGTCCAGCTTGTTCAGACGCATCTTGTTGTCGAGCTCATAAAAGGATACCGCGCTAACGAGGATTGCGTTGGCTTTGTCCTCGATCAGCGTCCGTACCCTGGTGGAGAGCCTATCGCTGCCGATTGTCCACCAGTAAATGGCATGGCTGTCGAGCAGGATTTTCATGGGCTACGGTCATCGTTGCTGGATTGACCCTGCCAGACACCGGCATCGTCATTCCAGTCTCCCGCATCAATCGCGGCTTGCTCGGCATCGGTGTTGTCGAATACGTCGTCGGGCAGACCACGGCGACGGAGCAGACCAAAAGGACGCTTACCGCCGTCGGCCGCGGGGCCGATGCGGGCATAAACTTCGTTGCCGCGCATGATGACAATCTCTTCGCCCTGGTTGGCGCGCTCGAGGACTTCTGCAAAATTCTTGCGGGCTTCGCTGATCTTGTAGCTGGCCTGGGGCATTGCGAGCTCCGAATTCGGTAGTCCGCGTACCATATCACCAACTGCATGCGCGTACAAGCAACCTGTACGCATCACCTACGATAAGGAATCTTGAACAATTGCACCGATGATATGTTGGCTTTATCTTGTTGGAAATGAACGCGATATCACCTGTCGGTTCCTCGTCCGCGGCGGTGCTGCCGATGCTCCGCGGTCGGAAAACCCATTAATTTCAGTGGGTGGATGATGTAGAATTAACACGCTGTCTTTAAAACGAACGCAATTTTGTAGCCACCCTAAAGAATAGCTCTGCCATTGTTGCATTTAGTACGGCGACGATCGCATCATAGCCGTAACCACGCATGGAACCCACATCAACGGTACCGGCGACGTCACCATCGTCACCAACGATCTGACGCTAAAGGGTGCGACGATCACCGGAAATTCGGTGACGGCGGACGTCAAGAACCTGACGATCGAAAGCCAGGTGGATACGCAAAAGGCCTCGGCTGACCAACTCAACCTGTCCGCCCAGATTGGCATCGGCAGCGCCAACGTCTCCGCACTCACCCAGAAGGGCAAGGGCGATGCAGTTGTCGTCACCGAGCAATCCGGCATTCATGCCGGCGCAGGCGGCCTCGACATCGATGTCAGCGGCCACACCTCGCTCATCGGTGGGTTGATCAGGAGCGGGGCCACGGCTGACAAGAACCATTTCGAGACCGGCACGCTTACCGTTGCCGATATCGATACCCATTCGACCTGGAAGGCCGACACCTATGGCGGCGCCATCGGCACAAGCGGACTATCGCTGGCACCCCCGGTCAAGGCCGGCGAGAACGAGACCGGCAAGGCACTGTCTGCCATCGGCGGCAACATCCCGATCACCATCACCGATCCCACCCACCAGACCCAGGATATCGGCACGATCCGCCGAGATACCGATAACACCAATACGTCACTGCCCGGTCTGCCGGATCTCGAACATATCCTGCGTGATCAATACAAGACTCAGGCCGATCTCCAGGAAGCCCAGAAGACTATGGCCGGGCTGGTCGGGGACATCGCTTCCGATCTTTACGGCAAGGCGACGACAGAGGCCGAACGCGATCTCTGGAAGGAAGGTGGCCAGGGACGGGCACTGTTGCACGCCATCGGCGGCGGCATTCTCGGCGGTGTCAACGGCTGGGAAGGCGCGATCAAGGGTGCTCTGGGTGCTGGAGCTTCGTCGCTGATGGCGCCGGCGATTGCCAGCCTCGTCAAGGGCATGTTGAAAGACAGTACCCTCTCGGATCAGGACAAGCAGACGCTCGCCACCCTCATCGACTCTGGCCTCAGCGCCGGTGTCGGCGTTGTTGTCGGCGGCGGGGAAGGGGCTGCCTATGGCGCAGCGAGCTATCAGTATAATTATTTGACGCATGCAGATCGCGTCGAGGAACTCGGTAAGCTGGCGCAATGCAATGGTAATCAGACTTGCATTGACGCTATCGTAAAGGACTATCTGCAGCGCGATAAAAGGCAGGAGGAAGCACTCCGCAACTGCGCTGATCCAGGCTGCGTGGCGACCATCAAAGCAGCGTTGGCCGATTCAGCAGCAACCCTGGCGCAGGATGTGGAGGCTCTCTACAAATACTCACCTCTTGCGGCCTTCAGGTTGATGGCGCAGCAAACCAGTGTCGGTGCGCTGGACCAAACCTCCATTGATTTGACGTATGCGGAAGCCGCAGCAGGCCACTGCTCAGCCGCGCCGAGTAAAGGAAACTGTGCAGCAATAGGCAAAGTGTTGCAGTTCACGGCAACGCAACTAAGCTTAATCGTCGACGCATCGCTCCAAGCGTTGCCATCCCTGGTCTTTGCAATCCGGAATCGGTCAATTGCGGCCAACAATGGTTTCATGTAAGCGGTGACGCGTATCAGGACACGTCGATCAATGCCGACATGTTTACGTCCATTGCAAAGTATTACAACCTCGCTTCCACTCTGCTCAACAGCGAGAATGTTAGCCAAATCGACATCGCAGACAGCATCACGCGCCGAACAAACGCAATTATTGCGTATCGCAATGCCTCTGACGCCGTCGACAACGCCGTTCTCCCATGGGACGTCATGAATGGCATTCTCGCCGGTGCAGGGGGACCGTTTGCAATTGAGAACAAGGCGCCCGAGCGTGCCGTGGGCGATGCCGTCCAAGGGGAGGCTGAAGGGCGGACTGGTGGAAGTGGTATTTTACAGAGTAAGGGCCTGACTGATGTTGGAGAAGGTGGGATAGCTGGGAGCGGGGCAAAGGGGATAGGCTCCGCAGTGGACTTCGGCATTCCGAATTTTCTAAATCCACGACAGGATCTTCATATTCCTCCGGTGGTCGATGGTCGGAGCGTTTTGACAACAGATCCGTCCGACTTGCTACAAGGGCTTCTAAACGGCGACTTCACCATCCTGCGTCAGCCGAAGCCGGGTCAGGTTGTGGTAGATTTTAGTAAGCCAATACGTGAATACTGGAGCAACGGGACAAAGGTAGGTGAGACCCAGTTTGGCTCAGTATCATACGGCAAAAAGGGCGCGCACATTATTCCCGCAAACCCCAATCAGTGGTGATGTCATGGAACTAGCAAACTTCAAAAAAGCGGCCGCATTTATCGCTCAACGAAATGTAAGCGAGCGAATAGCGCGTGTTCTAGCTAGTTTCGATCCGGACAATGGCACCCTTAGACTGGTCTATTGCTCCGAAGTTGCGCCTACCGATGATGATTGGGACGATTGCGAACTCACGTGTGGAGAAATTATCGCGGAGTTTCCAGAATTAATTTATGCGGAAACGAATTGTGTTTTTATCGACCAGTGTCCAACGGATACTAACTCCGTGGTCTTCGAGAAATCGTAGCGGCTCTGCTGCCGCAGGAAGCGAAGTGAGGTCGGTTCCGGGAGGGGATTCAATCTTTTTGCCGGCAATGACATCAATCTGCTCTCTGCCAATGGAGTCACCAATTACGAGGCGATGCACGAGAAGACCTTTGCCGGTGTGACGCTCACGGTGTCGAGCCAGGTTGGCCAGGCAGCTCAGACCATAAGGCACCAACCGGTGGCGTCGCCTTAACCGAATTTGAGACGCGGCAGTATCTTCGGCCTGGATTTCAGACGTCGATCGACACAGCGATTTCCCGCCAGGTCGAGATGGCGTGAGCGCGAAGCTCGCGATTATCTGCTGCAGATAGGTGCTTTCGGTGAAGAAGGAAAAGATTGGTGATTTGGCCATGGGTTGAGACGAAACGCTGGCATTGTCGCGCCGATTTGAAACGCATTATGCGCCGCTCCCGTCTTCGTACGGGAAGGTGCGAATTCTCCGCCCGATTGTTCAATCCCTTGTGCGAGCGATGCTCGACACCTGGCATCAGTTCGGCCTTTGCGGCAGAATAGGAACGCAGCTTGTCAGTCACCATCACCCGTGGCGTGGTACCCTGGGCCTTGAGCAGCTTGCGCATCAGGCGAAGGGCTGCGCGCTTGTTTCTTCGGCTTTGCAGCAAGGCGTCAAGGACGTAGCCGTTGGCATCGACGGCGCGCCATAGCCAGTATTTCTTTCCCTTGATCGTCACTACCATCTCATCAAGCTACCATTTGTCTGCAAAGTGATCGCTTGAACGTCGTCGGAGCTGGTAAGCGAATTTCAAGCCGAATTTCGCCGCCCATTCCGAGACTGTCTGGAATGAGACGTTGATGCCGCGCTCAGCCAACTGATCTTCGACATCGCGAAAACTGAGCGGAAACCGATAATAAAGCCAGACCGCATGGGCGATGATCTCGGCGGGAAAGCGGTGGCGTCTATAGCGGGTGGGCAGGGCTTCGGTCATGTCGGCATATTATCGTGCCAATCCGCACAGATCGGTTAAGGCGACGCCACCGTTGGCACCCATGCATTCATTGACCAGGTGGCGAAGGGTTTTGGCGTCCTCATCCGACAGGATTTCGGCGAGCTCATCGCGGCGATCGAGCGGAAGGACCGCAGGAATCATGTCGAGCTCATGGGCCCGACGATCGACTGCGTCAGCGGTGGGTCCATTAATCGCCATAGGCGAAAGGCCCGAGAACCGTGACGCCCTCTTTTCGAGCGGCCGCGGCGAGCTTGCGATCAATCGTGGCAAGCGAAATGCTGCGGTTGAGGGCAAGCGCCAGATAGGCAGCGTCATAGGCGCTCAGACTATGGTTGGCCGCCAGAAGCAGCACATAACCATCTCCGCCAATGCCTGCATCATCAAGCGGCAGGCGGCGAACCCGCTCCATGTTGACCAGAGCACCGCCGAGGACGATGCGACCGCGGCGTTCGGACATTGCAAGAATGTTGCGGATCTCGAAGAAGAACAGCGACGGTACAGGGCAGGGGGCCTCGATCGTGGCGATCACCGTCTCTGCTGCGTCAGAATACTCCTCCGGCAGCAACCAGGCGGCCACCATTGATGCATCGAGAACGAACGCCATATCAGCGGCGGCCTTCGTCGCGCCAAGAGAGGATCTCGTCATGCGCCACCGCTGCCGCCTTTGATCGCGCGACGCGGACCTCGGCAAGCAGCAGATGCAGGTCGCTTTCCTTGCGCATGCGGGTGACGTGGGCGATCGGATCGTTGCCGCGAGCGATGACGAAATCTTCGCCAGCCTCGACGCGAGCGAGAAGGTCGGACAGATGTGTCTTTGCTTCGGAGATTTTCACGGTCGTCGTCATCTGCACAGGCCTTCGTAACGGATTTTGAGGTGAGCCTACGACGCTCGAAGAGGTCGGTCAAGCAGTTGGTCTGATCACCGCCGATAAGGGATATTGAAACAATTGCACCGATGATGTGTTGACTTTATTTTGTTGGAAATGAACGCGATATCCCCTGTCGCTTCCTCCTCCGCGGCAGTGCTGTCGATGCTGCGCGGTCGGAATACCCGTTAATTTCAGTGGGTAGCTGATGTAGATTTAACACGCCATTTATAAAACGAACGCAACTGGGTAGCCACCCTAAAGAATGGCGCTGCTATTGTCGCTTTTAGTTTGTTATGTCCGGAACCAGGCCAATGACTGGCTGCATATTCCTAAAAAATGTTTTCATGAATTTTGATGATCTTTCGACTGGGCAGGTCGATCGGGTCATTGCCAAGCATTTTTTTCTGGGGGATTGCATGACGTTCAAGGCTTTGAGTAAAGCATTTTCGGTGAAGATTTTGGCATCCGTGATGCTGGTTTCCTGTGCCCTTTACGGCCATTCAGGCCTCGCGCAGGAGCAGCCAGCCGCACCAATCAATGCGCCGAGCCAAAAGAATGCCGATCCTGTTGCGCAGCCACAACCGGCACCTCAGGCGCGCGTACAAAAATTCGATGACTGGTATTATCGCTGCGTGGACGGCAAGGCTGCCGACGGCTCTGTGATATCGAACTGCGAGGTTGCGCAGATCGCGACCGTCAAGCAGGTCGACAAGGACGTCAACATTCTGACCCTTGCCATTGCCAGGGTGCCGTCAGCGCCGTCGCCGGCCCAGAAGGGCGTAAAGCCTGCAGCAGGCGATGTCGTGCTGACCACGCTGGTACCTCTGAACATGTATCTGCCGGCGGGCCTCAGTATCGATGCGGGTGACAAACCGGTCGTTCAGCTTGCCTATCGCAACTGCACCGAGGCTGGATGCTGGGCACAGCAGAAGATGGACGCGAAGATGACCGCAGCGCTTGCCAAGGCAGCGGATGGGGTTGGTCACGTGCAAATGATGAGTGGACAGAAGGTCAATATCAAGTTCTCAGTGAAGGGCCTTTCAGCGGCGCTGGATGCGCTGCAGAAGTCTGCTGCCAACTGAAGCCGGGTTTAACATGCCCGTCACGACAGTCTGGCCTTCGGCCAATGCCGTAAGCGGCCGCCATTCAACCGCGCGCTCCCTTCTTGCGCAAACTGTCAGTGCCATGCTGGTAGTGGTTGCTTCTGCGTCGATCTCGAACGCGCAATCGCCAAACGAGGACTTTGCGCGGCGCCAGACGCAGCAGGCCGAGCAACAGCGGCTCGAGGCGTTGGGCCGGATGACCCCCAAACCCTCGCAAGCAGGACCAGGTCTTCCAGCAACAGCTGGTGGAGAGAACAACGGGTCGTGCTTTGCCATCCGTGATGTCTCGGTCGAGGGCGTCAAACAGCTTTCGAGATCTGACATCGACAAGATCGTGGCGCCTTATCGCAAAAGCTGCATCGGTACCGGCCAGATCAATACGCTGCTGCGGGACCTGACCCACCTCTATCTCGACAAAGGCTATGTCGCCACGCGTGTCTACGTGCCAGCCCAGGACATCGCCGGCACAAAGGTGCTTAAACTGGTGGCAGTCGAGGGGCAATTGTCTGACATCTACGTCGATGGCAAGCCGGCCCCCGGGTCCGGCATGGTAGCCACCGCGTTTCCAGGGATGAAAGGGCAGGTCGCCAACCTGCGTGATATCGAGCAGGGTCTTGACCAGATCAACCGACTTTCGTCGAACAACGCCAAGACAGCAATGCTGCCGGGGAAGGGCGATGGCACCTCAATCCTCAATGTCGAGAACAAGCCTGGTCATCCCTGGCATCTATCGGTAGGCAACAGCAATCTTAGCCAGGAACAGACCGGCTATTCGAAGACCTCGACGTCTGTCGGATACGACAATCTCTTTGGCTTCAACGATCAATGGAACGTCTCTTACGACCATACCGGCCCCGACTACCCGTGGCACGGCGATGGCCAAGGCCGAAGCAACAGCTATAGCGCCAATACCAGCATTCCCTATGGTTATTGGACGCTGTCGCTGAACGGATCACTGTATGATTATGACAGCACCATTCCGGGCAACTTCGGGCCGCTGCAAACTGCGGGCAACAGCAAGCAGGCGGGTA
>CAZZZI010000170.1:0-10725 GCA_964658415.1 uncultured Sphingomonas sp. | reverse complement strand
AGCTGATCCCATATCCTGCAAAGCAGGCATGATGCACTTGGGTTAGCTTCTCCACGGGGGTGGGTTCAAGGATGAAGTGCGACTTGCGATAGATATCAATGGTTTATCGCCTCCTCGATTGTATGCGCCTGCCCGCAGATCGCGGCGTACCTGCGGGCAGGATTGGACTTGGGAAGATGGGCGTGGCCGCGTCACCCGTAGATTGCGGTTATTCGTTCGAGGAGCGGCTGGTAGATGTCGCGGCCGGCTGCGGTGATGTGGGATGAGAGCAGGCCGTTCTGGCAGGCGCGACCGTCGTCCCAGCCGGGATGATTGACGACCGGATAGAGGCAAAGCCCTTCGAGTGGCACGCCGAGCTGCAGCGCACGGTTTGCCTCGTCGGACACATACTGGAACCATGCGGCGCGGCGTTCGTCCTCGGTGCCGGTTTCGGCGATGAGGATCGGTTTTCCGTAGCGTGAATAGGTCTCTGCCAAAAGCTTGCCGAGCGGCTTGTAGAGCGGATGGCCGAGGTCGATCGGCGGACCGCCGTGGATCCATTGATTGTTGAAATAGTAGTTGACGCCGATGATGTCGAGATAGCGCTCGGCGCCACCGATCTGCGGCCAGATGCGTCCAGAAACGAGATCCCATCCCTGGAACTGCGACTGGTGATGGCCGCCGGCGATCCCGGCTTCCCAGGGCCGCGACGGGTCGGTGACGACATTGATGATCGGATCGCAATGGACGAAGCGGGCGCGCGGATCAACCTGCCAGATCGCATCCATGGCCGCGATGGAAGCGCGCGCCAGCTGCACCTTCAGCTCGAAGCCTCTGCCGTTTGCAAATGGGTTCAGATAGCCCGCATCGCCGCCGCCCCAGGAGAAGAAGGAAATTTCGTTGACGGGACAGTAGAACGGCACGTCGTCGCTTTCCTCCCGGACGATATGGGCACACGCCCGTGCGAAGGCCGCAAACCGGTCGACGAAGGCCGGCGACCAGATATCGACGTCATCCGGCAGGCCGTAGTGGAGCAGGTCCCAGATCACCTGGGTTCCCGTGGCGGCGGCGGCCTGCAGCATGGGGCGGATGCTCGACCAGTCGTAGCGTCCCTGACGGTCGATCAAATGCCACCGAAATCCATCGCGGACGGTCCGGATGCCGAGGCCGGCCAGTTGCCGGTAGTCCTCTGTTGCATGGCGGTCATGGCCGATGGCCTCGACCATATCGAGGCGCCTGCCCTCCGCCTCGCCCTCATGCGGCCTGAGCCTGTGGGTGGAGCATTCGAAGCCGCCCTGCAGGAAGGATCTGAACAGGCCCGTGGGGCGTGCTGCGGTGCGCTCGGCCAGAACGTCGGCAAACAGGCGTTCCCACTGCGGAATGACAGTGGCCACCGCATAGGTGTCCTCGACCTTCTGGCGCAACGCCATGCCCAGCGAGCGGCGGCGCTGCGGGTCGGCGATCAGGAGGGAGATCGCGGCGGCCACCGACAAGGGGTCTCCATAGGGTACGAACAGGCCCGAAACACCGTCTTCGATCTGTTGCCGTGCGCCGTTGTCCGGCGTGGCGATGACAGGCAGGCAGGCGGCGCCGGCTTCCGCGATCACATGCGGCATCCCCTCGCCCCTGGACAGCCAGACGAAGATATCGAAGGCTGCCAGCAGCTCGGCGACATCCTTGCGGTCGCCGAGGAATGTGAGCTTTCCGTCAAGGCCGAGCGTCCGCGCCTGCTGCCGGAGAAGCTCCGCATATTCGGGCATGAACGCATCGGCACCGCCGACGATTACGAAGCGCGCGGTGTCGTCCGCGGCCGCGACCACGGCAGCGGTCACGATGAAATCGCCGACGTTCTTCTTCGGGTCGAGCCGACCGACCCAGCCGATCAGGGTCTGCCGATCCGAAATGCCGAGGCTGGCGCGCATCGAGGGACGATGGGCGGGATCGAAGGCGGCAAGATCCACCATCGAGGGGATCTCGAGAGCGTGTTGTTCGCGGCCCGGCATCTTCGAAGCAGCCGCATCCCGGATCGAGCGGCAGACACCGACATAGCGGGTCGTCCAATGTTTCGGTCCTGCCAGTGCCTCGGATACGAGACCACCGTGCTCGATCAGCGGAGGCCGCAGATGCATGCGCTCGAGGGCCGGATAGATGTCCGCGACGTTCTGGCAGGAAACGACGATGTCGTAGCCCGCGGCCTTCTCCGCAAGGTAGCCGACGGTATCGTCGAAGGACAGCGCGTAAGGCCTGGTATCGACGTCGACGCCGAGGGAGCGCAACTGCTCGTGGGTCTGCTCCGGCATTTCCGGCTTGCGAAAACAAGCGACGACATCGAGGCGGTAGCGGTTCCTGTCGAGGTTCTCGGCAAGCAGGCGCACCTCCGTCTCCTCGCCGCCGACGACGAGCCAGGCAAAGACGAAAAGGATCCTGACTTGTGTCGGTTCCGACATCATGGCGCCACCTGGAAGACGACCTGAAGGAAGTCGGGACGGTTCTCGACGAGGTCGGTCAGGAATGCCGGTGCGTCGTCCATCGGGATGACGTGGGTGATCATGTGTTCGCGGATGTCGGCGCCCCTCGCCTTCAGCAATGCGATGGTTGCGAGCGCGAGCCGGCGTCGGTCCCAGAGAGGCGCAAGGCCACGCGGGACGCGGTTGATCTGCGCACAGCGGATGTTGAGGCCATTGTGGTGAAACTCCTCCCCGAGCCGCAGCCCTTCCGAGCCGCCCTGATAGAAGGCTAGGTCTATGACCGTGCCTTGCGGGCGCAGGGCCTTGAGCGCGGTGTGGAGGCTTTCGGAGTGGGCGCGTGTCTGGAACACGATGTCCGCTCCCCTCCCCATGGCGCCGTCGTGCCAGCGGGCCTTTGCGTGGTTCCATGCGCGATCCTCGGTCATGCCCGTCAGGCCCATCGCCTCGGCCTTGCGGCGTCGGAATTCTGAAGGGTCGGCAATCACCACGTCCGAGGCTCCCAGCGATTGCGCAAACAGCGCCGTCATCAGGCCGACGGTACCGGCGCCGATTACCAGGACGGGCCGATCCCTGACCCCCGCCCCCAGTGCGGGAACGGTCGCCCCATAGGCCTCGGCGTCGGCATGCAGGATACCGTTCGCCGCGATCGGCCCCATCTGCGCGACGAGGACGCCGAGGATGGGGTCGATGTCTGCCGGCATCGGTATGAGAACGTCGCGATAGGGGTCAGCGGTATGGCCGGTCTTGTGGGCGTAGGCGGTCGCCACGGTGGCGCCATTGGCGAAGTCCGGCGCCCGGGATTCCGATACGCGTGCGACTTCCATGTAGCCGAGGAAGGGAACCGGATAGTGCAGGTCCGGCTCGTTGCCGACGAAGACCCCGCGATCGCTGTCGAAGCGCGATCTGAAATAGGGGTTGGTGTTCTTCAGGAACGTCAGTTCCGTGCCTGCGGACAGGCCGGTGAAGAGCGTTTCCAGCCTCACATGGCCATCGGCCGGCGGGCCTTCCTCGTATTCGAAGAAATAGGGTCGGCCAGGGCGTTCGACGCCCAGCGAGCGGATCTTGCGATGGCCCGGGGGCATGCCATGGTGCACTTCCGGCTGCGGCTGGAATTGCAGGGGGGCCGGCATTGGCCTCGTCGTTTCAGGACGGTCGAGAAGCACGGGCTCACCGCTCTCGGCCGATGCCATGACGGCCAGCGCCAGGTGGTGGGTCGCCAGCGCATCGGCGTAGGGGCAGCGGATGCGGTTTTCGCCGCCGCGAACGGCATCGATGAAGTCGCGATCTTCCCGCCAGACGGGATCGCCGTTTGCCTGGCGCGTGGGGCGCCCTCTCCCGACATCCACCATGATGTCGCGGTCGGTCAGCTCGATTGCGAGCCGGTCTGCAAAGATGTGGAGGCCGACGCGATGGTTCCAGCCGAGAAGGCATGTCGACGCGATATTGGCCACCACGCCGGTTTCGAAGGTGAGGCTCGCCGTGGTCACCGTCGGCACGTCGAGGCCGGGAAACTCCGCCCTGTCGGTGTGGCCGACGCGGCCGTAGACCTCGCGGACATCCCCGACCAGGAACCGGACGAGATCGAGAAGGTGGGTCGTCTGCTCGACGAGCTGGCCGCCCGACTTGTCCTGCTTCCACCACCAGCGCGGCGGCGGAGTGGAATCGAGCCAGTAGCCGGAGAGGAGCTGCGCCGGATTGTGGGAAAGAAGGTCGCGCGCCTCATCGACGATATCGAGATAGCGCCAGTGGTAGCCGACAGCCGTGATGATGCCCTTGTCTGTCACCGCCTTGGAGATTGCCTCGGCCGTTTCCAGATCGAGCGACACCGGCTTCTCCACGAAGAACGGAATGCCGCGCTCGATCAGGTCCCGCTCCGGTTCGCCGTGGGCAAAGGGCGGCACGCAGACGTAGACGGCGTCCGGCCGCTGCTCGTCGAGCATGTCGCGGTGATGGCGGAACGATCGGGTGCCGAACCGCATCGCGGCATTGTCGGCCCGCTCGAGATCCGGATCGGCAAAGCCGACCAACTCCACGTCGTCGAAAGACGCCAGCACGTCCAGGTGTCGTTGCGCAATTCCTCCGACGCCGATAAAGGCGAGACGCGTCTTCATTTGGATATCCTCTTGAGTATGTGTGGAGCGTTCGGTCAAAATTTGTTCGTAGATCGCCGCCGTCTCGGCTCCCATCCGCACCGCGGAAAATGCCGCCTTGAACCGCGTGTGGCCAGCCTCGCCCGCGACAGCGGCTAGGCGTCGGTCGGCAAGGGCATCGGACAGGACAGCGGCAAGGGACGCGGGATCGCCCACATCGGCAAAGAGTGGGTGGTCGACACCGAGCGCCTCGACAGTACCGCCGACCCGGGTCGCGACCACGGGAACGGCGAGCGACATGGACTCGAGCACGGCGAGCGGCAGGCCTTCGAAACGCGACGGAAGCACGAAGAGATCGGCTGCGTTCACGATGTCGGCGACATCCGTCCGCTGGCCCAGAAACAGCACGTGATCGGAAAGCCCGAGCGTCGAGACCAGTTCTTTCGATTCCTCCAGCCGCTCGCCCGTCCCGACCAGCAGGAGAAGCACCGACGGGTCGGTGGCCACGACGGCGGGGAGCGCCTGCAGCAGGGTTTCGTGGTCCTTCTGGGCTGAGAAACGCGCGACGGTGACGAGCACCTTGCGCCCTTTCAGCCCCGCCTCCGCCCTGAACGCATCGGCCGCCATGCGCGGTTCCAGCGGATAGATGCCGTTCCTGACGACGCTCAGGCGGTCGTGCGCGATATGATCGCGATAGCTTTTACCCGAGGCTTCGGAGACGGCTATGTGGTGGGAGGTCGTGCGGATCTCCCGACGATATTCCTCGATCTGATCGGGATCGGTCAGCAGATAAGGCAGATGCTCCGTCCGCACCACCGGAATGCCGCAGGCTGTCCCGGCACCGGTCAGCCCATGGCCTTCCCATCCTATCCCTGCATGCACGTGCAGGAGATCGAAGCCGGTCCGTGCGATCCAGGCCTGGAATTCTTCCACGCTTCGTACGAGCTTGACGCTCAGACCGTGGCGCAGAGCCCGTGTCAGGAGGCTTCCGTGATTGTCGGACAGCAGGCAGAGGGTCACGTCCCACCGTTCAGCGAGCGCGCGACCGAGCGCCAGCATGTGCTCGCCCATCCCCGATGGATCGAGACTGTCGGTCGCCAGCAGAATTCGGAACATCTACTCGCTCCGGGCGACGGCTGCCACGCCGCCGACGGCGGATAGCGGCGAATAGGAGTCGACATGCGATCTCGCTGCCGGCCTGCCGGCCTCGGAACGCTGGACGATGGCGGACATCGACTGGAAGGTCTTGTCCCAGGACGACAGCATCAGCACCTCGTCCACCGCGCCCAGCCAGTCGGTGGTTTCGGAAAGGGCAATGGCCCTGTCGCAGGCCGCAACGAACTCCTGAGCGTCCGAAGCGAGATAGACGCCTGTGACATCACCATAGGCACGCGCCACATCGACGACACGGGTACTGACCACCGGGCGTCCGGCGGCCAGATATTCCGGTGTCTTCGTCGGACTGATGAAGCGCGTCGCTTCGTTCAGCGCGAAAGGCATCAGGGCAACGTCCCAGCCGGACAGGTAAGCCGGAAGGTCAGCATAGGGTTTGAGCCCGAGATAGTGGATGTTCGGCGCGCGTGGAAGCTCGTCCGGCGAGATCTTGACGACGGGGCCGATGAATATCAGCGAGAGATCCGGCCGGGCCTCGGCCACCGATTTCATGAGTTCTAGATCGAGCCTCTCATCGATGACGCCGTAATAACCGAGCTTCGGGCCGGAAATGGAGGCCTGGTCCGACGGCTCCGTCAAGCCTGAGCGGGTCCTGCCGAAATGCTGGATATCGACGCTCGAGGGAAAGGCATGGATGTTGGCGTGATTGTCGCGCTTTGCCTCGTAAAGGCTTACGCCGCCCGTGAACACGGCATCCGCACGCGCCATGAGCGCGCGCTCGGCGTCCCGGAGTTCAACCGGTGCAAACTTGAAGTTGGCCAGTTCGTCCATGCAGTCGTAGATGACGGCAGTTGCGTCGATATGGTCGGAGAAGGCGTACATCAGCGGCGTGTAGTACCACAGGATCGGCTTGCCGCCGCCGTGAAGCGCCAGCAGGTCGTCGAGCAGGCGCGCAAGGCCTGCCTCCCGGTCCGCCGCGTTCCACCAGTGGGGAATGCGCGGACGGACGGATTTCACCGTAGTGCCCTCGAACGGATGGATTTCGAGATAGGCCAGATGATGGTCGGTCGGTATGAATTCCTCGAAGAAGAAAACCTGGCGTCGCTCGGAAAAGCGCTGCATCAGGTGCTGCGGTCTTTGCAGCACGAAATCCCATCGCAGATGGGAAAAGCAGACGACAGGACCCTCATCGATCATACGTGAGACCGTCGCGCGCGGAATTGGATTTTGCAGGTTCATCGGGTCCCTCTCTTATCTGGTGGAACCTGCAACCAGCTAGGATTTCCTTAGTTCCACGGGTTGCGACCGGTACCGTCAAAATCCTGGATAAGTGGCAGAAACTTTTCCATGGTGCGGGGCCATGTCCAGTTTGCCTGGACAATCCTGCGGGGGTGGAAAGTGTCGGCCCGCACCAGCATGCTGGCAATTCCCTTGTGGAAGTTTTCAGCGGACGCGGTCGCGCCGGTATCTTCATTGATGTACTGCAGGCCGCAGCTGAGATCGCTGTTGGCAAGCACCGGAATGCCCGCCAGCATGTATTCCGTGAGGATGGCGGGAGCCCCGTCGTCGATGCCGCAGACCACGCCCAGGCGCGCCTGGTTCATCAGACGATTGACCTCCTCGAAACCGACGCCTGGAGGGCCGACGAAATCCACCTGGATGCCCAGCGCATCGGCCTGCCTGCGCAGCGTGTCGACCAGTTCGCCGTAGCCGAACACGCACAGCGCGCGGATGTTGCGAGGCAGTTTTGCCAGCGCCTCGAAGAGAATGTCGTGGCGCTTGTAGGCCTGCGCGGCGGCGACGTAGATGACGTCGTAGATCTTCGGCAGGCCCAGTGGCCGGAAGGTCAGGTCGGAGGCGAATTCAGGACCCACCGGCATGACGGATGTCCGCATGCCGGGATGGCGAGCCAGCACCGCTTCCGATTGCCATTCGGCGCCGGTGAGCACGAGGTCGAAATGGCGGCTGACCTCTGGCGGGATGCGGAGTGCCGGCGCATCGATGGAATTGTAGATCTTAAAACTCCCGCGACAGGCAAGCAGGATGTCTTCGCTCACCCCGAGGCCCCAGACGCACAGGATGTCCGGCGCCCCGAAGGCATGGATGTGCGCGAGCATGTCGTTCGACGCCATCGGCGCATCCGGGCCGTTCGAGCGGAACGCACGACGGCGGATCGACGGGCTGCCGGGTTCGGTCCAGTCCCCGGGCGGGTTTTCTCCGCGCCAGTGGGTCCACACCTCGGCGCAGTCGACCACGCCGCTTTTCAACACCGCCAGGGGTAGCCGTTCGATGTAGCCGCCCCTCACCTCAATGGTCTCCAGCGTTCCCAATGGCGCCGGCTGCGTCCCCCGTGCGCCGGCGAGCCATAGGTCGCGATAGGTCTCCACGGACGGCACTGGCCCTTCGTGATAACAGCCCCCCTGGAAATCGCTGATGACGACAATACGGCTGGGCTTCATGGTGCGGATCCCTTGGTTTGGCACATGCTGCAGTGAGTGCACCCAAAAGCCCGCTCGGAGAGGCGCAGGCCGTCCGGAGACACGCGTGAGCTGTCCTTTGATTGCCTTCGACAACGTCAGCTTCGGCATCGGGTTCCCTCGGACGCCGGGAGGCAGAGATGGCCGCCTGAAAACGCAAAAAGCCGGCTGCGTGGAGGCAGCCGGCTGGAGAGGTCGCCGGAATGATCCCCGGCGACGTTCTGTTACTTCTTCACGAGCGCATCCAGCGGGATGGGTTCGGAAATCGTCCAGTTGCCGACCACGCCGGGCTTGCCGTTCTTGGTCTCGACGATCAGGTAGCGGGCCTGGTTCTGGTGGTGCAGCTCGGCCGTGAAGGTACGCGGTCCGAACAGGGTCGGCTCACCCTTCATCTTTTCGAGTTCGGCAACGACAGCATCGGCGTCGGTCGTCCCTGCCCGCTGGACGGCCTTTGCCCAGACGTCGATCATCGAATAGCCGGGATAGACGTACTGGCTGGAGGGGTCCGTGCCGGTCTTCTTCTTGTAGACGGCGTTGAACTTCTGGACGTCCGGATTGGGGTCGTCGCCGTAGATCGAGCCCTGGACCGGCGTATAGAAGTTCGACAGATCAGGCACGGCCGACAGCCAGTAGCTGCCGTCGACGCCGGAGCCGTTGAGGATCATCGAGTTGATGCCGGCGGCGCGGATCTGCTTGATCGCCGAGACGGCGCCCGGCATCATCGTGCAGAGCATGATGGCGTCAGGTTCCTGTGGCAGCGACTTGATGCGGGTGATCTGGGCGGCGATCGAGGCGTCCTCGTTCTTGAAGGTATCCTGGCCGACCAGCTTGGCACCCTGCGCTGCGATCTTCGGCATCATCCAGTCGAAGCCGTCGCAGATGCCCTTGTTGTATTCCGTCCAGGTGTCGAGCAGGCGGTAGAAGGTCTTGGCCTTCTTCTCCTTGAAGGCCCATTCGGCCATCGTGGCGCCCTGTACGGCCGCAAGAACGGAGGCCGAGAAGCTGTGCTTGCCGACGCCCTGGATGCCGGCCTTGACCGATTCCGCGCAGAGGAAGAAGGAGACGAGCCCGGCATCCTCTGCGGCCAGCGCTGCCGGCGCGCCAAAGTCGTAGTCGCAGGAAACGACGACCAGGCTGGCACCCTGGTCGATGACCGACAGGCCGGCCTTGGCACCTTCTGCGCGGTCCGACTTTGTATCGGCGGTGACGACTTCGATCTTCTTGCCGAGCAGGCCGCCGGCAGCGTTGATCTCGTCGATCCGGATCATCGCGGCATCCTGGGCGGGCTTGTCGTAGGCCTGCATGAAGCCGGAGGCGGCCGTGGCGAAGCCGACAACGGTCTTGCCGTCGTCCGCTAACGCCGGATAAGCGGCTGCGGCGAATGCCGTCGCCAGAACTGCTGCAAATAGTCTTCTTACGTATTCCATTAGCTGCTCCTTTATTGCCTGACGACTGTTGTTCTCGCCGGCTATTTGTTGTGACTACGCCTGAAAAACGTGATCTCGCGATTGCCTATCAAGCCTGCCGGGCGAAGCGCGAGGATGACGATCATGATGACGCCGAGGGCGATCTCCTGAAGCCCTTTGGGAAGGGCAAGGGTCATGGTGCCGACGGGAACGCCCGCCTCAAGCCAGCGAAGAGCCTGGATGAGGGCGGAGAGAAGAACGACGCCGATGACAGCGCCGGAGAGGCTGCTCATGCCGCCGACGACGAGCATGGAGAGGGTGATGAAGGTGAGGCCGAGATAGAAGTTGTCAGGTGTGACGACGCCGATCGAATGGGCCATCATCGCCCCGCCGAGCCCCATGACGGCGCCTGAGATCGTGAAGGCGATGAGCCGTTCCCTCGGTATGTCGACGCCGGAGGCGGCCGCCGCCGTGGGCTCGTCGCGCGCGGCCCGCAGGGCCAGACCCGAGCGCGATATCGCATGGGCCCAGGCGATGAAGATGGCGACGACGGCGGCCCCGACATAGGGCCAGATGACGCGCACGATCGGGATGCCGACCACGGACGAGGTCGCGCCGGTGACGTCCTGCCAGTTGGAGTAGATCGTGTTGATCATCGCCAGCATGGCGAAGGTGGCGATCGACGCGGCAATGCCGGAGAGCCGCATCAGCACCCGGCCGAACACCAGCGCCGCCACGCCGGCAAAGAGGGCCGCGATGATGGCCGATTCCCAATAGGGAAGCTTCGTTTCGAGCAGCCAGCCGGGCAAGCCGGGCAGCGCGCTTTTCTTCATCATCGGGCTGATGGTGAGCCAGGCGGCGGCATAGGCGCCCATGCAGGTGAACCCGATATGGCCGAAGCTGAGCACGCCGGAGTTTCCGATGAAGATGTAGAGCCCGACCACGAGGGTGATGCGCACGAAGACGTCGATCACCGCCTGGTTGAAGGGCCGCGATCCGGTCATCACCGTCAGCCCGGCGATGACGAGGATCAGCAGCGACAGCAGGATCGGCGTCATGATGGTGCGCCGTGCCAGGGCAAAGGGCGCGGGCTTTTTTGGCGAAGCCAGTTCGGGCGGAAGGGCGGAGGCGGTTGCTGTGGTCATGGATCAGACCCTTTCCTTGGTGCCGCGCGCGGCGATCAGACCTTGCG
>CAZZZI010000169.1:0-10753 GCA_964658415.1 uncultured Sphingomonas sp. | reverse complement strand
CGGGCGCTGGCCGCAAGGGCCTCGGCCGAGGTGACCTCGGGATAGAAGACCCGAAGCCCGACGCCGAGGTATTTGTCCGGGCCCAGCGCGGCGCGGCTGGTCTTCATCAGCTCGGACACGGCATCGGGCTCCATGTAGTAACAGCAAAGGATCGCGCCGTCGCAGACCTTGCCGATCGCCGCGAGATCGACGCCGCCGAGCCAGGCGTCCCGTCCTTCGACGAGGACGATCCGCGTTGCGGGATCGGCTGCGGCGCGGATCTCGGCCACGAGGCTCGTCACCGGCTCCGTGCGCCACAGGAGGTATTCGTGTAGGTCCGGCCAGGCACGGAAGGCGTCGACGCCCTCAGCCGGGAAGCCGGGGACCTGCGCCTCCGGCACCTCGCGCTCGCACATCTCGGCGATAAACCGCTTCGTGGTGTCCCGTGCTCCCTCGGCGGCAACGCCGGCCTTTTCCGCGCGCGCCATGCAATGGTCGCAAAAGCAGATGGAGAGCAGGAAGTCGTCCTCCGGCAGCAGGCCGACGCCGTCCTTCTCGTGATGGTACTCATGGGCAAAGCCCATGAAGTTCGGGCTTTCGAGTTCGAGCATGTCGGGCTTGTAGGCTTGCGTGATTTCACCGACCATGGTGACGACGTAATCGCGCGCAGCCGGGCTCGAAGGGCACAGATTGTAATAGTTGGCATTGCCGAACGCGTTGCGCGTGACATGGCCCGGATGCAGCATTCCGAGGCGGGTGTTGTGCAGGCAGACGGTCCAGCAGGAGACCTTCAAGCCGCCCGCCTCGCGCGCCTCCGTAAGCGCGGCCAGCATGTCGCCGCGCTCGCTGACGTTCTGTGCCATCAGCGGCCTGATCTCTTTGCCTGCCCAGGTTGCTTCCGTCGGGCGATAGTAAACCGTTCCGTCCTCGGGGAAATAGGCTTTCTGGTGCGGGCTGCGGGGTTGGAGGAACCGTCCGGCATGATAGGACGTGGCGAGGCTGACGGTGTTGAGACCGGCGCGCTCGCGCAGCTCGGCGCTGGCTTGTGCGATGCCCTGGTCCTGGAGGTCCCAGGGATAGGTCCACATGGAAAGGTGCATGGTTCCGCCTCTCGTTTCTATCGGTGGCCCGGTGCGGCCTTCCGGCGCTGCTGGGGCGTATGCTCGTGTTACCTGTCGATCGGCCGGCGACCAGAATCAGGCGGCCGCCGGCTGCCGCAATGTAGGCGAAGCGATATCACGATGCCACCTGCCACTGCGCCTCAAGCGCGAAGACGCGATTCATCTGCGGGCACCATCACTGCAATTCTCTCCCGTGATAGATTGTTCAGAAAGGGATGATACGGATAGGCAACACCTGACGGTTTTATGGATACATGGCATGGCGTCTCGCACTGTTGTCGGCAAGGCAGAGCTTCTGAGTGCTCTGAGTTACGCTCTCGACCTGACAGAGGGGCAGCCGGCCGGCCATGGGGTTCGATGCTGCTGGATCGGCTTGAACATCGGCCGCATGATCGGCATTTCCGACGACGAGATCGACGATCTCTATTATGCGCTGCTTCTGAAAGACATCGGCTGCAGCAGCAACGCCGCCCGTATCTGTCAATTGTTCCTGACGGACGACCTGACATTCAAGCGTGACGTCAAGACGGTCGACGAGAGCCTGCCGCAGGTGCTGCGGTTCGTGCTGTCGCATACGGGGCTGAAGGCCGGCCTTGCGGAGCGCTTCCGGGCCATCGTCAACACCTTCGCGACAGGCGGAAGCATTGCCCGCGAGCTTACGGAAACCCGGTGTCAGCGCGGCGCGGACATTGTCCGGCGCATGCGCTTTTCCGAGCGGGTCGCAACGGCGATCCTCGATCTCGACGAGCACTGGAACGGAGGTGGACAACCGATTGGCCTGAAGGGTGCGGCGATCTCGCTTCATGCTCGGATCGCGCTGATCTCCCAGGTGGCAGACGTATTTCACACGACTGCCGGTGCCGATAGCGCCCGGTCGGAAATTCGCCGCCGCTCCGGCACCTGGTTCGATCCGACCCTTGCCGATGCCTTCGACAGGCTTGCGGTATCGACGGAATTCTGGGCGACGCTCGCGTCGCCTGACCTCAACGACACCATCATCGCCATGGCGCCGAAGGAGGCGCAGGGCGTCGACGACGACTATCTCGACGATGTCGCTGCGGCGTTCGCCAACGTGGTCGATTCAAAGAGCCCGTTCACCAACGGTCACAGCGAGCGCGTCGCGCTTTTCACGGACATGATTGCCGAGCAGATGGGCCTGCCCGAGGCGCAGCGGCGATATCTGAAGCGGGTGGCGCTCCTGCACGATATCGGCAAGCTCGGGGTTTCCAACCAGATCCTGGACAAGCCCGGCAAGCCGGACGACGAGGAATGGAAAGCAATTCGCCAGCACCCGGTCTTGAGCGAGATCATCCTTTCCAAGATTTCCGCTTTTGCCGATCTGTCGCGCATTGCAGGCGCCCACCACGAACGCCTGGATGGCAAAGGCTATCCGCGCGGCATCGCGGGCCGCGAGATATGCTTCGAGACACGCATCATCACCACGGCGGATATCTTCGACGCGTTGACGGCCGACCGCCCCTACCGTGCCGCGATGCCGGTCTCGGTTGCCCTCGGGATCATGCAGCGGGATGTCGGTACCGCGATCGATCCCGACTGTTTTGCCGCCCTCGTCGAAGCCATCGGACAGCTCGAAGAGGCCGCCGCATGATCTTTGAAGTCCCGCGCATGTCCGGCATTGTCTCGTTTCAAGGCGGACAACGTGTCGGCTCTAAACAGCCTCCGTGCGCACGTGAAAGCTGAGAGTGGTTCCAAACCAAGGGTTTTTAAAATGGCCTCAGTCACACTGGCTCAGATGCGCGCCGTCGATGCGCTGGCGCGCACAGGAAGCTTTTCGCGGGCCGCCGAGGCGGTGGGGGTCAGCCAGCCCACGGTTTCGACGCAGGTTCAGGCCTTCCAGGATCTCTGCAGTTCGCGGGTCTTCATCCGTGAAGGTCATGCAATTCGGGTCACGGCGGATGGGGAAGCCCTTCTCGCGAAGATCCGGGTTGCGCTCAATTGCGTCGATGAGGTCGACCGTGCCCTTGGCGACAGCGGCCGCCTGGTCGGCGGGCAGCTGTCCATCGGCTTCAGCGCCCACCGGCTGATCATGCCGGCGCTTGCGACCTTCGTGCAGGCGTTTCCAAAGATGCGGCTCAGTACGCGCGGCGGGCCGTCGCTGGAACTTGCGTCCGCGGTTTTCAAAGGCGAGCTGGACGTAGCCTCCGTCTCCCAGGCGGGTCCCGATCCGCGTTTTGAAAATCTGGAACTTAGGCGTTGTGGCATCGTCATCTATGGCAAAAAGGGCCATCCGCTGCTCGCCGCCGGCACCATCGCCGTTTCCGATCTGCACAGGCAGGACATGATCCTGTGGAACCGTGCATCCGGCACCCGAATGAAGGTGGAGGCGCTCGCGGCCCAACAGGGCGTCGTCCTCAAACCCGTGGTCGAGGTGGCAACGCTTGACGTCGCCTATGCAGCCGCTGCGGCGGGCATGGGCCTTGCCGTCGCGATCGAAGGGGAAGTCTCGCAGGACGAGTATATCGACATCGCCCTCCTCTCGGACCAGATGGCCAATATCGGCCACTACATCATCGCGCTGCCCAGTTGCACGGACCACGTGGCAATCGCCGCATTCCTCAAGATCGCGGCCCAGCATCGTTTCATCGCCTCCGGTGCAACGCCCCGTGGACGGGATTCCGGTCTTCCGGAACTTTGAGATCCAGGGATGACGACATCCGGGGGCACAGCAACAGGCATGATAAATTTATAGCTTAAGTCTATATCTTTTTCTCAATATTAAAACTGTCACATAACTTCACTAGCGTGGATCCAGTGCAAAACGATGCTGACGTCTCTAAAGGCGCTTCACTTCGTTGCCGGACGAACAATCAAATCAGCCAGCTGTGGCCTCTGTTTTCAAGATCGCGCGTCTTCCGACGTACGGTCATCTCGTCACCGTGCGCGCGGTGCTGATCGAGGCAAAGTCCGAGCTTCAAGGAGCAATGCGTGCCTTCTTCGTATGACGTCGCCATTGTCGGCGCGGGAATTGTTGGACTTGGGACAGCCCTGGCGGCAGCCTCGCAGGGTCGGAAAGTCGTTGTGATCGAACGAAACCCGGCAGCGTCCGGTGCGTCCATTCGCAATTTCGGTTTCGTCACCGTTACCGGACAACAGGCCGGGGACCACTGGGCGCGGGCCATCAGAAGCCGCGACATCTGGAGCGACCTCGTCGTGCAAGCCGGCATCGCCGTGCATCATCGTGGCCTCGTCATGCCGGCCCGCCGCGCGGAGGCAGCAGCGGTTCTCGGCGCTTTCCTGAAAACGCCGATGGGCAAGGATTGCCGGCTCATCGGCAAGGCGGAGGCGCGGGATGTCGTGCCGTCGCTGCGCCTGGATGGCGTCGAGGCGATCCTCTACAGCCCGCATGAACTGCGGGTCGAATCGCGCGAAGCCGTTGGCAAGGTCGCAGCGTATCTGGCGGCCGCCCATGGTGTCGATTTCCTGTGGGGAACGGCAGCCCGGGCGGTGACCGATCATGGCGTCGAGACAAGCCGCGGCCCGGTCGACGCGGACGCTGTCGTAGTCTGCCCCGGCGATGATTTCTCCGGGCTCTATCCCGAGCGGATCGCCTCTTACGGGCTCGACGTTTGCACCCTGCAAATGCTGCGCCTGGCGCCTGCGACACCCGTGACGCTCGGTGCGGCCGTCATGTCCGATCTCAGCTTTGCGCGCTATGAGGGCTTTGCCGCCTTGCCGGAAGCCGAGGCCCTGATTGCCCGACTGGAGCGGGAGGACGCCGAGAAGCGCGCTGCCGGCATCCATCTGATTGCCGTCCAATCGGCTGACGGCTCGCTCGTCGTCGGCGACACCCATGTCTACGGCAATGCCCCGGCGCCCTTCAGCAGCGCGCGTTTCGACGACCTTATGCTCGATGAGTTCGACCGCGTCTTCGACATGCCGGGTCGGCAGGTCGTCGAACGCTGGACCGGCTCCTATGCGCATGCCGCAGACAGGACCGTGCTGGTCGATGCACCGCGAGCGAACGTTCGACTGGTCATCGTTACCGGCGGCACCGGTGCGTCCACCGCCTTCGCGCTCGGCGAGGAGGTCATCGCGGACCTCTACGGCTCGGCCCAGTCAAGTAACGGAGTAGTCGCATGACCCACCTCAAGGCTGCAGTGTTCGATTGGGCCGGCACGGTCATCGATTTCGGGTCGCGCGCTCCGATGGGCGTCTTCGTCGAGGCCTTTGCAAAATTCGGCATCGAGGTCAGCGTCGCGGAGGCCCGGGAGCCGATGGGTCGTCCGAAATGGGATCATATTGCCGCCATGCTCGATCAGCCACGGATCCGGGAGGCTTGGGCTGACAAGCACGGTGCGGCACCGGCAAAGGACGACATCGACCGCATCTACGCGATCTTCGTGCCGATGAACGAAGAGATCGTCCATAACTTTGCCGATCTCATTCCGGGGGCGCAAGAGGTGGCCGCGCGCTTGCGCGACATGGGCCTCAAGATCGGCTCCACCACCGGCTATACGCGCTCGATCATGGAACGGCTTCTGCCGCTGGCAAAGGCGCAAGGCTATGAAACCGACAATCTCGTCTGCGCCGGCGACCTGCCCCACGGACGCCCGACGCCGATGAACATGTATCGCTGCTTCCTCGATCTCGATGTCTGGCCGGCCTCCGCCGTCGTCAAGATCGACGACACCGGTGTCGGTATAGACGAGGGCGTGGCAGCCGGGTGCTGGACCGTGGGCGTGGCACTCAGCGGCAACGAAGCGGGCGTCACGGTCGCAGAGTTGGCCGCGATGACGACGGCCGAGGTCGAAATCCTGCGCGAAAAAGCAACGCGGGCGCTGAGGTCGCACGGCGCCGATTACGTGATCGACACCGTCGCCGATCTCATGCCGGTCATCACCGACATCGAAGCGCGGCTTGCCCGCGGCGAGCGTCCGGGAGGCGAAGCGTCCCCCTGATGGAATACCGGCTGCGGCCGTGACTTGACCTGCATGAATTTAGCCATCGGGCCACCACCGACCCAAGGGTGCGGCCTTTTCAACGCCAGGAGAGACTTGACCATGACCAGTTTTCTGAAATCGCTTTCGGCCCCGGCCTTGCACCGCCGCGACTTCCTGACCGGCGCCACCGTCCTTGCCGCCGGTGCAAGCCTCGGCCTGCCGCTTTTCGGCACTGAGGCTGCACAGGCCGCTGCCGATGCCGATTGGAGCGCTCCCGTCGATCTCGCCAAGGCGAAAATCGAGGCGGCCCAGTTCGACAGCTACGGAATGCCCGACAACTGGGCGAACTACGGCGAAGTCCTGAAAAAGATGGCCGAAGCCAATGGCTTCTCGCTGACCCATGTCGATACCGACATGAGCTCGCTCGAAGAGATCACCAAGTTCGACGCCGAAAAAGGCAATCCGGTCGCCATCTCGGCCGACATCGGCATTCTCTTCGGACCTGTTGCCGAGGCCCGCAAGGTCGTGCCCGACTACATGCCGCCGCGCGCCGCAAAACTGCCGGTCGGCCTGAAGGGCGCCAATGGCGGCTGGGTCGCGACCTACACCGGCGTGCCGGCCATGGTCGTCAACACCGACGTCATCAAGAACGTGCCAAAGACCTGGGACGATCTGCTGAAGCCGGAATACAAGGGGAAGATCAATGCGATCAACGCCGGCGGCTCCAGCGGCACCGATGTCGCCATGTTCATCGCATGGGCCTATGCCAATGGCGGAAGCGAAGTCGAGATCGAAAAGGGTGTGGAATTCGCCAAGAAGCTGCTGCCGCAATTCTCGGCTACGGCTTCCAATGCACAGACGCTGGAACGCGGCGAACTGCCGATCCAGCTGAAATACGACTTCAACTGCATTGCCGCCGCCGAGACCGTGCGCGCAAAGGGCGTCAAGGCCGAAGTCGTCATCCCGACGGTATCGATCTATGCACCGTCGGCGCTGATGATCAACCGCTACAACACGGCCAAGATGAACGCAGGCAAGCTGTTTCTCGATTTCGTCCTGTCCGACGAGGCGCAGATCGCCTTTGCCAAGTTCGGCGCCCGCCCGATCCGCTGGGTGCTCGGTGATCTGAAGCTGCCAAAGGAAGCAACGGCCGGATGGCTGCCAGATGCCGACTATGCCGGCGTCAAGATCATCCCGGATTGGTCGAAGGTATCGGTCGAAAAGATCGCCGCCGTCTGGCAGGAACAGGTCGCGGAAGGCTGATCCCGATGACCGGTATCGGCAGGTCTGTCTCCACCGCCGCATCGCGAGGCCCCGCAAGGGCCTCGCCTTGGCGCATGATCAAGCGCTGGTTCGTCGACTGGTCGCTGGCTCTGCCGATCATCATCGTCGCCACATTCATGCTGTTCGTGCCCTGCCTGGTCATGCTGCGCCAGAGTTTTGCAGACACGACGGGAGGCGGCTTCACGCTTGCCAACTGGATAAGCGTCTTTTCCGCCAAGACGATGCGGGCCGCGATGATCAACAGCCTGATGCTCGGGTTCACCGTCGCCACGATCGCGCTCCTCGTTGGTGCGCCGCTTGCCTGGATCGTGTCGCGCATGACCCGGCTGAACCGGGCGATCCACCTCGGCATTCTCAATGTCGCCACCAATTTCAGCGGCATCGGCCTCGGCTTTGCCTTCGTGGCGGCGCTCGGGACCTATGGCATGGTGACCTTGTCGCTGCAGGCGCTCGGGCTGCCCGTGCAACCGCCCGCCCCCAATACGTTCTGGGGGCTGGTCATAGCCTATGAATACAGCAACGTGCCTCTGTTCGTCCTTCTGTGCCTGCCGGCAATGAGTCTTCTGCGCGACGAATGGTGGGAGGCGGCACAGGCCTGCTCGGCCTCCCGTCTCCAGTTCTGGAGCCGGATCGGATGGCCGGTTCTGCGCCCGTTCCTGCTCGCTTGCTGGCTTCTGATTTTCACCTGGTCCGTCGGCATGTACGGGGTGCCGGTGGCGCTTCTCGGGACGTCGCCCACGGCGTTTCGTCTCGTCACCGTCGAGATGAGCCAGTCGATGCTGGGTTCGCTGTTCGGGTTGCAGCGCATGCCGGTTCTGGCCGTCATCCTGATGCTGCTCGCGGCATTCAGCCTCACCCTTTACCGTATTATCGTTCGACGGGGAACACGATGGCTGAGTTGAGCCTTCTGACAACACGGTCGCCGGATGCCGCGCCGAAAGCGGCAGTCGCCGGTGTCCTGGCGCGAGCCGGGCGTTTCCCGTTCGTTGCCTTTCTGCTGCTGGCGCTGACGATTGCCTATATCATGGTGCCTATGCTGGCCGTCTTTCTCTATGGCGTGGCCACCCGTTGGTCGACGAGCATTCTGCCGGACGGATATACGCTCGCCCACTGGGAGAACGCTTTCGACGATATGCGCTTTCTCTCCGTTCTCTGGCGGTCCGTATGGCTGGCTGTGGTTGTCGCTCTCATCGACGTTCTGCTCGTCGCCCCCGCCGTCTACTGGCAGAGGGTCCGCAATCCAGCTATCCGACCGGTGCTGGAACTCCTAGCCGCCATTCCGTTCGCGGTGCCGCTCCTCGTCATCGCCTTCGGCTTGCTGAAGGCCACCGGCGACCACGCGCCGTTCCTGCAGGGCACTGTCGGGCTCGTGATTGCGGCCCATGTCGCGGTCGCCTTTTCCTTCGTCTACTGGGCCATCGACGGAGCGATGGCAGCGGCCAACGTGCTTGCGCTCACGGAGGCGTCGCGGACCTGCGGCGCTGGCCTCTGGACGACGATCCGCCGCGTGATCCTTCCCAATATCGGCCCCGGCATAGCCAGCGGCGCCATTCTTGCCTTCGGCATCAGCTTCAACGAGATCGCCATCGTGCAGGTGCTGGTCGGCAGCCGTTTCGAGACCGTGCCGCTTTACACGCTCAACCTCCTGAAGAGCACGGATGCGGACTTCAATATCCTCGCGGTCATGACCATCATCACCTTCTTCATCACACTGGCGCTATCGATCGCCGTGGTCGCGCTCAACCTCGGGCGCGCCTCGACCGTCAGCACCCCCATGCCGGGAAAAGCAGCAAAATGAGCACGATTAGCATCGACCGCATTTCCAAGCGCTATGGCGGCAAGATCGCCCTCGACGGCATCAGTCTCGAGGTCGAAAGCGGCGAGATGATCGCGCTTCTCGGCAGTTCGGGATGCGGCAAGACCACCCTGCTTCGCTGTATCGCAGGCCTGGCGCAACCGGACGAGGGCCGCATTCTGTTCGGCGGCGAGGACGTGACGGATCTGCCGACCCAGCGCCGGCCGATCGGCATGGTGTTCCAGGCCTACGCGCTCTTCCCAAACATGACAGTCCGCGACAACATCGCCTTCCCGCTCTCGGTGCGGGGCGTCGCGCCGGCCAAGATCGTATCCCGCGTCGACGAACTTCTGGCGCTTGTCGGGCTCGACGAACGCGCCGATCATCATCCGAATATGCTCTCCGGCGGCCAGCAGCAGCGCACCGCGCTCGCCCGGGCACTCGCGCCCGATCCGGCGGTTCTCCTGCTCGACGAGCCGCTATCGGCGCTGGATGCCGTGGTGCGCGATTATCTACGCGACGAGATCCGCCGCATCCAGCAAAGCATCCGGACCACCGCCATACTCGTCACGCACGATCAGTCGGAGGCCCTCGCCGTTGCGGATCGCGTCGTCGTCATGCGCGACGGGCGAGCCGAACAGGTCGCGACGCCTGCCGACCTCTACAATTCGCCGGCGACCGGATTCAGTGCCGGGTTCATCGGCAACCGAAACCGGTTCGACCTCGTCGTGCGCGACGGTGCGGTTCATATCGGCAAGGCGCTGTCGCTTCCCGTCGGTCCCATCGGCGAAAGGGCGCAGGTTTTCGTGCGTTCCGAGGACGTGCGCATGGCGGAGCCCGGTCAAGGCCATCCGGCGCGTGTCGACGCGCGGATGTTTCAGGGGCAAACGACACGCTTCTATCTGCAGCTGGATCTAGAAGACGGCCCGGTCCGCCTGCGCGTCGATTGGCCGAGCCGCAGCTGTGCCGAGGTTAAGATCGGCAGCAAAGTCCATGTGACGATAGATCCTCACGACGCGCACGTCTTTGCGGCCTAACCCCCGCCATTTTCTCTGATGGGGATTGCGATCCCGGAGAGCCGCCCAACTGCATCGAGCCAAGAGCGCCGACGGTGTTGCGGACCCGTGCCCTACACTGGAATTGTTGCAGGTACTCCGCCTGAGGTCGCCGTGGTGTCCGAAGGCGGCCCCGGCATCAACGCGGGACGACCGTCGATCGGATCGGCTGCACATGGCTTGGCATGAAACATGCTTCTCAACTGTCTGGTAAAGGGAGAACCGCAATGGGCCTGCGTGAGCGCGAGCCGGACCTGCGCCTGTTTTTCGCCGGCGAAGTGGCCCGGCTTGGAATACATGACGCTCTGGCGCTCTATCTGCCGCATCTGGCGGATGGCATTGCGGCCAGTGCCTTTCACGCGCTGATGCGAACTGCCTACGGGGTGTTGCGCGCCGACGAGACCGACGTTGCCATTGCACTCGCCTACTGGGCCGCCACCTACCTGGCGCTTCCACGATCCCGGGGTGCGCCACCGATCACGGACAATCCGGCCGAAGTCTTGAGCATGACCGCTGCGATCGAACCCTTGCACGGGATGCAGCTTCACGACCTTCTCTGGCAAAATATGCGCGATTCCGGCACCGTGCCCGAATTTGCGCCCGTCGTCGATTGGCTCG
>CAZZZI010000168.1:0-10804 GCA_964658415.1 uncultured Sphingomonas sp. | reverse complement strand
AGGAAAAGCAGGTCATGGCGGCATCACGCCTCTATCTTGACTGGAATGCCACCGCTCCGCTCCATCCGGCGGCGCGGGAGGCGATGCTTGTCGGGCTCGATCTGTTCGGCAACCCGAACTCGGTGCATGGCGAGGGGCGGGCGACCCGAGCTGCCATCGAGACGGCCAGGCGTCAGGTGGCTGCTCTCACCGGTGCCGAGCCGGCCCATGTCGTTTTCACCAGCGGCGCCACAGAGGCTGCCAACATGGTGCTGACGCCAGAATTTCGGATGGGGCGCACGCCGCTTGCCGTCAGTCGTCTCTATGTCTCTGCCATCGAGCATCCTGCCGTCCGCGAGGGTGGCCGGTTTCAAAGAGGGTCGGTGAGCGAAATCCCGGTGACCTTCGAGGGCGTCGTCAATCTCGTCGCGCTCGAAACGATGCTCGAGGCCCACGACAAGGCCGAGGGACTGCCGATGGTGGCCGTCATGCTCGCCAACAACGAAACGGGCATCTTGCAGCCGGTTCAGGAAGCGGCGGAGATTGTCCATCGGCACGGCGGAATCCTCGTCGTCGACGCGGTCCAGGGTGCCGGCCGGGTGCCGCTCGACATCAACGCCGTCGGCGCCGACTTTCTGATCGTCGCATCGCACAAGATCGGCGGGCCCAAGGGGGCCGGCGCGCTGGTGTCGCGGGGCGAGATCCTGATGCCGAAGCCGCTGATCCATGGCGGCGGCCAGGAAAAGGGTCACCGCTCGGGGACCGAGAACGTGCTGGCCGTGATCGGCTTTGGAGCCGCTGCCGCTGCCGCGACTGCCGAGTTTCAGGCGCGCAACGCCAATATTCTGGCACTGCGGGACCGGCTGGAGGCTGGAATGCGGGCGGCAGCGCCTGACGTCATTATCCATGGCGAGAGTACAGGCCGCGTGCCCAACACGACGTTCTTCACGCTGCCGGGGCTGAAGGCGGAAACCGGGCAGATCGCCTTCGACCTCGAAGGCGTGGCGCTGTCGGCGGGCTCGGCCTGCTCGGCCGGGAAACTCGGCGAGAGCCATGTGCTGGTAGCAATGGGACGTGATCCTCAGCTCGGTGCGCTGCGTATCTCGCTGGGCTTTGCCACCACCGACGAAGACATCGACCGGGCGCTTCTGGCGTTCACGAAAATAGCGGGGCGGCGGAAGCTGGCCAGCGTGGCGGCATGACCGCCTTTTGAATTTTGCGGAAACGCAAGTTTAGGCTTGCCAATCGGGGTGAAAAAATCCCATTGGCCACCTACATAGTGGCAAATGAAAATTTGCTAAACCGTTGACAAGCTGCCGGACCTTGTATCCGGCGAGATTGGAGAACGACATGGCTGCCGTCCAGGAAACGATCGATCAGGTCCGCCTGATCGATGTGGACCAATATAAGTATGGTTTCGAGACGATCATCGAAATGGACAAGGCTCCCAAGGGCCTTTCCGAAGAGATCATCCATTTCATTTCTGCCAAGAAGCAGGAGCCGGAATGGATGCTCGCATGGCGTCTCGATGCCTACAAGCGCTGGCTGACGATGGAGGAGCCCGACTGGGCCCGCGTCGACTATCCGAAGATCGATTTCAACGACATCTATTACTACGCCGCGCCGAAGAGCACGCCGGGGCCGAAGTCGATCGACGACGTCGATCCGGAGCTGCTGAAGGTCTACGAGAAACTGGGCATCCCGCTGCGCGAGCAGGAGATCCTGGCCGGCGTCCAGACGTCGCGGATCGCGGTCGATGCCGTGTTCGACAGCGTCTCGGTCGTCACCACCTTCAAGGAAGAGCTGAAGAAGGCCGGCGTGATCTTCATGTCGATCTCTGAGGCCATCCGCGAGCATCCCGATCTCATCAAGCAGTATCTCGGCACCGTCGTGCCGACCACCGACAACTATTATGCAACGCTGAACGCCGCCGTGTTCACCGATGGGTCCTTCGTGTTCATTCCGAAGGGCGTGCGCTGCCCGATGGAGCTGTCCACCTATTTCCGCATCAACGAAAAGGGCACCGGACAGTTCGAGCGCACGCTGATCATCGCCGAGGAAGGTGCCTACGTGTCCTACCTCGAGGGATGCACGGCACCGCAGCGCGACGAAAACCAGCTGCATGCGGCTGTCGTCGAGCTGGTGGCGCTGGACGATGCGCAGATCAAGTATTCTACGGTCCAGAACTGGTATCCGGGCGACAAGGACGGCAAGGGCGGCATCTACAACTTCGTCACCAAGCGCGGCGATTGCCGTGGTGCGCGCTCCAAGATCTCCTGGACGCAGGTCGAGACCGGCTCCGCCATCACCTGGAAGTATCCGTCCTGCATCCTGCGCGGCGACGACTCCCGAGGCGAGTTCTACTCGATCGCCGTCTCCAACGGCCATCAGCAGATCGACAGCGGCACCAAGATGATCCATCTCGGCAAGAACACGTCGAGCCGCATCGTCTCCAAGGGCATTGCCGCCGGCGTCTCGCAGAACACCTATCGCGGCCAGGTCTCGGCCCATCGCAAGGCGACCAACGCCCGCAACTTTACCCAGTGCGACTCGCTTCTGATCGGCGACCGCTGTGGAGCGCACACGGTGCCCTATATCGAGGCGAAGAATTCTTCGGCGCAGTTCGAGCACGAGGCGACGACGTCGAAGATCTCCGAGGACCAGCTGTTCTATTGCCTGCAGCGCGGCATCCCGACTGAAGAGGCCATTGCCCTCATCGTCAACGGCTTCGTCAAGGAAGTCCTGCAGGAGCTGCCGATGGAGTTCGCCATCGAGGCGCAGAAGCTGATCTCGATTTCGCTTGAGGGGTCTGTGGGGTGATATGAAAGCGACACGGCCGGGAAACCCAGGGCAGTCGTTCACCGACCGCCGCTCTGCAGCCAAGGCCCCACCCCGCAAGTATCGTTACCTTGCGGATCGGATGGGACGGTTCTCGGTCGTCGTCGACATATTGCTACACGCGAGGTTTTTGCTTTCGCTTGCCAGTATCTCGGTCCGGTTGATTGGCCAACTTCTGACGCTATTGAGACCCTGAGCCTGGATGAATTTCAAATGCAGCGCTGCAAAGCGCGCAACGCAAACTTTGAAGATGGATTACAGACATGCTTGAAATCAGAAACCTCCACGCACGCATCGCCGAAGATGGCACCGAGATCATCCGTGGCCTGAACCTGACGGTGAAGGCCGGCGAAGTCGCGGCCATCATGGGGCCGAACGGCTCCGGCAAGTCGACGCTTTCCTACATCCTCTCCGGTCGGAGCGACTATGAAGTGACCGAGGGCGAGATCCTTTACAACGGCGAGAGCATTCTGGAGCTCGACGCGGCCGAACGCGCGTCGAAGGGCATCTTTCTCGCCTTCCAGTACCCGGTCGAAATCCCGGGCGTGGCCACCATGCAGTTCCTCAAGGTGGCGATGAACGAACAGCGCAAGGCGCGCGGCGAGGAAGAGCTGAAGACGCCCGATTTCATGCGCCTCGTCAAGGGATCGGCGGCCAAGCTGCAGATCGATACCGCAATGCTGAAGCGGCCGCTGAATGTCGGCTTTTCCGGCGGCGAGAAGAAGCGCGCCGAGATCCTGCAGATGGCGCTGCTGCAGCCAAAGCTCTGCATCCTCGACGAGACGGATTCGGGCCTCGACATCGACGCCCTGAAGATCGTTGCCGACGGCGTCAACGCGCTGCGGTCGCCGGATCGCGCGACTATCGTCATCACCCACTACCAGCGCTTGCTGGATTACATCGTGCCTGACACGGTCCATGTTCTCTACAAGGGCCAGATCATCAAGACCGGCGACAAGACGCTGGCCCATGATCTCGAGGCCAATGGCTATGCCGATATCATCGGCGCCGCAGCCTGAGCGGGCGGAAAGGACGATGTCCATGAACATGCAGACAACGACCCGCCTGACGGCGGCCGAGACCGCGCTGATCGAGGCGTACAACACGCATATCGGTGAGCTGCCGGGCAACGGCGACGTCTTTGCCCTGCGCGACCGGCTGCTGGACGAGTTGAAGACGTCAGGCCTGCCGACGCGACGCGTCGAGGCGTGGCACTACACAGACCTCAAGAACCTGTTGCGCTCCGTGCCGGATGCCGTTGCAAATGGCAGCGCTACGAAGCTGGCGCCGCTGGTCGAGGGTTCCTTCGTGGCGACCGTTTCACAAGGTCTCAGCACGACGACGTCGATGCCGGAAGGCGTCGAGGTTCGCCCCTATGCCGAAAGCCTGATCGACGGCAGCGCGACTGAGACGCTCGTTGCGCTCGACCGCGACGACGCGATCGGCCGGATCAACGGCAGCTTCGTGCGCGATGGCTATAGCATCGATATCGCGGCGGGTGTGGCGCTGGAAGCCCCGCTCGAAGTGCAGTTCGTCCACTCCGGCGGTCAGCTTCACAGCCGGTTGCCCGTGAATTTCGGTGCCGGTTCCAAGGTCACGCTGATCGAGCGTCACCGTGCGGTGACGGGCGATGCGGCGCTGGTCTCCTCCGTCAGCGAAGTCAGCGTCGGCGAGGGTGCCGAGGTGACCTGGGTGATCCTGCAGGAGCAGGGCACTGAGGACACCCATCTCGGCCAGATCCGCATCGATCTCGGCAAGGACGCCAAGCTCATGCTGTTCGTCGTCAACGCCGGTGGCAAGCTGGTGCGACAGGAACTGCACATCTCGGTGACGGGCGAGGGTGCCGACCTGCAGCTGCGCGGCGTCAACCTTCTCGGCGGCGAGACCCATACGGACGTGACCATGACGCTCGGCCATAACGTGCCGAATACGACGTCGAAGGAAATCATTCGCAACGTCGTGTTCGACAGGGCGAAGGGTGTTTTCCAGGGCATGATCCGGGTTGCGCTGGATGCCCAGAAGACCGATGCCAAGATGTCCTGCAATACGCTGCTGCTGTCTGACGACGGCGACTTTTCGGCAAAGCCGGAGCTGGAGATCTTTGCCGACGACGTTCAGTGCGGACACGGCGCCACCGTCATCGATATCAACGACACCCATCTCTACTATCTGATGGCACGCGGCATCCCGGCGAACAGGGCGCGGGCGATGCTGGTTAGCGCCTTCGTCATCGAGATTGTCGAGGAACTTGAAAACGAAGCTCTGGTCGGGGCGCTGGAAGGCATCGTCTCGGCCTGGCTCGAAAAGCACGCCTGATTGGATCCCACCGATGGACAAGATCACCACTGCCAGTGCCTATGACGTCGAGGCCATCAGACGGGATTTTCCGATCCTGTCGACGAAGGTCTACGGCAAGCCGCTTGTCTATCTCGACAACGGCGCCTCGGCGCAGAAGCCGCAGATGGTGATCGATGCTGTCTCGCATGCCTATTCGAACGAATATGCCAACGTCCATCGTGGCCTGCATTATCTGTCGAATGCCGCAACTGACGCCTACGAGGCATCCCGCGAAAAAGTCCGTCGCTTCCTGAACGCGCCTGGTGTCGACGACATCGTGTTCACGAAGGGCTCGACCGAGGCGATCAACACCGTCGCCTATGGATGGGGCATGCCCAACATCGGAGATGGCGACGAGATCGTTCTGACGATCCTGGAGCACCACTCCAACATCGTGCCCTGGCATTTCATCCGCGAACGGCAGGGTGCCAAGCTGGTCTGGGTCCCGGTCGACGACGACGGCGCCTTTCACATCGAGGACTTCGAGAAGAGCCTGACCGATCGCACCAAGCTGGTCGCCGTCACGCACATGTCGAACGCGCTCGGGACGGTATTGCCCGTCAAGGAGATCTGCCGGATTGCCCATGCGCGCGGCATCCCCGTGCTGGTGGATGGCAGCCAGGGCGCGGTGCATCTTCCGGTCGATGTCCAGGATATCGACTGCGACTGGTACGTGGTGACCGGCCACAAGCTCTACGGTCCCTCGGGCATCGGGGTTCTGTACGGCAAGCAGTCGCGCCTGCGCGAGATGCGGCCGTTCCAGGGCGGTGGCGAGATGATCGTCGACGTCAGCGAGGAGGCGGTGACCTACAACGATCCGCCGCATCGTTTCGAAGCCGGCACACCGCCGATCGTCCAGGCGATCGGTCTCGGCTTCGCGCTCGATTATATGGAAGGCATCGGACGTGAGGCAATTGCCCGCCATGAAGCCGATCTGACGGCCTATGCGACCGAACGGCTGAGCGCTATCAATTCGCTCCGCATGTTCGGCAACGCACCGGGCAAGGGCGCGATCTTCTCGTTCGAGCTCGCCGGCATCCATGCCCACGACGTGTCGATGGTTATCGACAGGCAAGGCGTTGCCGTCCGGGCAGGCACCCATTGCGCCCAGCCGCTCTTGAAACGGTTCGGCGTCACCTCCACATGCCGGGCATCGTTTGCCATGTACAATACGCGCGCCGAAGTCGACGCCCTGGTCGATGCCCTCGACCATGCGCGAAAATTCTTTGCCTAAGGAGTGCTCGATATGAGCCTGGACGACAACGAACAGAAGACCGATGTGCGCGATGGCATCGTCCATTCCAGCATCCCCGCCGACGAACTGGCACGCCTCAGCGACGACGTGATCGCCGCGCTGAAAACGGTCTACGATCCGGAAATCCCCGCCGACATCTTCGAACTCGGGCTGATCTACAAGATCGACATCGAGGACGACCGGATGGTGAAGATCATGATGACACTGACCGCCCCCGGCTGCCCGGTTGCCGGCGAGATGCCGGGCTGGGTCGAGAACGCCGTCGGCGCCGTCGAAGGCATTTCCGGCGTCGAAGTCGGCATGACCTTCGACCCGCCATGGACCCCGGACCGCATGTCGGAAGAGGCGCAGGTGTCGGTCGGCTGGTATTGATCAGGCAGCGCCCTTATCGGACCGTGAAACGGGTGCCAGACTGAGACCCAGCGCTTTCATGACCTTGATGATGGTGGCGAACTCGGGATTACCTTCGCCGCTGAGTGATTTGTAGAGCGCCGCTCGGCTCATTCCGATGTCACGGGCGAGGGCGCTCATATTCTGGGCCTTTGCTATGACGCCGAGACTTTTGGCGATAAAGGCTGGATCTTCAGTTTCGAACGCCGCAGCGAGAAACTCTTCGATGGCGCTTTCGCTGTCGAGGACCTCGGAAGCATCAAAGGGTCTGGTGTCCTGTGTCATAGGTTGGCCGCCTTCCATTCTGCGCAGAGACGCCTCGCTTCATGGATGTCTCTTCGCTGTGTGCTTTTGTCGCCGCCGACGAGAAGGACGACCAGAACCAAGCCATGGCGCATGAAATAGACCCTGTAGCCTGGCCCGTAGTCGATACGCATCTCCTCGACGCCATCCCCGACAGGTTTGACGTCACCCAGGTTTCCGTCCTCTGCGCGCAGAATGCGCGACGCTACGCGGGCGGCGGCGCGACGATCCCTTAGCTGCGAGATCCATTTCTGAAATGTCTCTGTGCGCCGGATGACGAACATGTCAAAATGTACTCCATAGAGTGCATTTGTCAATGTTCCAGAGATCGGCTATCAGCGCAATGAATTTATTAGCCGCATTATCTGTCGCGGCTGATTGAATCGAGTTTGCTATTGAAGCCTGGTGCCGCTCGGCTTAAATTGGGACGACGAAGCACCGGGCCTTTAACCCGGCTGCCACAGGAGAATGAACCGATGGGCTTTGCCGTAATGACCATGACTGCCGCCGCCGCCGCGCGCGTCAAGGCGATTGTCGAGAACTCGGGTCCCGATGCCAAGGGTGTGCGCGTCGGCATCAAAAAGGGCGGCTGCGCGGGCATGGAGTACACCATCGACATGGTGACGGAGGCGATCGCCAAGGACGACCTGATCGAACGGGACGGCGCCAAGGTGTGGATCGAGCCCTCGGCCGTTCTCTACCTGCTCGGGACCGAGATGGGGTTCGAGACGACGACACTGCGATCCGGTTTCACCTTCACCAATCCGAACCAGACATCGGCCTGCGGCTGCGGCGAATCCGTCGAACTGAAGCCCGCCGATCTCGCCGCCCTTGCAGCCCAGCGCGAGGCGTCTGTTGCCACCCTCTGATTTTCCGTTTTCCACCCATCGCAAGAGGCCGCCGCTCCCGGCGGCCTTTGCTTTTTACGCTTCGGTCGACACGGCTGCCGCGCGTGGTGCCGTTTGATGTGGATAATTCTTTTTCTGAAGGGCGCGCTGCTCGGCATCATCATCACCGCGCCCCCCGGACCGATCGGCACGCTTTGCATCAACCGCACGCTGGAACGGGGCTTCTGGGCAGGGGCCGCACTCGGCCTCGGAACGGCGCTCGGCGATGCCAGCTACGCGCTGGTGGCAGTGGGTGGACTGGCGATCTTTGCCGACGTGCTGGCGAAGATCGCAATCCCGCTGGCGTTTGCAGGCGGTCTGTTGCTGATCTGGCTCGGCTATAGAAGCCTGCGTGACGAGCCCGTTGCCGCCGCGGATATCGGGGCGGCCGATCTTTTCCGGACCACGCTCGCCACGTTTTTCCTGACGATCTCCAATCCCGCGACCATCATCTCCTTCGGGGCGCTCTTTGCTGCCTTCGGCTTGGCACACGAGAGCAGCGTTGCGAGCGCGGCCTTCATCGTCGCGGGCGCATTTACGGGTTCGGTTGCCTGGTGGCTGTTTCTCAGCGGCGCGGTGCGCCTGGCGCGCGACAGGCTATCGGATCAGTTTGCCGCCAAGGTTGGGCGCCTGTCGGCCTATCTCCTGATCGGCTTCGGCGGTCTTGCGCTCTGTGTTGCGAGCTACAAGTTGCTGGTCTGAAAATCGGCGTCGTTTCTCGACCGGGCATCCACCTCGTATTCAGGTCTCTTGCGAACCCCGATCCTCGCCGCCACGCCGTGATGTCCTTTTGGTAAGCCGTGCGAAAACAAGGCAGATGGCGACGATCGTCAAGACACAGGCGAGCGTGAAGGTGATGCTCATCCCGACGGCTATGGCATGAGGGGCCGCATGGACGAAGTCTTTCATGCCGACTGCGAAGGCGAAGACGGCACCCATGACGGATGCGCCCGCGATGAGCCCGAGGTTGCGCGACAGGCTGAGCAGCCCCGAGACTGTGCCTCGCTTCTCCTTTGGGACGTCTGACATGACGGCGGTATTGTTGGCGGCCTGGAACAGCTGGTAGCCGGGCGTCAGAACGACAATAGCCAGAACATAGCCCGCAACGCCGATCATCTGCGGCAGAATTGCCAGTAGGAAGGTGCCAGCCGCGAGCATGCCTAGGGCGATCGTGAGCACCGGCCGCGATCCCCAGGCGTCAACCAGCCGCCCGGAGGGAACCCCGCTGAAGATCGAGATCACGGGGCCGACGGACATGACCAGCCCGACCGTGGCGGCCTTCAGGCCGAGACCGAGGCTGAGGTAGATCGGTCCAACCACCAGTGTCGTCATCATGACGGCGGCGACCAGGAAATTGACAAGGAAATTGGGCGCGAGGCTCCAGTTCAGCATGGTCAGCCAACCTGCCGAAGGCGCTCGCGCTCTGTCTGCCTTGTGGCCCGACAGCGTGGCGACGGCGAGGATCAGTGCCAGGACCGCCAGCGGAACCTGGACCCAGAAGATGCCGCGCCATCCGGTCACGGGGATCAGCGCGCCTCCGAGCGAGGGGCCGAGCGCCGTTCCGAGCGCGGACGCGGTTCCGAGCAGGCCCATGGCGCGCCCCACGCGCGCCTCGCCTGCCGTCTCGCGCATGAGCGCCGTGGAGATCGTCATGAGGAATGCGGCGCCAATGCCTTGAAGCGCTCTTGCGCCGATCAGCAGCCACAGGCTTGGCGCGACGGCACACAGGAGCGAGGCAATGGCAAAGAGGCCGAGGCCCAAAAGATGCATAGGCTTCAGCCCGAAGACATCGCCTAGCCTGCCGACCACGACGACCGAGATCGTCAGGGTGAGGAGATAGGCGACGACGACCTCCTGCACCGCTGTGAATGGCGCAGAGAACGCCTCCGCGAGCGTCAGCAATGCGATGTTGGCGATACTGGTGCCGAGCGACGCCAGCAACATCGAAAGCGCCAGAGTCAGCGTGCTACCCCATCTTATCCTGTCAGATACGTCGATTTTCACCTGATCCATGTCCATGTCCTCTTGCTTGAATTGCCATCTCGGGACAGGCTACCAATTCAAGTCGACTTGAGGTCAAGCATGAAATTTCTGGATATCGGAGAGGTCTGCGCAAAGAGTGGGAACAAAGCTTCGGCGCTGCGCTACTACGAGGAGGTGGGACTGATTTCCTCGGTCTCACGGCACGGTCTGCGCCGGCAGTTTACGCCAGAGGTTCTACTGCAACTCAAGTTGATCGCCATGGGGAAGGCGGCTGGTTTCTCGCTCGGCGAGATCGCCGAAATGTTCGGCAAGACTGGCGCGACGGAGCTCCCGCGGGCCGTGTTGCATCAAAAAGCCGACGACCTCGACAGGCACATTCGCGAGCTTGTGGCGCTTCGCGACACGCTTCGCCACGTCGCAGACTGCTCGGCCCCATCACATATGGAATGCCCGACCTTTCGTCGGCTCCTCGACGTTGCGGGAAGACGGAGCCGAACGCGGCAAAGGGCGCGGACCGGTAAGGTGGGATAGTTTTCGGAAATACGGCTTTTCCGCAGTTCGGACAAGGCGGGGAAAACGCCGCTTGAGGCGACGGTTTGGCAATTGGATATTCAGACAGGGAAAAAGCAGGCTTTCGGCAAGGGTGAACCTGCAGGACCTTCCGAAAACATGGTCCCCGGGCCGAAACGCCTCGCGCTACTGCCACATCGCAGCCAATGGCCCCGGTTTTATCCGGGGCCACTGTGTTCTTGCTATTCCGCCGCCTCGGCGTAGTCTTCGACCGGCGGGCAGGTGCAGATCAGGTTGCGGTCGCCGTAGACGTTGTCGACGC
>CAZZZI010000167.1:0-10813 GCA_964658415.1 uncultured Sphingomonas sp. | reverse complement strand
GTATGAAGGTCAAAAACCTCCAGAGGGGAACAGCTTCTGCGGTGGAACTGGGAGGTAAGCCACCATGTGCATCAGCTGTGGGCAATATGTCTGGAATTTGTGCACTGGGCAACGTTTTTTTGTGCACAGCAGCTATGCGTTTGTGCACCGCAGCGAAAATCCCTGAAAATCGACAAAAAAAAGGGCCGCCGGTCGAGACCAGGGCCCTATAGGTATGAAGGTTAAAAACCTCCAGAGGGGAACAGCTTCTGCGGTGGAACTGGGAGGAAAAGCCACCATGTGCATCAGCTATGTGCGATATGGTGTGTAATTGGGCAGGCGACAATGATTGTTTGTGCATATCCGCCATGTGAAATGTACATGGCTCGTTAGGCCGGCTAATAATTGATCGCCGGTCAGAAGTTCCAGTTTCGCGCCTTGGCGACGATAAAGTCCCTGAAGACCTTGAGTTTTGCGGCGTTCTTCATCTCGTCCGGATAGGCGAAATAGGTGTCGAAGGACGGCACGTCGGCATTCAGCGACAGCTGGATCAGCCCGGGGTCGCGGCCGACAATATAGTCCGGCAGGACGGCGATGCCGATGCCGAGCAGGCAGGCGCGCTTGATCGAGGTCTGGCTGTTGATCTGCAGATGCGACAGGCGCTTGTTGTCCGAGGACCGACCGGCGACTTCCAGCCAGTTGATGTCGAGGAGATATTGCGGCGCCGGTTCGCCGAACGAGATGATCCGGTGATCGTCGAGATCGTCGACCGACTGCGGCTCGCCGTGGCGGTTGATGTAAGAGGGGGCGGCGTAGACGTGCATGTGCACGGTGAAGAGCTTGCGCTGGATGAGGTCCGACTGCTGCGGCTGGCGCAGGCGAATGGCGCAGTCGGCATGGCGCATGTTGACGTCCAGTTCCTCGTTGTCGAGGATCAGCTGGATCTGCATGTCGGGATAGAGCTGCAAAAATTCCTGGATCTTGTCGGTGAGCCAACCCTGGCCGAGGCCAACCGTGGTGGTGACGCGCAGCTTGCCGCTCGGCTTGTCCGTCGTTTCCGTCAATTGCATCTTGACGGTTTCGAGCTTCAGCAGCACGTCATGGGCGGTGCGGTAGAGCAGTTCGCCCTGTTCTGTCAGAATGAGGCCGCGGGCGTGGCGGTGAAACAGCTTGATGCCGACGTCCTGCTCGAGGGCGCTGACCTGGCGGCTGATGGCGGATTGGGACAGATGCAGCTTGTCGGCCGCATGGGTAAACGATCCGGCTTCGGCAGCCGCGTGAAAAATCCGCAGCTTGTCCCAATCCAATGGCATCCCACTCCCTCTCATTGGCTGTCTCACTCCGCAGCCACGGCAACGGGCATGTGCCCGGTCAAGTAGCGTTCCGCTTCGAGCGCCGCCATGCAGCCCATGCCGGCCGCGGTAATGGCCTGGCGGAAGGTGTCGTCGGTGACGTCGCCGGCGGCATAGATGCCCTCGACGTTGGTCGCCGTCGAATCGGGGGCGGTCCAGAGATAGCCGTTGTCCTTGAGCTGCAGCTTGCCCCTGAACAGTTCCGTCGCCGGCGCATGGCCGATGGCGACGAAGACGCCGTCGATCGGCATGTCGGTGATGGTGCCGGCCTTGATGTCGTGCAGTCTCACGCCGGAAACGGACGGCGGCATCGGCGGCTTGGCTGGTGTTCCGGTGATTTCAGCCACTTCCGTGTTCCACAAGATCCTGACATTCGGCTTCTCGAAAAGCCGATCCTGCAGGATCCGTTCGGCGCGGAAGAAATCACGGCGATGGACGACGGTGACCGACCGGGTGATGTTCGACAGATAGAGCGCTTCCTCGACGGCCGAGTTGCCGCCGCCGACGACGATGACGTCCTTGTTCCGGTAGAAGAAACCGTCGCAGGTGGCGCAGGCGGAGACGCCGAAGCCCTGGAAATGCTGCTCGCTCTCGATGCCCAGCCACTTGGCCTTGGCGCCCGTCGCGATGATCAGCGTATCGGCGGTCCAGACGGTGCCGGAATCGGTGCGCAGCACGAAGGGCCGGCGGGACGTGTCGACCTCGGTGACGAGATCGTTGACGATCTCGGTGCCGACGTGCTTGGCCTGCTGCAGCATCTGCTCCATCAGCCAGGGGCCCTGGATCGGATCGGCGAAGCCCGGATAGTTTTCGACATCTGTGGTGATCATCAGCTGGCCACCCTGTTCCATGCCGGCGATCAGCACCGGCTTCAGCATGGCGCGCGCGGCATAGACCGCGGCTGTGTAGCCGGCCGGGCCGGAACCAATGATGAGCACCTTCGTATGGCGGGCAGACATGGGGGAAGTCCTTTCAATGGCAGCGATGGGATGGTGGCTCTGCCTGCTGGTGGCAATGCCGTGGGTCGTTCCCATGCGCTGCCTCATTTATGATTGTCGCATGCATTTATTCAAGGGCAGCCTTGCATTACCAACAGGGCAAATGGCCAACGGGCAAGATTCAGGCGTGGCCGGGAAACATTGTTGCGAATTTCTGCTCTTTATATAGAAGGTGCGGCGGAGGAATTAAAGAAAGGCATGGCCGTGCTGCGGGCAGAACTCGACGCTATCGACATAAAAATTCTCCGGGAGCTGCAGCAGGACGGCCGCATGACGAATGTCGAGCTGGCGGACCGCGTCGGAATTTCGGCGCCACCCTGCCTGCGGCGGGTGCGCAAGCTCGAGGAAGCCGGCATCATCGAGGGCTATCATGCCATGCTCAACAGCCCACGACTTGGCTTCGATCTCGTGGCCTTCTGCATGGTCGGCCTCAAGCACCAGTCGGAAACCAATCTCAAGGCCTTCGCCGCGACGACGCTCGAATGGCCGCTTGTCCGCCAGGCCTGGATGGTGTCGGGCGACAGCGACTTCCTGCTCCATTGCGTGGCCCAGAACCTCACCGCGTTCCAGGATTTCGTCATCGAGGTCCTGACCGCCAACGAACATGTCGACACGGTGCGCACCATGCTGACGATCCGGCAGGTCAAGAAGCTGGGACTGGTGGAACTCTGAGATGTCCGACCGCCCCTGGCATCGTTCTCTGATCAAGACAGGCGCCCGGCTGCTGCTCGGCAGCGCCCGCGCCCATTTCCAGGATGCATTTCCCGGGCTGCGGATCACACGACCGACGGCCTCCGTGACCGGCGCGGTGGATTACCGGGGCAGGCAGGTCGCGACGCTGTCGCCGGCGGCGGCGCTGCGGGCAAGGTCGGGGGCCGAGATCGCCATCATAGGCTCCGGGCCCTCGATCGCCGACGCCGATCTGTCCGGCCTGCCGCCGCAGAGCACCATCCTGCTCAACGGCGCGATCAGTCTCTGGGGCGGTCCGATCAAGGCGCCGCTGGCTGTGGCCGTCGAGGACGAGCGGTTCATCTGGCGGCATTTCGATCTTCTGAAGCAAAGGGTGAGGGACGACACGCCGTGCCTCTTTTCCATCGAGGTGCTCAGGGCGATCTGCGAAATAGACCCGGATTTTCTCGCCGAAAGGACGATCGTCCTGATTGACGACATCCGCAAGCCCTATGGCTCCAGGCGCCGCCGTTACGATACCATCCAGGCGTTCGATTTCATCCGGCGTGACGCTAGCGTCAATGCTGGCGTGTCGTTCGACCCGGATCGGGGGGTATTTCGCGGCGGATCGGTTGCCGTGTCAGCCGTGCAGTTCGCTCTTTATTGTGCGCCGAAGACAATCGGCCTGTTCGGCATCGACATTTCCAACGCCCATCAGCCGCGTTTCTACGAGACGAAGGGGTCCTCGGCGGCCTCGGGCATCGCCGATGCCGAAACCCGCATCGTTGCCCATTTCGTATTGGCCAAAGCGGTGGCCGCCGAGCGCGGCATCGAGATCGTCAACCATTCCGCCGTCTCGGCACTGGTCGGCGCCGGTTTCGGCTATGACGACCGCTTTTCGCCCAGCAGGCCTGAATAGATGGCACCGACGGCGGTAGCTTCCTTTTCCAGCGCGAAATTGCTGCGGACATGGACCACGGCGTTCAGTCCCTGCCGCCGCGCCTCGTCGGGGTCGGCGAGGTAGGTCTCGATGGCTGATGTAAGGGCCGCGCCGTCGCCGGCGGCCACCACCATGCCGGTCTCTCCCGGCACGATCATTTCCGCATAGGCGCCGGCATCCGAGGCGACGACGGCCGTCTGGGAGGCCATGGCTTCCAGCGGCGTCAGGCCAAAACCTTCGTTGCGCGAAGGAGCGACATAGAGCGTTGCGCGGCGATACCAGGGCCGGATGTCGTCGACTTCGCCCATGAAGCGAATGCGGTCCGACAGGCCCGCATCGGCGACGGCCTTGATCAGGCCATCGGCAAAGCCGCGATGCTCCGGCGTCACCCGGCCGCAGACGATGGCCGTCCAGTCGGGATGGTTCGGCAGCAGGGCAATCATCGACTGGACGAAAAGGTCGGTGCCCTTCTGGTGACGCACGCGGCCGAAGCAGCCGACGAGATAGCGGCCGGGCAGGTCGGTGGCGGCCATGCGGTCGTCTGGCCCTTCCGGCGGGTGGAAGAGTTTGAGATCGACGCCGTGCTGGATGACGGTGTGGGGCACCTGCAGGAAGCTTCCCGAACGGGTGCTCGTGGCGATGACGGCATGCATGCGGCGGACGAGCCAGCGGGTATAGGCGGAGTGGCGACGCTGGGCTGCCGAGGTGAACAGCAGCTTCAGCGGCATCCGCAGGACCGCGCGCAGGAAAAGGCCGAACAGCATCTCGTTGTTGCGCCGGGCATGCCAGACCCGGACTTTGTAGCGGCGCGGCCGGAGCCACAGGCCCGGCAGGTTTGCCCACTTCAGTTTCGGCAGATGCGCGGGCAGGCCGGGGCCCAGCGTCACGATGCGCGTGCCGAGCGCGATCTGTTTTGGAATCAGCTGGACGATCGTCGAGGTGACCCCCGACAATCGCCGCTTGAAATTTGGCGCGACGATCTCGATTTCGCGCAGGTCCGTCGCCACGGGGCTCAGCCCCAGGTGATGGAGAGTATTTCGTAGGCCTTGGAGCCGCCGGGCGCGTTGACCTCGATGGAATCGCCGACTTCCTTGCCAATCAGGGCACGCGCGATGGGCGACGAGATCGAAATCCGGCCTGCCTTCACATCGGCTTCCTGGTCGCCGACGATCTGGTAGGTCTTCTGCTCGTCCGTGTCCTCGTCCACCAGCTTGACGCGGGCGCCGAACTTGACTGTCGTGCCGGACATCTTCGAAAGGTCGATCACCTCGGCGCGGGCCACCAGATCCTCGACTTCGCCGATGCGGCCCTCGTTGTGGCTCTGGGCTTCCTTGGCGGCATGATATTCGGCATTTTCCGACAGGTCGCCGTGGGCGCGCGCTTCGGAAATAGCCTCGATGATCCGCGGCCGTTCCTGCTGCTGGCGCCAGCGCAGTTCTTCCTGCAGATTGGCGAAGCCGCTTTGCGTCATCGGTACCTTGTCAACCATGTCTCTGTCCTTCAGTCCTATGTCGCTGCCGACACAAAAGAAAACAGGTCCCGAAGGAAAACTTCGGAACCGTGCAATAGCCGCTATATGGGGTTCATATAACAGATTGCGACGGCCAATTTCCAGAGAATTCGCATCGGAACGGCGCAAGCATCGGTAGTTCTTTTATCGCGCCGCCTCAGGTCGATAGAGTGCAGCTTGACGACTGCTTAAAGAACATATAGTGAACATGTCATGAAAAAGTCGCTGAATGATCGTCTCGCCATTCTCTCCGACGCCGCCAAGTATGACGCGTCCTGTGCCTCCAGCGGCACGTCGAAGCGCAGCTCGGCGCAATCGGGCGGTTTGGGGTCCACGGAAGGGGCGGGCATCTGCCATTCCTATGCGCCGGACGGACGCTGCATCTCGCTGCTCAAGATCCTGATGACCAATTTCTGCATCTATGACTGCGCCTATTGCGTCAACCGGTCGTCGAGCAATGTCGAGCGGGCGCGCTTTACCGTCGAGGAGGTGGTCTGGCTGACGCTGGAGTTCTATCGGCGCAATTACATCGAGGGTCTGTTCCTGTCGTCCGGCATCATCCGGTCTTCGGATCATACGATGGAGGAGATGGTCCGCATCGCCCGCGAGCTGCGCGTCACCCATAATTTTCGCGGCTACATCCATCTGAAATCCATCCCCGAGGCGTCGCCGAAGCTGATCGAGGAGGCGGGCCTTTACGCCGACCGTCTGTCGCTGAATATCGAGCTTCCGACCGATGTCGGCATCACCCGCCTTGCGCCCGAGAAGAAGCCCGTCGGCATCCGCCAGGCGATGGGCGCGCTGCGGCTGAAGATCGAGGAAGCCAGCGAACCGACGCTGCAGAGCAAGAAGCGCAAGCGTTTTGCGCCGGCCGGACAGAGCACGCAGATGATCGTCGGCGCGGACGAGGCCAACGACGCGACGATTCTCGGCACCAGCGCCCGGCTCTATGGCAGCTACGGCATGAAGCGCGTCTATTACTCCGCATTCAGCCCGATCCCCGATTCGTCGAAGAACCTGCCGCTGATCAAGCCGCCGCTGATGCGCGAGCACCGGCTCTACCAGGCGGACTGGCTTTATCGCTTCTATGGTTTCGGCATTGCCGAGATCACCGGCCAGCAGGCCGGCGGCATGCTGGATCTCGATCTCGACCCGAAACTCGCCTGGGCGCTCGGCAACCGCGACGACTTCCCGGTCGACATAAACGTGGCGGCCCGCGAAACGCTGCTGCGCGTGCCGGGGCTGGGCACCAAGACGGTAAAATCCATTCTGTCCGCGCGGCGATTTTGCCGGCTGCGGATGGAGGATCTGGCCCGGCTCGGGGTCTCCGTGAAGAAGGTGCAGGCCTTTGTCGTCGCCGAGGGCTGGAGCCCGCGCAAGCTCGCCGACCGGCAGGACCTGCGCTCCATGTTTGCGCCGAAGCCGGTGCAGCTGTCGCTGCTCTGATGGCGACTGTCATGCACAGGGTGACGCTGAAGGGCAGGGGCGATCTCGCCGAGTGGCGCGACGCGGCAAGGCCGTTGCTAGCTCAAGGGGTTTTGCCGGAGGCGATCGACTGGCGCGAGGCGGCGGAAGAGCGCGATTTGTTCGGATCGGGCGGCGAGCAGCCGGTGCAATCCAGCGGTGACACCGGCGATTCGGCTGACTTTCTCCGGGCGAATTCAGCAATGTCGGAACCTTCGCTCTTTGGGGACAATCCGGTGCCTCAAGCGACGGAGGGAGCGGCCCGCGAGAAGTCGGCCCGCGAGTCGGCCGGCGGAAAACCTTCGGGGACGCCGGCCCTGTCGGTGCCGCCGGCGTTCATCAGTCTTGCCGAAGCCGTCATCTGCCACTCCGACTCCGGCCGCTTCGCCTTGCTCTATCGCATCCTCTTCCGCCTGCTCCAGGATCGCCGGCTGCTCGAGATCGTATCCGACGTCGATGTCCATCGGGCGCTGATGTTGCAGAAGTCCGTGCGTCGCGACTGCCACAAGATGACGGCTTTCGTGCGCTTCAAGGAGATCGATGTTGGCGAAGCCCTGCAGCGCCGGCGCTTCGTCGCCTGGTTCGAACCGGACCATCACATCGTCGCCCGCACCGCGCCGTTCTTCCAGCGCCGCTTCAACGACATGGACTGGCTGATCGCCACGCCGGAGGGATCGGCTGCCTGGGACGGAACGGCGCTGACCATCTCCGACGTGCCTGTCGACAAGCCGTCGCTGACGGATGAGGCGGACACTCTGTGGCGCACCTATTTCGCCAACATCTTCAACCCGGCGCGGCTGAAGGTGAAGGCGATGCAGGCCGAGATGCCAAAGAAATACTGGAAGAACCTGCCGGAAGCCGATCTCATTCCGGGCATGATCGCCGGTGCCGAGGCGAGTGTGCTTGCCATGGCGGAGCGGGCGGCGACGGAGCCTCTGCCGTTTCACCAGCGGCTGCAGGCGGCTGCGGCGGCCGAGCGGCCGGTCGTATCGGCATCGCCAGAGGGCAGCATCGAGGCCCTGCGCGAGGCGGCGCGCCACTGCACCCGCTGCGAACTCCATTGCCATGCGACCCAGACCGTGTTCGGCGAAGGGCCGGAGAATGCTTCCGTGATGGTCGTCGGCGAGCAGCCGGGCGATCAGGAGGATCTGGCCGGCCGTCCCTTCGTCGGTCCCGCCGGCAAGGTCTTCAACCAGGCGATCGACGAGGCCGGGATCGACCGCACCGCGCTCTATGTCACCAATGCCGTCAAGCATTTCAAATACGAGCCGCGTGGAAAACGCCGCATCCACCAGAAGCCGACTATGGGCGAAGTCCGGCACTGCCGCTGGTGGCTGGACAGTGAACGGACGATCATCCGGCCGAAGCTCACCGTCGCGCTGGGGGCGACAGCCTTGTTTGCGCTGACCGACAGCCGCCAGAAGCTGGAGGGTGTCCGAGGGCGGGCCATGGCGCTTGCGGACGGCAGCAGCCTGTTCGTCACCGTCCACCCGTCCTATCTGCTGCGCATTCCTGATGCCGGGCGTAAGGCCGAGGAACTGGAGCGGTTTCAGTCGGATATCCGGTCCATCCGCCGCCTGCAGGCGGACATGCTGTCCTGAAACGGGTGCTTCAGGCTACGAATTGATGCCGGGCCGGAAGATTGGGCGGATGATAATCCCCGACGGAGAGACGCGTCCTGACCGATTCGTGAAGGAGAGCGCCGGCCGGGATCAGGCGTGGGTCGCTGCGTGGAATGTAGATGCCCGAGGCGCCGTTCCTCCGCGCCGACGTCGGCGGTATCTTGCGGGGTAGCCACTCCAGCAGTTGCCAGCCGGCGTTCATCGAATTGTGCAGCGGCGCGGTTGAGGAGAGACCGGTGTACTTTATCGTTTTGGGATCTTTTCCGAGGACAATCTTGTCGATGACTTGATGATCGAAGATGAGTCCCGTTGCCTCCGTCTCTCTGATCATCCATTCCAGTGGGATCTTGATCTGACTGCTTTCCATTTCAGGGTATCCCCCGCCGACGTCGCCATGGACGCCGGCAAACCAGACTTCCTTGAAATTCTGCTTTTCCTTCTGCGAGCCATCGCCTTGGTAGTCCTGATCGGGCGTCCAGGCCTCGGGACGAAACATCGTTCGCCTTTCATCGATCGCGAGCGCATGGCGTACCCATTCGATGCTCGGATTGCGGTGCGTGAAGGTATGGGTCTTCATCTGCAGGCGACCATGGCCGAGTTCTATCAACGACGCCACCGTATCGAAAAGCCCGAGAAGTTTAATTGGAGGGCGGTCGTTGCTCAGCGTTTTTTCATAGAGCCGCATCTCTTTGAAGGATGCTTTGCCGTCCGCAGCGGTGGCGCTGGAATTCGAGGGAATGCTCTTGTAGGTCCTGTAGGCGTAGTTGAGCAGGTTTAGGCTATATTTGGTAGTCAGGCCGAAGGCGTGGATGAAACCTGCAAGGACCCGCGCTGTATAGGCTCCGCGACTGAAGCCGAAGAGATAGATGCGGTCCCTGTCGGGATGATGACCGGCAATCATAGGGCCGGCATCGTAATTTTCGACCAGAAAGCGATAGGCTTCCTTCACGTTCTGATCCAGGCCCCAGCCGGTGGCGAGGCCCCACACTTCAACCGCATCATGCCAAATCGGCGACCAGCTATCGTCCGCTCCGAAAGTACCGACGCCCGGATCGTAGTAAACGATCTGCTCGTCGGATCGATGCAATGTCCCGAACAATCGCAGTATATTCGTTCGATCGGTCGAGATTTCGTTGGAAGTACCATCAAATAGAATGACAATATTCTTGGACATCGAATTCCCCCGGGAAGACTTGGGGAAATATAACGGGCCTCCCGGGAAAATGCAACCTTCAGTGGATTTTGTAGCCGCGGCTAAAGTCGCGACCTGATCTTTGTCGTTCAGCCGAAATAGCTCTGCAGCGGCCTGACTTCCAGGTTGCCCGCCTTCAATGCGCGGATTGCCATGGCGGCGGCTTCGGCGCCGGCCATGGTGGTGTAGTAAGGCACCTTCTGCATCAGTGTCGCGCGGCGGATCGACTTGGAGTCCGAGATCGCCTTGTTGCTATCCGTCGTGTTGATGACGAGCTGCACCTGGCGATTGCGGATGGCGTCCTCGATATGGGGGCGGCCTTCCAGAACCTTGTTGATCTTGGTCGTCGCGATGCCGTGTTCGGCGAGGAAGCGGGCGGTTCCGCCCGTGGCCATGACCTTGAAGCCCTGTTCGACCAGCATGTTGATCGCCGGCAGGACGCGGGGCTTGTCTTCGTCGCGCACGGCCACGAAGACGGTGCCGCCGCGCGGCAGCTCGACGCCGGCGCCGAGCTGCGCCTTGGCGAAGGCCAGCGCGAAATCGGTGTCGAGGCCGATGACTTCACCGGTCGAGCGCATTTCCGGGCCGAGCAGCGTATCGACGCCCGGGAAGCGGGCGAAGGGGAACACGGCTTCCTTGACGGCAATGTGCTTGAGGTTGCGCGGATCGGGCTTCTTGCCATAGGCGGCGAAGGCGGCATCGAGGCTCTCGCCGGCCATGACGCGGGCAGCGACCTTGGCAATCGGGGCGCCGATGGCCTTGGCGACGAAGGGCACGGTGCGCGAGGCGCGCGGATTGACTTCGAGCACGTAAACGGTGCCGTCCTTGATGGCGAACTGGACGTTCATCAGGCCGACGACATTCAGCGCCTTGGCCATCGCCTTGGTCTGGCGCTCCAGCTCGTCGATCATGTCAGAGGAAAGCGTGCGCGGTGGCAGCGAGCAGGCGCTGTCGCCGGAGTGGATGCCGGCTTCCTCGATGTGTTCCATGATGCCGGCGATGAAGGCATTTTCGCCATCGGCCAGGCAATCGACGTCGATCTCGATGGCATTCGACAGGTAGCTGTCGAACAGCAGCGGGTTCTTGC
>CAZZZI010000166.1:0-10837 GCA_964658415.1 uncultured Sphingomonas sp. | reverse complement strand
ACCGCGATCCGGAAACCGTCAATGCCGTCTTTCGTGCCGTTCATTCCATCAAGGGCGGGGCAGGGGCCTTCGGTCTCGAAGACCTCGTTGCTTTCGCCCACGTGTTCGAGACGACGCTCGATTGCGTTCGCTCCAACAAGCTGGAGCCTAACCAGGAAGTCCTGAAGGTCATGTTGAAGGCAGCCGATGTGCTCGCCGACCTGACCAACGTTGCCCGCGACGGTGGCACGGTAGACCAAAGCCGAAGCCGCGGCCTCGTCAAGGAGCTCGAAGCTCTGGCCCAGGGTGTGATGCCGTCCGCTTCGTCGCACCACGATGCTCCGGCGCCCGCTCCGGCACCGAAGCCCGTCGCGGTTGCCGCTCCGGTCGCTCCCCCTGCGCCCAGCGATGACAGCGGCTTCCAGCCCATTCCCTTCACCTTCGACGAGTTCGACGGTGCCGAGGACGTGGTGCCCGAGCTTCCGCAATACGATATCAGCTTCAAGCCGCGCAACGCGCTCTACGCCAAGGGCAACGACGCGACACTGCTCCTCCGCGACCTCTCGCGGCTTGGCGAGATGAGCATCCGCTGCAACATGCAGACGCTGCCCGCCTTGCAGGACCTCGATTCCGAAGGCGCCTATTTCAGCTGGACGATCTCGATCAAGACGGACAGGGGCGAAGACGCCGTCCGCACCGTATTCGAGTTTGCCGAATGGGATTGCGACCTGGAAATCAAGGTAGCCGAGGACGTCGACGCCGTCGGCTCCGACGACGAACTGCCGATGGTACCGGTGCCGTTCGATCTGTCGTCGCTGGATGACGACGCCGCCCCTGCGGCCGACGAGATGCCCGAGGCGCCCGCCGCCGTCGCCGTTGCCGCTGCGGAAACCGCGAGCAACGTCACCCAGATCGTCTCTGCCGCGGCCCGTGCCGAAAAGAGAGAGCCGCCCGCCGCTGCCGCCGCCGCCGCTGCCGCTGCAAACGCAGCCGGTGCCAACAGCACGGTTGCCGCCGGCCAGACCATCCGCGTCGACCTCGACCGCGTCGATCGCCTGATCAACCTCGTCGGCGAACTCGTCATCAACCAGGCCATGTTGTCGCAGAGCGTCGTGGAAAACGACAGCAACGGCACCTCGTCGATCAACATGGGCCTCGAGGAGCTGCAGCAGCTCACCCGCGAGATCCAGGATTCGGTCATGGCGATCCGCGCCCAGCCGGTAAAGCCCGTCTTCCAGCGCATGTCGCGTATCGTTCGCGAAATTGCCGACATGACCGGCAAGCAGATCCGTCTCGTCACCGAAGGCGAGAACACCGAAGTCGACAAGACGGTCATCGACAAGCTGGCCGAACCGCTGACCCACATGATCCGCAACGCCGTCGACCATGGCGTCGAGAGTCCGGAAAAGCGTATCGCGCTCGGCAAGAACCCGGAAGGCACCGTCCGCCTGACCGCCAAGCACCGTTCTGGCCGCATCCTGATCGAACTCGCCGACGACGGCGCCGGCATCAACCGCGAACGCGTCAAACAGAAGGCGATCGAGAACGAGCTGATCCCCGCCGATGCCAACCTGACGGACGAGGAAGTCGACAACCTGATCTTCCTGCCCGGCTTCTCGACGGCCGACAAGATCTCCGACATTTCGGGTCGCGGCGTCGGCATGGACGTCGTCAAGCGCTCGATCCAGGCGCTGGGCGGCCGTATCAACATCACCTCCAAGCCGGGCCACGGCTCCGTCTTCACCATGAGCCTGCCGCTGACGCTGGCCGTCCTCGACGGCATGGTGGTCACGGTGGCCGGACAGACCCTCGTCGTCCCGTTGACGGCCATCGTGGAAACCCTGCAGCCGGAAGCCGCCGCCATCCATTCCTTCGGCGCCAACCACCGCCTGATCTCGATCCGCAATTCCTTCTGCCCGCTGATCGACGTCGGCCGCATCCTCAACTTCCGCTCCACCCAGGCCAATCCCGTCGAAGGCGTGGCGCTGCTGGTAGAATCGGAAGGCGGCGGCCAGCGTGCACTGATGGTCGATGCCATCCAGGGCCAGCGCCAGGTCGTCATCAAGAGCCTCGAGGCGAATTACACCCATGTTCCGGGGATCGCCGCGGCGACCATTCTCGGCGATGGCCGCGTGGCGCTTATCCTGGATGTCGACGCAGTCGTCGCCGCTTCCCGCGGTCAGGCACTGAAGGCCGAAATGTCTTACGCGGCGGCGGGTTGATCATGTCCCAACCGCTTAAAGTCGCAGCACAGGGTACGCGGGAGCTGATTGCATTCCGCATCGGTGACCAGGAATTCTGCATCAATGTCATGTCTGTGCGCGAGATCCGTGGCTGGACGCCGGCGACGGGGATCCCTTACGCGCCTCCCTATGTGCTCGGTGTCATCAACCTGCGTGGCGTCGTGTTGCCGATCATGGACCTCTCCGCACGCCTGGGCATGCGGCCTTCCGAGCCGAGCGTGCGCCACGTCATCATCGTGACGCAGGTCCGACGGCACACGGTGGGTCTCCTCGTCGAAGCCGTTTCGGACATACTGACAATCAACGAAGACATCATCCAGCCGACGCCGGAAATGGCGTCCGACCTGCAAAAGCAGTTCGCCCGCGGGATATTGTCGATCGACCGGCGGATGATCTGCCTGATCGAGCTAGAAACCCTGTTCCCCGACATCGAAAGCCAAGCAGCATGAGTGTCATGGGTCTCGCAGACAGCCGGCAATCGCCGGACGAAGTCCTCGCCAGCGGTGAATATCCGCTGACGCGCCGCGACCTGATGGAAGTCGCCGCGATGATCTACGCCGACGCCGGGATCTCGCTCAACGAGACCAAGGCATCGCTGGTCTATTCGCGCCTGTCCAAGCATATCCGCAATCTCGGCATCTCGGGCTTCCGCGAATATTGCGCGCTCGTGTCGTCGCCTGCCGGCGCCGCCGCCCGCAAGGACATGCTGTCTCATCTGACGACCAACTTCACCCGCTTCTTCCGCGAGAACCATCATTTCGACCATCTGCGCACCGAGGTGCTGCCGGGCCTGCTCGCCCGCGCCAAGGCAGGCGGTCGCGTGCGGATCTGGTCGGCGGCAAGTTCGGACGGTCAGGAACCCTATTCGATCGCGCTCACCGTGTTGTCGTTGATGCCGAATGCGGCGGATTACGATTTCCGGATTCTCGCAACCGACATCGATCCGAAGATCCTGGCGATCGCCCGTACCGGCGCCTATGACGAGGCGGCTCTCGAGACGGTCTCGCCGGCGATGCGCAAGCAGTGGTTCCAGGAAGTCGAGATCCAGGGCCGCAGGAAGTTCCAGGTCGACGACCGCGTCAAGCGGCTAATCACCTACAACGAGTTGAACCTGATGGCGCAGTGGCCGTTCAAGGGCAATTTCGACGTGATCTTCTGCCGCAACGTCGTCATCTACTTCGACGAGCCGACCCAGGTGAAGATCTGGCAGCGCTTCGCAGGACTGCTGCCGGACAAGGGGCATCTCTATATCGGCCATTCCGAGCGCGTCTCCGGCCCGGCAAAGGACGTCTTCGACAATATCGGCATCACAACCTACCGGTATATCGGCAGAAACGGAGGGAGCAAATCATGAGCGCACCCGCAAGAGTTCTCGTCGTTGACGATTCCGCCACCATGCGCGGTCTGATCACGGCCATCCTCAGTTCCGATCCCGGCGTCAACGTCGTTGGCCAGGCCAGCGATGCGCTGGAGGCCCGTGCGGCGATCAAGGAACTCAATCCCGACGTCATCACGCTCGACATCGAGATGCCGAACATGAACGGATTGGAGTTCCTCGAAAAGATCATGAAGCTGCGGCCGATGCCTGTGATCATGGTGTCGACCATGACGCACCGCGGTGCCGAGGCGAGCCTTGCGGCCCTGGAAATCGGCGCCTTCGATTGCGTCGGAAAGCCGGCCGCCGGGGAGCGGAACCCCTTCGGCGATCTCGTCGAGAAGGTGAAGGCCGCAGCCCGCTCGCAGCGCCAGTTTGCCAGCCCCTCCAGCCGTCAGGCACCGGTCGCTCCGACGGCCGTCGCCGACTTCCGCGTCGGTCGCAAGATCGTTGCCATCGGCTCGTCGACAGGCGGCGTCGAGGCGCTGATCGCCGTCCTCCAGAAGTTTCCGGCAAACTGCCCGCCGACCGTCATTACCCAGCACATGCCGCAGACGTTCACCAAGAGCTTCGCCGAGCGGCTCAACCGCCTCTGTGCACCCGTGGTGCAGGAAGCCACCGACGGTGCCCGACTTGAGATCGGCAAGATCTACCTGGCGCCCGGCGGAGATCGCCACCTGCAGGTCATCGGTGCGTCCGCGCCGCAATGCCGGCTGCTCGATCGCGATCCGGTCAACGGTCACAGACCCTCGGTTGACGTGCTGTTCGATTCCGTCGCGGAACTCGCCGGCCGCAATGCCGTTGGAGTGATTCTGACCGGTATGGGACGCGACGGGGCCGCAGGTTTACTAAAAATGCGCCATGCTGGCGCTAGAACGATCGGCCAGAACGAAAAAACCTGCGTCGTTTACGGAATGCCAAGGGTTGCACATGAACTTGGCGCCGTTGAGCAGCAGCTACCGCTGACTGCAATCGGTGAAGAAATATTAAAAATGACAGCCGCCCGAAAGGAGAGCGAATAATGTCTCTTGCGGAGAAAATCAAAGTCCTGATCGTAGATGATCAGGTCACCAGCCGCCTGCTCTTGAGCGATGCCCTAACCCAGCTCGGCTTCAAGCAGATCACGTCGGCCGGTGACGGCGAGCAGGGGATGAAGATCATGGCGCAACAGCCCCATCATCTCGTGATCTCTGACTTCAACATGCCGAAGATGGATGGCCTGGGCCTGCTTCAGGCGGTCCGGACAAATCCGGCCACCAAGAAGGCCGCGTTCATCATTCTGACGGCCCAGGGCGACCGTGCGCTGGTGCAGAAGGCGGCAGCGCTTGGTGCGAACAACGTTCTCGCGAAGCCCTTTACCATCGAAAAGATGAAAGCCGCTATCGAGGCGGTCTTTGGAGCCCTCAAATGATAACCGAAGGTGCAGTTAGGCGCGTGCACATCATACAAGGCGAGTACAAGGTTCTCAGCGATCCGGATGCGGTGCTGTCGACCATTCTCGGCTCGTGCGTAGCTGCATGTTTGCGTGATCCTGTCGCCGGTGTCGGCGGCATGAACCACTTCCTGTTGCCGGGTAACGCCGGTTCACCCATGACCGGAGGCGATGCGACGCGTTACGGCGTGCATCTGATGGAACTACTGATCAACGGGCTCCTTAAGCAGGGAGCCCGCAGGGATCGGCTGGAGGCCAAGATCTTTGGCGGTGCGAAGACGATCGCCACCTTCTCCAACGTTGGCGAGCAGAATGCAGCGTTTGCCGTGCAGTTCCTGCGCGACGAAGGCATACGGGTCGTCGGTTCCAGCACGGGTGGCGAACACGGGCGCAAGGTCGAATTCTGGCCGGTCTCGGGTCGGGCGCGGCAATATCCGCTGACCGGTGCCGAAACCAAGAAAACTGTCGACCTCGAGCGTAAACCCATCGTTGCAGCCAAGCCTGTCGAAAACGCGATCGAGTTCTTTTGAAAAGCGAGGTCTACCAATGAACGCAATATTGTCGTCGGAGGCTTCGATCGTGGAAGAGGCTCTGCCTGCCATCCTCATGCGCATCGTCTCGGAGCTCCACGACGTTGCCTATCTGATCGAGCGGATCGAGCCGCAACTTCTGGATTTGAGGGGTATCGACGTCCAGTCGCCGGACTCCATGAAGGTCATGCAGGGCATCGACCTGGCCGTGCAGAAGACACGCGGCATCGCGGAGTTCATCGATACCGTCACGGCCGACATTCCTGACGCGTGGATTGTCGACGTCGCGACGGCGCTCAGTCTCGTGAAGCTCGCCGACATGCAGAAGGCGCTCGGGGGAGGGGTCAGACACGGCCACTCGCAACCGCTGAGCAAGGCCGCAGGCGACTTCGACTTCTTCTAGCCGTATCGGAAGCCACGACCGGTCGCAGCCGGAGCGCAGGGGGAACCGACGGACTTCAATCCCTTAACGCGCTGAAAGAAACGCTCGCGCAAGCTTCACTGCCTATCTTCGCTGCAGGGCACAAAGCCAGTTTGGCCTTTGACGAAGCGTGCGAGAACAGAATGAATCTGTTAAATCAACTACTTCAGATCTTGAAGAATGTTCAGAATCTAGGCCGGAATCGCTTGATGGCGATGGGCGGCGTCGCCGTGCTTTCCATTGCGGTGGTGTTGGGCGCTGCCATGTACGTCAACAAGCCCGCCCAGGAAACGCTGTATGTTGGCCTGGACAAGCCGGATCTGAACCAGATCAGCATCGCCCTCGCAGAAGCCAATATCGATTTCCAGGTCGGCACCGACGGGACGAGCGTTACGGTGCCCGCCGGGACGACCGGCAAGGCGCGCCTGTTGCTCGCTGAAAAAGGCCTGCCCAACAGCACCAACGCCGGCTACGAACTGTTCGACAATGTCGGCTCGCTCGGCCTCACCTCCTTCATGCAGGAAGTCACGCGCGTCCGCGCTCTTGAAGGCGAAATCGGCCGGACGATCACCTCGATCAACGGCATCAGCGCCGCCCGTGTCCACATCGTCATGCCTGATGTCGGCAATTTCCGAAAAGCCGGCCAGAAGCCGACAGCCTCCGTGATGATCCGCGCCGGCGCCGAAGCCGGCCGCAAGTCTGCCCAGTCCATCCGTCATCTCGTCGCCTCGGCCGTGCCCGGCCTGGAAGTCGACGACGTCACGATCCTGGATTCGACAGGCCAGCTTCTCGCTTCCGGTGACGACCCCGGCAACAACGCCCTCAACCGCAACCTCGGCATCGTCCAGAACGTGCAGGGCGAAGTCGAGAAGAACATCGACAAGGCACTCGCACCGTTCCTCGGCATGGACAACTTCCGTTCCAGCGTCACGGCGCAGCTGAATACCGATACCCAGCAGATCCAGTCGACGGTCTACGACCCGGAATCCAAGGTTGAGCGCTCCGTTCGCACCACCAAGGAAAACCAGAAGTCGCAGCAGCAGCAGTCTGATACGGCAGCAACCGTCGAGCAGAATATCCCCCAGGCGGCACCCGCCGCCGGTGGCGCCGGTCCGCAAAACAGCGACCAGACCGACAAGAAGGACGAGCAGACCAACTACGAGATCAACAGCACGACGACGGCCACCGTCCGCAACAGCTACAAGCTCGAGAAGCTCTCGGTCGCCGTGGTCGTCAACAAGGGCCGTATCGCCAAGATGGTCGGCGAACCCGCCGACCAGGCGAAGATCGACGCCTACATTGCCGATATGCAGAAGATTGTCGCCACGGCCGCAGGCCTCGACCCCAAGCGCGGCGACATCATCACCGTCAACGCGATGGACTTCCTCGACAACCAGTTGCTCGACGACACCGCATCCAGCCCCGGCATCATGGACATGCTAAGCCGCAACATGGCCGGTATCATCAACTCGCTGGCCTTCGTCGTCGTCGCCTTCCTGATCATCATGATGGGCTTCCGTCCGCTGATCCGCTCGGTTGCCGGCGGACGCCTCGCCGGTGGCGAAGCCGACAGCGCCTTGCCGGATGCGGCAGGCCTGGAATTGCCGGACTTCGCTCCGGGCGGTGCCGGCGCCGGTGGCGCGCTGATGGATGGCTTCGGCTCCGACTTCGGCTTCGACAGCACCGACGACCTGCTGACCATGGGCGAGGACGACGGCAACTTCAACCGCCGCGTCAAGGAAGGCCCGGAACGGCGCCTGTCGCGCATGGTCGAAATGAGCGAAGAGCGGGCCGCGAAAATTCTCCGGAAATGGGCCGTCGACGTTGCAGCATGACGAAAGGGCCGGGGTCATCCCCGGTCCTTTCCACGACGTTCTCGCGGTCGCTTCCGACCTGCGGCCAGGCATGGCTCTCCGGCAAGCATTTAGAGAGGCGGCCTTCTCTTTCCCGCCGACGACAGCAGCCAGCCGCGATCCGGCTCCTGCTTCCCGGATTGCGGCCCTCACCACCGGAGCTTCGTGCGCCATTATTCTTCGGGAAACCGGGCCATTGATGGTTTCGCAGAATCGATTTAACCTCTCGGAAAAGGGCGTTTCCAGGGAAAACGCCACCTTCAGCGGTTTGGATACATGGAATAGATGATGTCCCAAACCCTTAGAACTTGGAGGTCAGCGGCTCTAGGGTGTAGTTTTAGTTAAAGTGATTCGGGCGCGGTTAGTTTAGGCACTCAAGGTCAGATCCAGTCCAGTTCGGGCTCCTTGGCGCAGACATTAAACGTTTAACATGGCAGGAAATGCAAATGGATATGCATATACTTCAGGCCAGCCGCGGCGAAGGTGATGTTATTGTTCCCGCACTTTCCGCCAATAGCATGACCCGAGACCAGCTTATCCTGCGCCTGACGGACGTTGCAGGCTCTCCCTTCATCCATTCCGGCCTCCGCGCTCTCACCGATTACATTGGCGCCTCTCACTACATGCTCGCGCGCTGCGACTTGCTTCAGGAAAGCGGCCTCGACTTCGTGGTTTCGTCGGACTGGCCTTTCGATCTCGTTCGCCGGCTCGCTTCCGATCTTGTCGGCAGCTACGTGCGCACTACCGAGCTTGAGAAATGCCTGTTGCTGTTCCAGCCGGCTTTTTCGGTCCTTCCCGATGACGTTACCCTGCCGGAAGGATCGAGCCGGCAGTACTGCTCCCTGACGCTCAATGTCGGCCGCACCCGGCTGTCGCTGATGCTGCTCTATCGCGACGGCTTCGTGCTCTCGCCCGAGCGGCTTCGCGAGGTCGGGTTGCTGACGGCCTATTTCGCCAGCTTCGGGCACTGCGTCGAGGGCAAGGGCGAGCGTAGCTTCGAACTGACGGATCGCGAGCTGGAATGCCTGTTCTGGATCGCCGAGGGAAAGACCAGCGATGAAATCGCCATGATCCTCGGCATCTCCCGCAATACGATCAACAACTACATAACCAGCGTCATGCGCAAGACCGCAACGAAGACCCGATCAGAAGCAATTGCTTTTGCGGTGAGAAACAACCTGGTCTGAGGTAATCCCATGAAATACGCGCCGGACAAGACGACCGTATCGCGTGAACTGAAGATGACGCGGATCCACCGCATCTCCAGCCGCTCGGATCTGTTTCCGCGACTGGTGGCGATGCAGAAGCTGATCGATGCGCAGAATTTCGCCATCTATCGGGTCGCCGGTTCCGGCCTGCCCAACCGGCTGCGTCTGGTCTGCGAGCTCGAAAACTTCAGTCCGGCCAACCCGCTTGCCATCAAGGCCATCCTCGACGCCTATGGCGACGACATGCTGGAGCATCTGGAAAAGTCGCTGCTGCCGCTGATGTGGAACGGGATCGGCGAAGACAGCACCGCCGAGGCCATCGACTTTGCCTCGTTCACGCTGCGGCTGAAATCGAAGATGCTGCCCTATGCCGGCGTTGCCTTTCCGGTCCGGCTCGGAACCGTCGGCAATGGCATCGTCGTCTTCACTGCGGACTTTATCGACCTGACCAGCGATGTCATCGTCGACCTGCACGGGCGCAGCTGCCAGATCATGATGGATCTCCTTTCCCTCGACGAACGCCGCAATTCTGCCGTGGAATCGCTGAGCGAGCGGGAGATCGCGTGCCTGCAACTGGCCGGAGACGGTCGGATCAGCGAAGAAATCGCCGAAAAGCTCGGCCTGTCCGTCCATACGGTGAATGCCTATCTCGGATCGGCGACCATCAAGCTCGACAGCGTCAACCGCATCCAGGCCATCGCAAAGTCCATCCGGCTCGGTTATATCAGCTGACATCGGCGTCCCGCCATACTTGCTGGTCGAGGTTTTGAATCTCGATCTAACCTGCATGCGCTCGGCAACGCCGCACCCGGTGCCCCGGCTGCGGCGTCGCTGACGATCGCTCAGGCTGCTGCGAACGGCACGGCGACGAAAGTCTTGTTGCCGTTCCGCTCGACCAGCAGCAGCACGGACTTGCGTCCGTCCTTGCTCGCCTGCGCGACATCGGCCTGAACGTCGTGGGCGCTGCGGGTCGGCTTCTGATTGACCGAGACGATCACGTCGCCCGGCTGGATGCCGGCGGAAGCGGCGGGCTTGTCGGGGTTGACGCTTTCCACCACGACGCCCGTGGCGTCATCCGGCAGGTTGAGCGACTGGCGTACTTCCGGCGTCAGCTCGGCAAGTCCGATCCCGAGCGCCGCCTTGTGCCCCTGCTGATCGCCGCCGCCGGCGGATGCCTGCTGGTCGCCCTTGTCGTTGCCGCCAACCGTCACCGGCAGGTCGACCGACTTGCCATCGCGCCAGACGGTCAGGCTCTCGCGGGTGCCTGGCGAAAGATCGGCCACCACGCGCGAAAGGTCCTTCGGCATTTTCACGGTCCTGCCGCCGAGCCCGGTGATGATGTCGCCGGTCTTGACGCCTGCGGCCGCTGCCGGCGTCCCGTCGTTTACCTGCGCGACCAGGGCGCCCTGTGGCTGGCTGAGGCCCACGGCTTCGGCAATGTCCTGCGTCACCGGCTGGATTTCGACGCCGAGATAGCCGTGGTCGATCGAGCCGCTCTTTTCAAGCTTCGCGACGATGGTCCTCGCCTCGTCCGAGGGAATGGCGAAGCCGACGCCGACGCTGCCGCCGTTGGGCGAGTAGATGGCAGTGTTGATACCGACCACCTGGCCGTCGCTGTCGACCAGCGGGCCGCCGGAGTTTCCGTGGTTGATCGGCGCGTCGATCTGGATGAAATCGTCATAGGGACCGCTGTGCAGGTCGCGTCCACGGGCGGAAACGATGCCGGCGGTCACCGTCGTGCCGATGCCGAAGGGATTGCCGATGGCGAGAATCTGGTCGCCGAGCTTCAGCTTGTC
>CAZZZI010000165.1:9780-10878 GCA_964658415.1 uncultured Sphingomonas sp. | reverse complement strand
TCACGCCGGCCATCGTCTACTGGATGACCGACATGGCGCTCGCCATCCTGCTCGGGTCCAGCCTCGGCTATCTCGGCCTCGGCGCCCAGCCGCCGGCCTCCGAATGGGGCGTCCAGATCGCCGATGGCAAGAACTACATGACGACCGCCTGGTGGATCTCGGTATTTCCGGGCATCTCGATCGTCCTGACGGGGCTCGGATTCAGCCTCGCCGGCGATGGCGTCGCCGAACTTTTGAGGATACGCCGATGATACCGGCAAGCGACAACAGCGGACTGGTCGTTCGCGGCCTGACGACCACCTTCGAAACAGCGCGGGGCCAGGCGATTGCCGCCGCCGATATCGATTTCGATGTCGCGCCCGGCGAAGTCGTCGGCTTGGTCGGCGAATCCGGCTCGGGAAAGAGCGTTACCCTGCGCTCCGTCATGCGGCTGATCCGTGAGCCGGGCAAGGTCACCGGCCGCGTCGAGTGGGGCGGCCGCGACCTGGTCGCCATGTCCGACGAGGAGCTCAGGCGCATCCGCGGCAGCGAAATCGCGATGATTTTCCAGGAGCCGATGACGGCGCTCAATCCGGTGCTGCCGGTCGGACTGCAGATCGAGGAAAATCTCAGCGCTCATACCGGCCTCGGTCGCCGCGAGCGCCGTGCAAGGGCACTGGAGCTGATGACCATCGTCGGTATCCCCGACGCGGAACGGCGGCTGAACGAATATCCGCATCAGTTCTCCGGCGGCATGCGCCAGAGGGCGATGATCGCCATCGCGCTCGCCTGTTCGCCAAAACTGCTGCTGGCCGACGAGCCGACGACAGCGCTCGACGTGACGATCCAGGACCAGATCCTGAAATTGCTGCTCGATCTGCGCGACCGCCTGGCGATGAGCGTCGTGCTGGTCACCCACGACCTCGGCGTCGTCGCCGCCACCTGCGACCGGATGGCTGTCATGTATGCCGGCCGGATCGTCGAAACCGGCACCGTCGTCGACGTGTTCGCCCAACCGCGCCATCCCTACACTCGCGGCCTGCTTGGCTCGGTGCCGCGCGGTCGGGCGGTGCGCACCATGCTGTCGTCGATCGACGGCACGCCGCCGAGCCTGACGGA
>CAZZZI010000165.1:7474-9680 GCA_964658415.1 uncultured Sphingomonas sp. | reverse complement strand
CAGCTCACCGTCGTCTTCGTTGCCCATGACCTCAGGCTGGTGCGTCACATCTCCCATCGGGTCGCCGTGATGTATCTCGGCCAGGTGATGGAGGTCAGCCCCTCCGAGGCGCTGTTCACATCGCCGCGCCATCCCTATTCCAAGGCGCTGCTCGATGCTGCGCCCGAGCTCGATCCGACCCGCCGCAACCGCACCGCCGCCACCCGTGGCGAGCTGCCGAGCCCGATGAACCTGCCGGTCGGCTGTCCCTTTGCCGGGCGCTGTCCGCATGTCTTCGAGCGCTGCCTCGTCGAGCGGCCCGTGCTCACGCCGCGCGGCAACGGCCAATATGCCGCCTGCCACCTCACCGAGTTCGGCGCCCCCGAAGTGCTCCTCAACGCCTGAAGGCCTATTCCCATGAGCTTTGCTATCTTCGAAACCGAAGTTGCCCGGATCAACGATATTCTCTGCGCCGTGAACCTCTTGACCTGGGATTCGCGCACCATGATGCCAGCAGGGGGCGTCGAGGCCCGAGGCCAGCAGATCGCCACCCTGGTTGGCATCGCGCGCGACCTGGCAACCGGTGACGCGCTCCAGCGCGCTATCGAGACCGCCCGTGCGGAACTCGCCGGCGCGCCATCGGATGACCTGCGCCTCGTCGCCGTAGAGCAGGCCGCTGCCTCCATCGCCAAGCTGTCGCGCATCCCGGCGCAGCTCGTCGCGGCCTCGACGACCCTGAAGACGCAGGCCCAGGCCGCCTGGGTAAAGGCCCGCGCCGCCAATGATTTTGCCGGCTTCGCACCCGTCCTCGAGCGCACCATGGACATGCAGCGCGAGATCGCCGCAGCCCTCGGCTATGAGGAGCATCCCTACGACGCGCTGGTCGAGACCTACGAGCCCGGCATGCGCTGGTCGAAGCTGCAGACGCTGTACGGGCAGTTGCAGAAATCTCTGATCCCACTGCTCGCAGAGGCCAAGGAGGCGAAGGTGCGCAGCGAGATCCTCGAGCGTGCCTATCCCGTCCAGCAGCAGCGCCAGTTCTCCAGCATGATCGCGACGCGGCTCGGTTACGACTTCGGTCGCGGTCGTCTCGACGATGCCGTCCATCCGTTCGAAATATCCTTCACCCGCGCCGACGTCCGCATCACAGGACGTTTCCGCGAGACCTGGCTGCCGGGCGGCCTGTTCGCGGTCTGGCACGAAGCCGGCCACGGCCTCTACGAGCAGGGCATCTCGGAGCAGTTTTCGCGCTCCACCTTCACCACCGATTTCGTCAATCTCTACGCCGTGGGCGGCACGAGCTTCGGCACGCACGAATCCCAGTCGCGGCTGCTCGAAAACCGCGTCGGCCGCTCGCGCCGGTTCTGGGACCTGCATTTCCACGAGCTGCAGGCCGTTTTCCCCGACCAGCTTGCAGACGTCTCGGTCGACGACTTCTGGCGGGTCATCAACGCCGCCCGTCCGAGCCTCATCCGCGTCGAGGCCGACGAGCTTACCTATGATTTCCACATCATGCTGCGCTCTGAAATCGAGGCGGGGCTGATGGCGGGCGAGATCCGGGTGGTCGATCTGCCGGCGATCTGGCGCGACAAGGTCAAGTCCTATCTCGGCCTCGATGTCCCCACCGATACCCTCGGCGTGCTGCAGGACGTGCACTGGTCGTCCGGCATGGTCGGTTCCTTCCCGACCTATACCGTCGGCAACATCATGTCGTCGCAGCTGTTTGCCGAGGCTCGGAAGGATGCGGATGTCGAGGGTGGGCTCGATACTGGCGACTACGCGCCTCTGCAGACCTGGCTGCAGCAGAACGTCCACCAGCACGGCCGCTCGAAGAGTCCCACCGAGATCCTGGTGGCCGCCACCGGACGCGAGCTTTCGGCCGACGCCTATATCGCCGATCTCACGGAAAAGGTTACCGCTCTCACCGGCTGATCGAGCGGCCTAGCCTCCGGCCGTCGCCGAGGGGCAGGCGGGCGGGCGCTCAGGCGGCCTTCGACAGCTGCTCGTCGAGCACGGCGAGAAGGCGCGGATCGTCCGGTGTAACATCCGGTGCGAAGCGCGCAACGACGGTTCCCTTGCGATCGATCACGAATTTTTCGAAGTTCCAGAGAACGTCGTTGGCGGAACCGGTGTCGATACCGTAGCCCTTCAGCCGCTCGCGCATCGGACCCTCGCCGGTGGTCGGCACGGCTGAGGCCGTCAGGACCTTGTAAAGTGGGTGCTTGGC
>CAZZZI010000165.1:0-7374 GCA_964658415.1 uncultured Sphingomonas sp. | reverse complement strand
TCGTTCAGTGTCGCAGCGCGGCCGTCGGCGCGCTTGAGCGGGATATCGAACAGGGTTTCGGTCAATGGTCACTCCATGAAAGGGCTGCATTCCGTCTCGCCCCAGCGATATGCTGCTGCCGCACGGCCGGAGTCAATCGTAAGGATCGATATCCGAGAGATCGCCCGGGCGCTGGAACGTGAAGTCTCCCTTACTTTTCTGACGCCGACGATCTTGACTTCACCGACGAGAAATATTCAATGCTTACACGCTCTGGCAGGCCTATTGACGAGGAGATTCGCCTGCCGCTTTCCCTGTTTCCATATCCAACATCCATTGCGAACCCGACGTCATAGACATGGCCAGCGCCTTGTAAAGATGGGTGCACGCGTCAGAAAGGAATGTCGATGACCGACTTCGTCGACCGCTCTAAGCGTCCGCTGGTCATCGGCGCCATCGTCCTGGCCACCTTCATGGTCGCCATCGAGGCAACCATCGTGGCGACCGCCATGCCGCGCATCGTCGGCCAGCTCGGCGGCTTCACCTATTACAGCTGGGTGTTTTCCGCATTTCTGCTGGCGCAGTCGACGACGACGATGATCTACGGCAAGCTGTCGGACATCTTCGGCCGCAAGCCGATCCTCATCGTCGGCATCCTGATCTTCCTCGTCGGCTCGGCGCTGGCGGGCTTTGCCTGGTCGATGACCTCGCTGATCGTCTTCCGGCTTGTCCAGGGCATCGGTGCCGGCGCCATCCAGCCGGTCACCACCACCATTGTCGGCGACCTCTACAAGCTCGAGGAACGGGCCAAGGTCCAGGGTGTGCTGGCCAGTGTCTGGGCGATCTCGGCGGTGGTCGGTCCGCTCGCCGGCGGTATCATCGTCGATTATCTCTCCTGGGCCTGGATATTCTGGATCAACCTGCCGCTCGGCGTGCTGACGATTGCCGGCTTCGTGCTGTTCCTGAAGGAGAAGATCGAACCCCGCGTGGTCAGTATCGATTATCTCGGCACGATCCTGTTTTCGATTTCCATCGTCTCGCTGCTGATTATCCTGACGGAGACAGATGCCAGCGCCTCCGTCCTCGGCGGCTTCGGCCTGCTGTTCGTGGTATCCGGCATTCTCTTCCTGTTTCAGGAGAGCCGGGCACCGGAGCCATTGATCTCGATCGCGCTCTGGAGCCGGCGGCTGATCGCCACCAGCAATGCCGCAACGCTTCTGGCAGGGATGGCGCTGATCGGGCTCACCACGGTGCTGCCGATCTACGTCCAGGGCGTCCTTGGCCGCTCCTCGCTGCAGGCGGGCTTCACGTTGACCATGCTGATCGTCGGCTGGCCGCTCGCCGTGGTGCTGTCTCCGAAACTGTTCCGTGCTTTCGGCATCCGCCGGACCCTCAGGGTCGGCAGTCTGCTGTTTCCGTTCGGGGCGATTTTCCTGCTGTTTCTCAATCAGGACAGCACGCCCATTCCGGCCGGTATCGGTGCCTTCTTCATGGGCTTCGGCATGGGGTTGATCAGCCTGACCAGCATCGTGCTGGTGCAGGACAGCGTCGACTGGTCCGAGCGCGGCAGCGCTACCGCCTCGATCCTGTTTTCGCGTAGCCTCGGCAACACGCTGGGTGCCACCGCGCTCGGATCGATCCTCAATCTCGGCATCGCCCATTTCGGCAGCGGCGCCCTGGCGGAGACGCTGCACAACGTGCTGAACCAGCCGACCGGTCTCTCCGAACTCTCCTCGAATCCGGCCATCAGGGCCGTCTTCAATGCAGCGCTGCACTGGAGTTTCTGGGGTGTCTTCGTGGTGGCAGTTTTGACATTCCTCACCACCTGGCTCATTCCGGTCACCCATCGCATGGGTGGCACAGCGGCGAAGGTTGACGCCAAGGAAGCGATGTCCCACTAGCAGACAGTGCCAAGCCCGGAGTTCCAATGGCAGACGCAACGACACGGCAAAAGACCGATCGCGCAGACGGACCGAAGGCCCGGTCGCTGCTGCTGGCGCTTCTGGTCGCCGGCGCCTTTTTCATGGAAAACCTCGATGGTACCGTGATTGCAACGGCACTGCCGCAAATGGCCGCGTCGTTCGGCGTGCGGCCCGTCGACCTCAACGTCGGCATGAGTGCCTACCTGCTGACGCTCGGCATCTTCATTCCGATCAGCGGCTGGATCAGCGATCGTTTCGGTGCCCGGCTGGTGTTCTCGTTCGCCGTGGTCGTCTTCACCGTCGCCTCTGTTCTTTGCGGGTTTGCGCAGGACATCGTCACCTTCGTTGTCATGCGGATCCTGCAGGGTGTCGGGGGCGCGATGATGGTTCCGGTCGGCCGGTTGCTGGTGCTCAACAACACGCCGAAGGAAAAGCTGATCTCGGCCATCGCGACGATCACCTGGCCGGCCCTCGTGGCACCCGTGCTCGGTCCGCCGCTCGGCGGCTTTCTGACGGATCACGCCAGCTGGCGCTGGATCTTCTTCCTCAATCTTCCGCTCGGGATGCTGGCGTTCGCCTTTGCGCTTATCCTGATCCCAAAGGGGCAGCACCAGGATAAGCGGCCATTCGACTGGACGGGGTTTGTCGCCAGCGGGTGCGGACTGGCTGCCTTTATGTACGGGCTGGAACTCGTCGGCCGCGCGGATCCGGAATGGCTGTCTGCCGGCCTCTACCTGTCCGCAGGAGCGGTTCTGCTGGCGGCCGCGGTTTTCCATTTTCGTCGAAGTGCCCATCCATTGATCGATTTTTCGGGCCTCAGCAAGCCGACCTTTGCCGTTGCCCTCTGGGGTGGCTCGTTGTTTCGCATGGCCATCGGCGCGGTTCCGTTCCTGGTGCCGCTGATGTTCCAGGTCGGCTTCGGACTGGGCGCCTTCGAGGCGGGCATGATGACGCTCGCGGTCTTCGCCGGCAATCTTCTCATAAAGCCGGCCACCACGCCGATCCTGCGACGATACGGCTTCCGCCGCGTGCTGCTCGTCAACGGCGTCCTCAATGCGGTCTTCATCGCCGCCTGCGCTCTTTTCTCCCCGACCTCATCGCTGGCCTTCATCATCCCCATCCTGTTCATCGGCGGCATGTGTCGGTCGATGCATTTTTCGGCCCTCAACACCATCGCCTTTGCCGATATCCCGAAGCCGCAGATGACCGGTGCCAACACGCTGTTCAGCACCGCCTTCCAACTCACCATGGGCATGGGCATCGCGCTCGGTGCCATCGGCATCCGCATCGGCCAGGTCCTGGCACCGTCGGTGGGTCCGGGCATTCCGGCGATCGAATTCCGCCTTGCTTTCCTGCTGCTGGGCCTCGTCGCGCTCCTTGCGACGCTCGATTGCTGGCGCCTCGACCCGCACGCCGGCGACAATGTTTCCCGCAAACCGACGAGCAAATAGCGCCCTTACCGTTGCAATGCTGCGCAAGGCGGCTGGCGGGGATCGTGGCACGGCCCAGTGAAACCAGCCTCCGGCAAGCTTGCGAGCCTTAGGGTCCCGAAACAATTCAAGACGGAATTTCGGGACGCAAGATGAAAAGCCACCACCGCCTGCTCGCCATACTGGGCATTTCCATCTCGCTCTCCTCCTGCGTCGATCACATCGGCAAGCCCCTCCTGCTGCCGGTCGGCAGTCCGGCGCAGTTTCCTCAGGTGGTGCATGTCATGTGTGTCGGCGATGCCGATGCGGCCTATGACCGGCAAAAGGAGGAGTTTGCCTATCGTGCCCGGATGAACGGTCCGGGTGTGCTGCCGAGCGAGGTGCCGGCTATGGAGAGCCAGGCGGAAGCGGCGGCCCGCATGAAGTACATGTCCTGCGTGTCGAGCCAGGGATACCGCGCGGTCTTCGAGTGACGCCTGTTGCGCAATGGGTGCGGCGAGCTGCTGTCAGGACAGCGGGTTTGCCGAAAAGCGCATTGTGAATGACGTCCCGCCGACATTTTCATAGGCGAATGTGCCGTTGATCTGGGCAACGAAACCGGTGATGAGCCGGCTGCCCATGCCTTTGTGGGCGGATGCCGTGTCGATGCCCGGACCGTCGTCGCGCACCGTGAGAACGGCCGTTCCATCGCTTTCGCTGGCCAGTTGGACGACGAGATGGCCGTCCGTTCGGCCGATAAAGGCATATTTGAAGGCGTTCGAGACCACCTCGTTGATGATCATGCCGATCGGCAGAGCTTGGTCGCGGTCGACGGAGATCGAGGCAAGATGCGTCTCTATCGCGACATCGGCGTCATAGGAGGCCGCGATCTCCCGAACCAGCCGCTCGGCATAGGGTGCGACATCGACACGGTCGAACTGATCGGTCTCATAGATCTGTTCGTGAACCGCGATCATCGCGGCAATCCGCCGCTCCATGTCCCTGCGCGCTTCCATCGAGATCGGCTGCAGGCGGATCAGTGCTGAAACGGCCTGCAGGTTGTTCTTCACGCGATGATGAATTTCGCGGAACAGGAACCGGTTGCGCTCCAGCAGTTGTTCCAGGGTCGCGTTGCGTTCGGCAAAGGCGTTCAGCAGGGCGACGATCCAGATGGCGCCGGCAATGATCATCAGGATAATCGGCAAGCCGAAAATGATCTGCGTATCGAGGCCCGACCAGAACATCTGCAGCGTCTGCGCCGTATCGATCCCCGCCGTGGCGATCAGCGGCCATCCATCGACGTGCCAGTAGCCGACAATGCGGGCCACCCCATCCACCGGCGAGCCGCTGCTGCGGTAGTAGCCTTGCGGGCTCCTGGGGAGATAGGTCTTGAAAAGGGCGGTCTGACTGAGATCCAGTGTATTGTCGAAGCTCGGATGCCGGGCCACGAGCCAGCCATCGGACCTGATGACGCCGACGCTCGATTTCGGCCCGAGTTCCATGGAGTTCCAGAATTCGGCGAGCTTTCTGGTCGGGATGGCGATGCTCGCGACACCGTGGAATTGACCGTTGCGTTCGATGCGCCGGGCGAGGATGAAGACCTGCTGTCCGCTCAGCCGCTCCTGCAGCTGTTCAGAGATGACCACCTCCCGGCCAGCCTTCAGCTGCTTGAAATAGTCGCGATCCGCCACCGAGATGCCGGTTGGATTCGGCTCGCTCGAAAGTCTGAGTTCGCCGGTCTGATCGTACACGGAATATTGAAAGCCTGCGGGCAGGTCGCCGACCGCCTGCGAGATGTCGGCAATCGTCGTGGGTGTGGAAGCGATCGGCTGCTCGTCGAGCTGGGCATCGATTCGCCGCAATGCCTGGTCGCTTGCCTCGATCATCCATTGCAGGTTGGCTGCCACCACGTGGGCTGAGGACTGCGCGCGTGCTTCCCCGGCCGCCATCGCAGCCTTGTAGTTCTGCCAGACCATGAGGCCAGCGAGGCTGAGAACGGCAACGAGGAACAGACTGACGAGCGCTGCGGCCGACTTCGACGTCAACCGAGCTATCCTTCGCTGACGACCAGCCACCCTTTCGACTCTCCCAAGGACATTGCTTGTGAGAAGCTTCTAACACGCGGAATCAACAGGCTGGAAGAGGTAATATTAAGCCGCTGATCGCATGGACTGGTCCGCTCGCGGGTTGACCATGTCCGAACGCAGCTTGAGATCGCCCGCCATTCTGCCACGAACGAAAAGTTGCCGGCGATAGGCTCCCTTGCCAAGCGCGAAGGCCGCAAATGCGATCATCACGATGTACCAGCCGATGATGAAGGCGAACAGCTGGGGGTGCTCGTTGAGCGCGATGGCGACGCCGACGAAGCCTGCGAGACCGAGGACCAGAAAGCCGAGGCCGATAAACGGTATATTGGAAAAGGTCACGACAAGCACTCCCGAAGACTGCAGCCTGACAACGCTTGCGATACCTGCCAGTTCGAGACGGCCTGCTTTCTTGGTAAACGGTACGTAAACGATGGGCGCGCGCGGTCAGCCGCTGTCTGCCATGTTGCCGTGTCCAAAGCAGCCGACCGTCGGTCAGGTCGGCCGCTCCACTGCGGCCTAGTTCCTGAGATAGGCCTCCAGACTGTCGTCCATAGCCTCGATCCAGGGCGTGTGGTGCTTTGGCGCCATGTTGCCGGTCATCAGCGAGCGATAGCCGTTGTCGCGGAAGCCCATGATGCTTTCCACCTTGTGGTGTTCCCATTCCATGAAGGTGCGGTTGACCCCCTCGATATCGAAATCCGGATAGTCGGTCGCTGCCAGCAGTTCCTTGACGTAATCGCCCTGGAACCAGATCATCTGCTCGGCATCCTCGAGCCCTTCCTCGCGCGCACGCCAGGCGTCGAAATGCGCCTTCATGCCGTCCGCGTCGGGCAGCGGGATGCGACCGAGGATGACGTCGCGGGCGTACCAGGCCTGCGCGTCGAACATGTTGAAGGTGTAGAACTGGTCCTGCATGCCGATGTAGAAGAGCTGCGGGTTCTTCTCGTAGACGATGCCGTTGTAGAGATGGTCGGCCCACAGGCGGTTGGCGGTTTTCAGGCGCAGGCTGTCGGGCAGGAACGGGAAATGGTGCAGGTAGCCGGTGCAGAGGATCAGCGCATCGACCTGCTTGGTGGTGCCATCCTTGAAATAGGCCGTCTTGCCATCCAGCTTCTGCAGCAGCGGTCTTTCCTCGAAGCGTTCCGGCCAGGCAAAGCCGATGGGCTTGCTGCGGTAGCTGACGGTCACCGACTTGGCGCCGTATTTCCAGCATTGCGAGCCGATGTCCTCGGCCGAATAGCTGCGGCCGACGATGAGGATGTCCTTGTCCTTGAACTCCAGCGCATCGCGAAAGTCGTGCGCATGCATGACACGCCCGCCGAAGCTGGCAACGCCCTCGAAGAAAGGAACATGCGGCGTCGAGAAATGGCCTGACGCCACGACGACGTAGTCGAAGACCTCGTCATACATCCGGTCGTTGACGCGGTCGTGCGCGGTGACGGTGAAGGTCTTACTCGCCTCGTCGAAGGTCACCATCCGCACCGGCGTGCTGAAACGCACCCAGTCGCGAACGCCTGCCTTCTCGACGCGGCCCTTGATGTAGTCCCAGAGAACCGCGCGCGGCGGATAGGAGGCGATCGGCTTGCCGAAATGCTCCTCGAAGGAATAATCGGCAAATTCCAGGCATTCCTTCGGCCCGTTCGACCAGAGATAACGGTACATGCTGCCATGCACGGGCTCGCCATATTCGTCCAGCCCGGTCCGCCAGGTATAGTTCCACAGCCCGCCCCAGTCGGCCTGCTTCTCGAAGCAGACGATCTCGGGGATGTCAGCCCCCTTGGCTGCGGCCGATTGGAAGGCTCTCAGTTGCGCCAGGCCCGAGGGGCCAGCGCCGATCACGGCAACTCTCGTCATTTCGGTTCCCTCGTTTTTTTGATTAAGGCGGTGGTCTTGAAGATGTCAGTCCGGAAAGATGCCGGGGCTGGTCGGCGCCCCGTCGTCATAGGCGTTGAGCCAGTCGATCATGATCGGGCGGTT
>CAZZZI010000164.1:0-10898 GCA_964658415.1 uncultured Sphingomonas sp. | reverse complement strand
GTATTTTCAACAACGGAAGCGAGGGCGTGATCGTCCACTTCTTGAAACATGGGGATGGGGCAGGGAATGCCTTCGGGTTAAAAATCCCAGACCCAATTGAAACTTTGAACTGGAGGTCAATCATGAACATCAAGAGCCTACTTCTCGGCTCCGCTGCTGCCCTCGCAGCAGTATCCGGTGCTCACGCTGCAGACGCAATCGTTGCTGCTGAGCCTGAGCCGCTTGAATACGTCCGCATCTGCGATGCATACGGCGCTGGCTACTTCTACATCCCGGGCACGGAAACCTGCCTCAAGATCGGCGGCATGGTTCGTACCGAAGCTCAGTGGCATGACCCCTACGCAGTCACCGGCGGCAACGCTGGCAACCGCGCTTTCAAGGTTGGCACTGAATGGCACACCCGCGCTGAACTGAACGTCGACACTGCAACGGACACCGAATACGGTCCGCTGAAGACCAACATGGTCTACCGTTTCGACTCGACGGAAGGCAACAACGCTTCGAAGGTTCTCTTCGCAACCATCAGCCTCGGTGGCTTCATCGTTGGTAAGACGGATTCGCAGTACAACCAGTGGATCGGTTATGCTGGCAACGTCATCAACGACGACATCATCGGCGACGGACCTTACGAGCTGAACCAGCTCTCCTACGTCTACGACGGCGGCAACGGCTTCACTGGCGTTCTGTCGGTTGAAGACAGCCAGTCCGGCTCCGGCGCAACCGACCCGAACAACGGTCGCGACATGTCTGACCACTACACACCTGACTTCGTTGCCGGTCTCGGCTACAAGACGGGCGCATTCGGCCTGAAGGTTGTTGGCGGTTACGACTCCGTAGTTGAAGAAGGCGCTGTCAAGGCTCGCCTCGACGTCGACTTCGGCACGTTCTCTGCCTTCTTGCTCGGCCAGTACAACACGGACGGCAGCAAGATCAACCGTTACGCCAATGGCGATGCTAGCGGCGCTTCGACCGGCGATTGGCAGGTTTGGGGTGGCACGACCGTCAAGTTCAACGACAAGCTCGAGTGGAACACTCAGGTTTCGTACGCTGACAGCAAGACGTTCTCGGCTACGACGAACCTCAACGTCTTCGTTGCTAAGGGCTTCAAGATCCAGCCAGAAGTCACCTACACGAAGTACGACAACGCGATCCTGGACGACAACACCGTATCCGGTATCCTTCGCTTCCAGCGCACGTTCTAATCTAATTCGACTTCGGTCGATTAGGAAAAGCCCGGCTTCAGAGCCGGGCTTTTTTCGTTTTGCCGATCGGTTCGGCGGAGGGGGCGTGGAGTGTCGCTCCCAGCTCTCATGCGGTAACGCTTCATGACAGAAAGATCACAGTTTCGTGACGTGGTTTTTGTGCAACGCACTATTCCAAAGCTATGTCACAAATGCCACGCGTTACGCATTGATATTTCATTGTTATATTCAATCGGTATGTTGCACCCAGGACCGAAGCAGACGCGCTTTGGTTCTCCCCAAGGGGGGGTCACAAATACCGGGATGGGGTAGGGCACGTCGTTTTACGGCGAGATATCTCACGCCCAGTCGTCTTTTGATTGGAGCTAACTGCAATGAACATTAAAAGCCTTCTTCTTGGCTCGGCTGCTGCCTTGTCGGTCGTATCCGGTGCACAGGCTGCCGACGCAATCGTCGCCGCTGAACCCGAGCCGCTTGAATACGTCCGCATCTGCGATGCATACGGCGCTGGCTATTTCTACATCCCCGGCACGGAAACCTGCCTCAAGATCGGTGGCAAAGTTCGCTCCGACGTGAGCTGGTACAATGCCTACAAGGCCGGCCAGGACGCTGCTGCTCGCGGCACCTACTGGAAGACCCGCGCTGAACTGTCCATGGACACGGCAAGCGACACGGAATACGGCGCCCTCAAGACCAACGCTGTTTTCCGTTTCGAATCGGCTGAAGGCGCCAACACCAACAAGCTTCTCTGGGCCAACATCAGCCTCGGCGGCTTCCTGATCGGTAAGGCTGACTCGGTCTACTCGACCTACCTCGGCTACGCTGGCGACGTCATCAACGACGACGTGATCGAATACGGCATCAACGGCACCGACGAACTGAACCAGCTGACCTACAGCTACGATTCGGGCACGGGCTTCACGGCTGTCGCTTCGCTCGAAGACAGCAACAACGGCACGTCCGCTGGCGCCAACGGCGAGAACAGCTCCGACCATTACGCTCCTGACGGCGTTCTCGGCCTCGGCTACAAGGCTGGCGCTTTCGGCTTCAAGGTTGTCGGCGGCTACGACTCGATCGTCGAAGAAGGCGCTGTCAAGGCTCGTATCGATGCCAAGTTCGGCGGCTTCACGGCCTTCCTCATGGGTGGCTACAACACCGACGGTAACAAGCTCAACAAGTATGCTGGTGCCGGTGGTGCTGGTATCGGCTGGGGCGACTGGGCTGTCTGGGGCGGTATCGGCCAGCAGATCAACGACAAGCTGAAGGCCAACATCCAGCTGGCCTACGACGACAAGAAGACCTTCGAAGCCACCGGCAACCTGAAGTTCTTCCCGGTCAAGAACCTGCTGATCCAGCCTGAAGTGACCTACGTCAACTACGACAGCGTCAACAAGGACACCTGGTCGGGCATCATCCGCTTCCAGCGCTCGTTCTAAGACTAAGTTGAACTAACCTCCGTTCGGAGAAATGGCCCGGTATCCCAGCTGGGCCGTTTTTCGTTTCCGGTATATGCCGGCCTTGCCTACAGCGGCTGTCACCGGACGGCGACTTTGCCGTCCAGCAACGATAAACTCTGTGGTCTCGTGAATATGCGTCCGGGGGACAGGGAGCCACGGATACCGCGCTTGGCGATCGTACAGCGTTACGCGACCTCAGCCCCGTCCCTGAACCAGGTCCTGTACGATATCGCTCTGTTGTCCCAGGCGGGCCTTGTAGACCTCGTAGTTTTCCATCACGCGCTGGACATAGTTGCGCGTTTCCGGAAAGGGAATGCGTTCGATCCAGTCGACGACCTCGTCGATCGGCTTGCCGCGCGGGTCGCCATAGCGCGCGATCCACTCCGGTACCTTCTTCGGCCCGGCATTGTAGGCGACGAAGGTCAGAATATAGGAGCCGCTGAAGGCATCGATCTGCTCGCCGAGATAGTGCGAGCCGAGCGTCGCGTTGTAGCCCGCATCCTGGGTGAGGCGATCGGAAGAATAGACCATCCCATGGCGACCGGCGACGGCCTTGGCGGTCTTCGGCAGCAGCTGGAGGAGACCGCGCGCATTCGCGGACGACACCGCCTGCGGATTGAACGCGCTTTCCTGGCGGGCGATCGCATAGGCCAAAGCCTTGCCGGAACCGGCGATATTGGCGTTGTCGGGAATGACGCCGATCGGAAAGGCAAGGGCTGCAACATCGACGCCGCGCCCATAGGCGATCTTGCCGACCTGCAGCGACAACTGGTGATTGCCGGATCTCTCCGCGCTCGCTGCCAGCAAGGCGATCTCGCCAGGGCTCTGCAACTGCTGGGCGAGTGCACGGTAAAGACTGTCGGCGCGCCATCCGTTGCCGGCCGCCTCGAGCCGCGCGATGGCAAGCACGGCCTCGCGCGATTGAAAGCGCTGCCGGTCGTCCGGGGAGGGCGAGGGGTAGGTGACATCGAGCATCCGGCGCCCGAGTTTTTGTGCGGCAAGCTGACCGTAGAACGTGCTGGGAAGGGCGGCGGCCTTGCCGTAGAATTCGCTCGCCTTGCCCGGGCCTCCGGCTTCCGCCGTGCGTCCAAGCCAGTACCAGGCGCGCGATACCGAAATCGGGCCGTTCGAGACCTGCAGGATCTTGCGGAAATGTGTTGCTGCCGTTGCCGGGTCCTTCAGTCCGCGCAAAGCATACCAGCCGGCATGGAACTCCGCCTCGCCGACGTCGACGGGGCTGACGGCGACGTTGTTCGCGGCGATCCGGTAGGCAGTCTCGTAATCGCCCTGGTCGACGAGGCCGCGGCTGACGATCCGCTGCTCGTCCCACCACTGGCTTGCGTCGACCAGCAGGCTGCGGTCGCGCGGCATCTGCATCAGAAGGGATGCCGCCGTGTCGTAGCGCTCCTGGCGGCGCTCGTACTCGATCCGCATGAAAAGGTAGGCGGGGTCGCTTTTCCACTGGGGCGCAATGTTGGCGATGAGGGCCGCAGCGCGGGGGCTGCGATCGTTCACCGCTGCCCAGGCCGTGTAGAGCGGTTGGGCCTTGCCGAGATCGCCGAAACGCTTGGCCTGCGCGGTCTTGCTGCGATAGAGCAGCAGATCCATGCGCGCCTTGTGGTCCGCAGGGCCGAGGAGGCCTGAAAACGCAGCAAGGAATTTGTCCTCGAGCGCTGTATCGAGCATCTGGTTGCGCCAGACTTTGCGGATATGGGCAGCGGCGAGCGCGGGCCGTCCGGTGGCGATTAGCGCCTTGGAGAGAATGAAAGCGCCTTCCGGCGTTTCCGGGGCCGTATCGCCGAAGGCAGCCAGGACCTCGGCTGCCGGTGGATTTTCATTGTAAAGGGCCCGTTCGGAAAAGCCGCGCAGGCTCCCAAGACCCGGCCAACCCGCCAGTTCCTGCGAGGCCGCAGCGATTTCGGCGGACGGAATGCCGGCCTGACCCGAGGTGGCGATGGCCCATGTGAGAATATGGCGATCCAGCGTGCCGCGCGCCATGCCATCGCGAATGGCCAGGGCCTGCAGCGGCTTCTTGTTCGACAGCGCATCGAGGCCGGACTTGAGTTCGGTGCTGGCGGGCGCCAGGTTGGATGCCCGCGGAATGGAGCCTGTCGTCAGCGGGTCGCTGGGGATCGCCATGGCAATGGCGGTGAGCGGCGGTTCGGCGGAACGCGGCAGGATGTCGAGCGGCAGGCCGGCGGCAAGGCACCCCCAGGCAACGGCGAGGCCGGCGGCCGACAAAGCCAGTGCAGATTTGTTCATCCGGCTACTCACGCGAATTCAGATCCCTTCCATTAGCCGAAAGCCATCTTAACGAAACCTTACCGCGGAAACGAATAGTCGATCAATTATCATATTGGGTTTTTGCAAACGAAGCCGTAAAGCGCGCTTGTCGGCGTCAGATGGCCGCTTTATGGTGCGCAGATTCATAACCAAGGATTGCGGCCGAAGCGTGAATTGCCAGGCCTTGAGGAGTTTGCATGTTCAGGGGATCCATTCCCGCTCTCGTCACGCCCTTCACCGCTGCGGGTGCCGTCGATGAAGCTTCTTTTGCCTCACACGTAGAATGGCAGATCAACGAAGGCAGCAGCGGGCTCGTGCCTGTCGGCACCACCGGTGAATCGCCAACCCTGTCGCACGCCGAGCACAAGCGCGTGGTCGAACTCTGCATCGAAGTGGCCGCAAAGCGGGTGCCTGTCATGGCCGGTGCCGGTTCCAACAACACGCGCGAGGCGATCGAACTGGCCCAGCACGCCGAAAAGGTCGGTGCCAACGCCGTTCTGGTTGTCACGCCTTACTATAACAAGCCCACGCAGAAGGGGCTCTACGCCCATTTTTCGGCGATCGCCGAGGCCGTGAAGCTGCCGATCTATATCTATAACATTCCCGGCCGCTCGGTTGTCGACATGACACCGGAGACGATGGGTGCGCTGGCGAAGGCCTATGGCAATATCGTCGGCGTCAAGGATGCGACTGGCAAGATCGAGCGTGTTTCCGAGCAGCGCATCACCTGCGGCAAGGAGTTCCAGCAACTGTCGGGCGAGGATGCGACGGCTCTGGGCTTCAACGCCCATGGCGGGATCGGCTGCATCTCGGTGACCGCCAACGTTGCGCCGCGCCTTTGTGCGGATCTGCAGAAGGCCACGCTAGCCGGCGATTATACCGCTGCGCTGGCGATCCAGGATCGGCTGATGCCATTGCACAAGGCGATTTTCCTGGAGCCTGGCCTCTGCGGTGCGAAATACGGACTGTCGCGTCTGGAGCGGATGAGCCGCCATGTTCGCTCGCCGTTGCTCTCGACGCTGGAGCCCGGCACGGAAGCGGCCATCGATGCCGCCATGCGCCACGCCGGCCTGCTCAACTGACGGCACGATGCGGCGGCCTTCGTCGCCGCTGCATCTTCACATTGCGGTCATACTCCCCTATCTAGGGCCCTGAACATCACAGCGGCCCGCATCTTCCTGCGTTGACAGCGCCGCCGGTATCCTGAGGGACGGAACACAGATCATGGCACCCAAAGGCAGCCAACGCGTCGTCAAGAAGGTTGTCGCCGATAACCGCAAGGCGCGCTACAACTACGAGATCCTCGACACCTATGAAGCCGGCATCATGCTGATGGGGACAGAGGTGAAAGCGCTGCGCGACGGCAAGGCCAATATTGCCGATTCATACGCGTCCGACGAGGGCGGCGAAATCTGGCTGATCAATTCCTATCTGCCGGAATATCTGCAGGCCAACCGCTTCAACCACGAGCCGCGCCGCCGTCGCAAGCTTCTGTTGACCGCCCGCGAGATCAACCGGCTTCGCGTCGGCATCAACCGGGAGGGCATGACCCTCATTCCGCTGAAGATCTATTTCAACGACCAGGGCCGCGCCAAGCTCGAACTGGCGCTCGCCAAGGGCAAGAAGCTGCACGATAAGCGCCAGACGGAAAAGGAACGCGACTGGAACCGCCAGAAAACGCGAATCCTGAAGGACAACGGCTGATGGAACGGTTGCGGCTGACCATCGGCGATCTCGTCTTCATCGCGCGGTTCGAGGCGGAGAAGGCGCCGGAAACCTGCAAGGCGTTCGAGGCGCTGCTGCCCTTCGTCAACAAGACGATCCATTCGCGCTGGAGCGGCGAGGCGGTGTGGGTTCCACTCGGTGATTTCGAATTCGGCGTCGGCTTCGAGAACCATACATGCCACCCGTCGCGCGGCGACATCCTGCTCTATCCCGGCGGCCACAGCGAGACTGAGCTGTTGTTTGCCTATGGCAGCTCGTCCTTCGCCAGCAAGATGGGCAGCCTCGCCGGAAACCACTTCCTGACCGTCATAGACGGCGCGGACCAACTGGCCGAAATGGGGCGCCGGGTCCTTTGGGACGGCGCGCAGCCAATCCGCTTCGAGGCCATCGGCTGAACCCCGAAATCCGCTAGTCTCTCACAACGGCCTCCGGCAGGGCTATTCGTCCTGTTCGGATGGGGTTGCCTCGACCGGACGTGCTGGACGCTCGGACGGATCCCTGCCGATCTCTGCCTTCAGCGATACCAGATCGATGAAGTGATCGGCCTGGCGCCTGAGGTCGTCGGCGATCATTGGCGGCTGCGTCGCCATCGTCGAGATCACGGACACCTTGCGGCCACGGCGCTGCAGGGCTTCGACCAGCGTGGTGAAATCGCCGTCGCCGGAGAAAATCACCATGTGGTCCACGGTTTCGGACTGCTCCATCGCGTCGATGGCCAGTTCGATATCCATGTTGCCCTTTATCTTCCGCCGGCCCATGGAATCGGTGAATTCCTTTGCGGGCTTGGTGACGACCTTGTAGCCGTTGTAGTCGAGCCAATCGATCAGTGGCCGGATCGAGGAATATTCCTGATCCTCGATCAACGCAGTGTAATAATAGGCCCTGAGAAGGTAGCCCCGTTTCTGGAACGCTTTCAGCAGCTTGCGGTAATCGACGTCAAAGCCTAGACTTTTGGACGCGGCGTAAAGATTGGCGCCATCGATAAAGAGTGCAATTTTTTCGCGTGGGTCAAACATGGTCGTTTATCCAATGCTACAAAAAGAGAACACTAAAAGGCAATCAAAACAAAGCCTTATCGCTAAATAAAGAAACAGGACGTGTAATTCACGAATTGTTCATATACACCAGATTTAGGGCAGTAATCCGGTTATTCCAAGCAACCTGGGATTGAATTCGTAGATATCAAATCTCGATTTACGTCCTGCGCAAGGGGTTCTGCCACCCCGGATGAGGAAAAACTTGAATTTGCCGTCGTTTGATTGTATCCGGCATCCTAATTCCAGACATGTCGACGACATCACGACCGTAAAGGACAGGCAATGGCCCGTGTCACCGTAGAAGATTGCATTGATAAGGTAGAGAACCGGTTCGAGCTCGTTTTGCTCGCCAGCCATCGCGCCCGGCTCGTCTCGCAGGGCGCAGCGATCACCATCGACCGCGACAATGACAAGAACCCCGTCGTTGCCCTGCGCGAAATCGCCGACGAGACCCTGTCTCCCGACGACCTCAAGGAAGACCTGATCCATTCGCTGCAGAAGCACGTCGAAGTCGACGAGCCAGAGCCCGATCCCGCAACGCTTGCTGCCGCCAACGCCGCCTCGAGCGACGAGGACGACGACAAGCCAGAGGCCGTTACCTTCGACCAGATGTCGGAAGAAGAGCTGCTGGCCGGCATCGAAGGCCTCGTTCCGCCGGAAAAGAGCGACGATTACTGATCGTCAATCTTGATGCTCCGCGTTGGAGCTATATGATGGTGAAATGTCTGTGCGCCAGTCAGCCGATTGGCGCGCTTTTCTTTTTACCGGAGTAGCGTTGGATGATGCGGCAATACGAGCTTGTTGAGAGAGTTCAGAAATACAAGCCCGACGCCAACGAAGCCCTTTTGAACAAGGCCTATGTCTATGCGATGCAGAAGCATGGACAGCAGAAGCGCGCCAGCGGCGACCCCTATATTTCCCATCCGCTCGAAGTCGCCGCTATCCTGACGGATATGCATCTCGACGAATCGACCATTGCCGTCGCTCTCCTCCACGATACCATCGAAGATACGACCGCCACCCGGGCCGAGATTGACGAACTATTTGGCGAAGACATCGGCCGTCTGGTCGAGGGCCTGACGAAGATCAAGAAGCTCGATCTCGTCACCCGCAAGGCAAAGCAGGCGGAAAACCTGCGCAAGCTGCTTCTCGCCATCTCCGACGACGTGCGCGTGCTGTTGGTGAAGCTTGCCGACCGCCTGCACAACATGCGTACCCTCGAGCATATGCCGGCGGACAAGCGGGCCCGCATCTCGGAAGAGACGATGGACATCTATGCGCCGCTGGCCGGCCGCATGGGTATGCAGGACATGCGCGAGGAGCTCGAGGAGCTGTCCTTTCGCCACATCAATCCGGAAGCGCACGACACGGTCACCAAGCGCCTCGAGGAGTTGTCGCAACGCAACGAGGGACTGGTCAAGAAGATCGAGACCGAGCTTCGCGATCTGCTGGTTGCCAACGGCCTCGATACCGCCGTTGCCAAGGGGCGGCAGAAGAAGCCCTATTCGGTGTTTCGCAAGATGCAGTCGAAGTCGCTGTCGTTCGAGCAACTGTCGGATGTGTATGGCTTCCGTATCATCGTCGACGACCTTCCTGCCTGCTACAGGGCGCTCGGTATCGTCCATACGCGCTGGCGCGTCGTGCCCGGCCGCTTCAAGGACTACATCTCCACCCCCAAACAAAACGACTACCGCTCGCTGCACACCACCATCGTCGGCCCGTCCAGCCAGCGCATCGAGCTGCAGATCCGCACGCGGCGGATGAACGAGATTGCCGAATACGGCATTGCAGCCCATGCGCTCTACAAGGATCTGAACACTTCGGAAGGCGACCTGCTGTCGCGCGAGAGCAACGCCTATTCATGGCTGCGCCGTACGATCGAGGCGCTGGCCGAGGGCGACAGCCCGGAAGAGTTCCTGGAGCATACCAAGCTCGAACTGTTCCAGGACCAGGTCTTCTGTTTCACCCCCAAGGGCAAGCTGATCGCGCTGCCGCGCGGCGCGACCCCGATCGACTTTGCCTATGCCGTGCATACAAACATCGGCGACACCACGGTCGGTGCCAAGATCAACGGCCGGATCATGCCTTTGGTCACGCGTCTGGCGAATGGCGACGAGGTCGAGATCATCCGCTCCGGCGTGCAAGTGCCGCCGGCCGCCTGGGAAGAGATCGTCGTCACCGGCAAGGCCCGCGCTGCGATTCGCCGCGCCACGCGCATGGCAATCCGCAAGCAATATGCCGGCCTCGGCTATCGCATCCTGGAGCGCACCTTCGAGCGCGCCGGAAAGATCTTTACCCGCGATGCGCTGAAGCCGGCGCTGCACCGCCTGGGCCAGAAGGATGTCGAGGATGCCATTGCCGCCGTCGGGCGAGGGGAGATGTCGTCGCTGGACGTCCTGCGCGCCGTCTATCCCGATCACCAGGACGAGCGGGTGACGGTCAAGCCCGCCGGTGACGAGGGCTGGTTCAACGTCCGCAGCGGCGCCGGCATGATCTTCAAGATCCCCGGCCTCAGCAAACCCGATCTTGCCAATGGCAGCATCGCCGATCTCGAAACCTTGCCGATCAGGGGATTGGCCGCCGACGTCGCCGTCCACTTCGCCCCCACCGGCGCCGTACCTGGCGACCGTATTGTCGGGATCCTGGAAAAGGGCCGGGGGATCATCATCTACCCGATCCAGTCGCCGGCGCTGCAACGCTTCGACGATCAGCCGGAGTGCTGGATCGATGTGCGCTGGGACCTCGATGAAGCCAACAAGTCCCGCTTCACCGCCCGCGTCCTGATCAACGCCCTGAACGAGCCCGGCAGTCTTGCCAAGATTTCCCAGACCGTCGCCGATATCGACGTCAACATCCGCATCTTCAACACCGTGCGGGTGGCTGCCGACTTTACCGAGATGGCGCTCGACGTCGAAGTCTGGGACCTGCGCCAGTTGAACCAGATGCTGGTGCAGCTAAAGGAGCTCGACTGCATCGCCACGGTCAAGCGGCTTTACGAGTAGTTAACCGCGTTGGGGATGCCGGACGCGTCATGTGCACATTTTATGATCGTTTATTGGTCATTTTGTCGCAGGTATGGGGCAACGTATGCATTAGGCGCATGGCTGCAGTGGTAATCGGGCGTTGGTCATTAACGGCCGCACGAGCTATATTCACCTCATCGAAAGAAACAAACCAGATGAGGAAATGACAAT